>JAYVYD010000088.1:0-12703 GCA_043784605.1 Myxococcales bacterium | reverse complement strand
ACGTTTACGGGAACAGGAGCTAAGCCCACTTCACGAGTGAGGTCTCGTACGGGTGGCTCATCGCCGCGCTGTACGGCATCACGCGAACGGCGAACGCATGCGCGCCGCTATCCTTGGCGGCGATCTCGCCGGCGTACTGGAAGCGACCGTCCCCAAGCTTCTCGGTGACGCGCATCCGCTCGACCTGTCCGCGCGCGAGCTCGTGCCCTCCGGCAGTCGGCCCGTGGTACAGCTCGACGACCACGTCCTCTGGCGCGAGCCCGCCGAGCGAGACGGTCGCCTTGACCTTCACGGTCTCTCCGACGGGCACCTCGCCGTCGGCGTCCTGCCGCACCTCGGCGATGCGCACCGCCGGCCAAGCCGCACGCACGCGCTCCTTCCAGTTCGCGAGCTCTCGCGCACCTCGAAAGTCTCCGTCCGTCATGCGGTGAGAGAGCGCGATGGAGGGCACGTAGAACTTCTCGGTGTACTCACGCACCATTCGCGCGGTGTTGTACTGCGGCGCGAGCATCTTGATCGCGTTCTTCATGCGGCGGATCCAGCCGCGGGGGAGCTGGTCGCGGGTCTCGCGCTGGAAAAAGAGCGGCACCACCTCGTGCTCGAGGAGATCGTAGAGCAGCTCCGCCTCGATCTTGTCGCCGGTGGCGTCCTCGTACTCTTCGCCGCGCCCGATGGCCCAGCCGACGTCGCGGCCGTGATCCGCCCATGCCTCTGCCCACCAGCCGTCGAGCACACTCACGTTGAGGGCGCCGTTCGCGGCGGCCTTCATGCCGCTCGTGCCGCTCGCCTCGTGGGGCCTGCGTGGCGTGTTGAGCCACACGTCCACGCCGCTGACCATCGCGCGCGCGATGCGCATCTCGTAGTCCTCGATGAAGACCACCTTGCCTTGTATGCCCGCGTCGCGGCTCGCGTGGACGATCTGCTTGATGAGTTCTTTGCCGCCTTCGTCTTGCGGGTGCGCCTTGCCGGCGAAGACGAGCTGCACCGGGCGCGCGGGATCTCCGAGCAAACGGCGCACGCGCTCCACGTCCGTGAACAAGAGCGCCGCGCGCTTGTACGTCGCGAACCTTCGGGCAAAGCCGATCGTGAGCGCGCGAGGGTCGAGCACCTCTTCGGCGGCGAGGATCGCCTCCTTGGGCTCGTTGCGGCGCTTGGCGGCGCCCTTCAGCCATCGCCGGCACAAGGTCACGAGGCGATGACGACGGTGCTCGTGGATCTGCCAGAGCTCTGCGTCGGGGATCTCTTCGACGCGCGCCCACAAGGCGGCGTCGTCCGGCGTCTCCGCCCAGCGAGGGCCGAGATAGCGCGTGAAGAGAGCGGCCATTTCGTCGCTGATCCACGACGCGATGTGCACGCCGTTGGTCACGTGATGGATCGGGATCTCGTGCTCGGGCAGCTCGGGCCAGAGCTTCTTCCACATCGTGCGGCTCACCTCGCCGTGCAGCGCGGAGACGGCGTTGTAGTGATCTGCCGTGCGGATGGCGAGCACGGGCATCTGGAACTTCGACGTAGCGTCCGTCGTGTCCACTCGACCGAGGCTCATGAGCTCGTCGTCCGTGATGCCGAGCGCGGCGCGGTAAGGCTCGAGATAGCGCCGGACGATCGCGGCGTCGAACGAGTCGTTGCCCGCAGGAACGGGCGTGTGCGTGGTGAAGATGTTCTGCGCGCTGCGTGCCTCGGAGGCGACGCTGAAGGACACTCCGTGATCGCGGACGAGCCGCCCGATGCGCTCGATCGCGAGGAAGGCCGAGTGGCCCTCGTTCATGTGACAGACGGTGGGCGAGTAGCCGATCGCCTCGAGTGCGTGCACGCCGCCGATGCCAAGCATGATCTCCTGGCGGATGCGAAATTCGGTATCTCCACCGTACAGGGGCCCGGTGATCGCGCGATCCTCGGCCGTGTTCTCCGCGAGGTTGCTATCCAGCAAGAGCAGCGGGACACGCCCGACCTGCACGCGCCATAGCTGCGCGCACACGGTGCGGTCGGGGTAGGCGACGCGGATGATGAGGCGCTTGCCGTCGGCACCGTTCACGCCCTCGACGGGGAGGCGGTGCCAGTCGTTGATCGGGTAGCGCTCTTGCTGCCAGCCGTCGTCGTTCAGAGCTTGTCGGAAGTAGCCCTCCGCGTACGCGAGCCCGACGCCGACGAGCGGCAGCCCAAGGTCGCTCGCGGTCTTGAGGTGATCGCCGGCAAGCACGCCCAATCCGCCGCTGTAGATCGGCAGCGACTCGTGCAGCCCGTACTCCATGGAGAAGTAGGCGATGCGCGCGTCCTTGCTGTTGGGGAAATTCTTGTTGAACCAGCCTTCGTGCGCGAGGTAGCGCTTGAGCGTGCCGTGCGCGGCGTCGAGGCGTGCAAGGAAGACGTCGTCTTGCGCGAGTTCGTCGAGGCGCGCTTGAGTCGCGCGTGCGAGCAGCTCGATCGGGTTGCCGTGCACCTCTTCCCAGAGCTCCGCGTCGATGCGCAAAAACAGCTCACGGGCCTCGGGTGCCCAGGCCCACCAGAGGTTCTTGGCGATCTCCCGCAGGCGCTCGAGCGGCTCAGGCAGACGCGGGACGACCGTGAAGCTGCGGAGGGTTCGCTTCGGCCCGACGGACGGGCGGGCGCTCTTACTGATCGGCATGGCGCGGGAGCTTAGAGGAGGACGGCCCTCTTCGTCGAGCGGTTAGTAACTCACGTCTGAGTGACCAATCCCCACTCCCCCATCCCGATCCCGAGTGCTTCCCGTGCCCCGGGCGCCAACGAAGCGGGAGCTGGAGTGGAGAGACTACTGACAGACGCCGAACTCCACGTTGTTCACGAGGACCTTCGGCATGAACCCGCCGCAGACTTTGGCGCCGCAGTCGTTGCCGCCCAGTTTGCACCACTTGGCGCAAGTGTCAGTCGTCATGTTGGTGGTGATGCACTCGTAGCCCGGCGCGCAGTTCGGCTGGTTCTTCGAGCAAGTCATCGACGAGCCGACCGGGTAGCAGTCCGTGACGCTGTTGGCGTTGTCGAAGATGCAGCCCGATTTGCCGCCGCAGGAGTTGGCGTCATTGAGCACGCAGTTCGTCGAGCAGACCAGCAGGTTCGCGACGGGTTGGCTGCTGCTGTTGTTCAACTGCCGGCAGATGCCGGTGCCGGACTGCGTGCACTTGCCCTTGTCACCGATGCTGCCGCAGTAGGGCCTGCATACGCCCCAGATGCACGTCAGGCCGGTCGCGCACTGATTCGCGGTGGCCGTGCACGCCTTGCCTACGCCGGTCGACCCTGCGGTGACGCACGCGCTCGTGCCGTCCAGCTTCATCAGGTCCACGTCGCACGTGTCGCTGTTGCATCCGCACTGCGGATCCACGCCGCAGACGTTGCTCGGCGGAGAGGTCGTACAGTTGCTGGTGCTCGTGTCGGGGCTCGGGTTGCCGGAGTCGAGGTTCGGATTGCCGGCGTCGAAGTTCGGATTGCTGCCGTCTTTGTCGGTTTTGCCGCCGTCGGTCGGAATGATGGTGGTCTCGTCCAACACCGAAGCGTGCGCGCAAGCGATGACGACGCCAACACATGCGAACAGCGCGAGCTTAAGTGAGCCTCTCATGACGACCTCCCAACGGATTAGCGGCGGCATACTAGCATGAGCCGGGACCTCATGCCGCGACGATGCGATTGCCGAGGATTCCGAGCCCGTCGATCTCGAGTTCGACGACGTCTCCCGGCCTGAGCCACTGATCAGTCGTGATTTTCGACCCGTTCAACTCCAAGAAGCACCCAGTACCGCACGTACCCGAGCCGATCACGTCGCCGGGGTGGAGCGTCGCTCCGTAGCTCACGCGAGAGAGGATCTGCGCGAAGGTCCAGGTCATGTCCTTCACGTTCCCGAGCGAGACCTGTGCGCCGTTCACGCGCGCTTTCATCTTCAAATCCCAATGCGTGCCGTGGGGGGTCGCCTTCGCGTGCGCAGCGAGCTCGTCTTTGGTCACGAGCCAGGGTCCGAGACCCGTCGCGAAGTCCTTGCCCTTGGCCGGGCCGAGCGAGAGCTTCATCTCCTCCATCTGCAGCACGCGCGCGGAGAAGTCGTTCATGATCGTGAACCCGAAGATCGCGTCGTCCGCGTTCTCTGGCGTGAGGTTCTTTGCCTGCTTGCCGATGATGACCGCGGCCTCGAGCTCGAAGTCGAGTCGCTCGAGCTGGAGTGGCTCGACGTGCACGTCTCCGGGACCTACGACGCTTTGGTGATTGGTGAAGTAAAAGACGGGGAACTGATCGAACTCGGGGATCATCTCGAGGCCGCGGTTACGGCGCGCGGTCTCGACGTGCTGCCGAAACGCGTAGCCGTCGCGCATCGACGGCGGTCGAGGGATCGGCGCGAGCAGCGGGAGGTCTTTCGCGGCAAGGACCGTCGCTCGTGCGTCGAACGTGAGCGGCAGCTCGCCCTTGTCGAAGAGAGCGATCAGCTCGTCGGCCGCGGGTCGTGCCACGCTCGCGTTCTCGACGAACCCGAGCACGCCGCGGCCGTATTTGTGGTCGACATCGTGCTCGCTGCACGGTCGCCCCTCGCGGTGCTCGAGCCATGAGAAGCACGCCGCGAGATCGAGCACGGAGTCTCCGTGAAGAACCCCCGCGCGCCCATGTGCCTGAGTCCGGTACGTGACGAGCTTCATGCGCCGCTTCTACCGCAGGTTCGTGTACTAAACGGAAGATGTTTCGAATCCCGCGCGCAGCGTTCGGCGTCCTGTACGAGGTGGCGCGTCACCTGTTACGTCGGCCTGTCGTGGGCATCGTGGCGGCGGCGCGAACCAAGGACGGCCGCTGGCTGCTCATTCGTCGCGGCGACACGGGGACTTGGGCGTTCCCCGGCGGCACCCTCGAGTGGGGCGAACAGCTCAAAGATACACTGCTGCGCGAGCTCGAAGAGGAGGCCGGCGTGACCCACGTGCGCATGGGCAAAGTGCTGGGAGTCTTCTCGCGCCCGGATCGCGACGTCCGCTTTCACGCCGTCACCGTGCTGGTCGCCTGCGAGGTCGACCCACCCATCAAGCCTCAAAAAAACACCGTCGAGATCCGAGACGTGCGCCTCTTCCACCTCGAAGACATCCCGAGGCCGCTCGCCATGGGCATGGACGACTTCCTCGACATCGCGATCAAGGCCGAGGACACGATCCTCGAATAGATCGCATCGCGCTGTGCCGCGTATCAAGGCGTCATGGAGCGGATTGGCGAGTACCAAATCAAGCGTTTGGTGGGCGAAGGTGGGATGGGCAAGGTCTACGAGGCCGAAGAACGGCTCTCCAAGCGCCGCGTCGCGCTGAAGGTCCTGCGCTCGGAGCTCACTCGGCACGAAGACGGTCGGCGCCTCTTCTTGAACGAGATCGAAATCCTCGCCAAGCTCGAGCACCCCAACTTGGTGCGCAGCTTGGCGTCGATCGAGCACGAGGGTCAGCTCGTGATGGTCCTCGAGTTCCTGGAGGGACGCACGCTCCGCGAAGAACTCTCCTCCAAGGGGAAGCTCAGTTTGACGGAGGCCGTCGAGTTCGCCGCGCAGATCGCAGGCGCGTTGCAGGTCGCGCACGAGCAGTCGCTGGCCATCGTCCACCGCGACTTGAAGCCCGAGAACGTGATGATCCTGGCGGACCGCACCGTGAAGGTCATGGACTTCGGCGTCGCGAAGGTGCTCCTTGGGGCCAGCGGCCCATCGACGCAAAGCATCGGTACGCTCCAATACATGAGCCCCGAGCAAATCGACGCGGGCGCGATTGATGCGCGCAGCGATCTCTACGCGCTTGGCCTCGTGCTGTACGAGATGCTCTCCGGAGCCGCTCCTTTCCGCTCGAGTTCGCCACGCGAGCTATTGAACCTCCAGTGCACGGCGGAGCCGCCCGCGCTGGAGGTCGACGTGCCGCAAGGCATCGAGGATCTCGTGTTTTCGCTCCTCGCAAAGTCCCCTGACGAACGACCCGCGTCGGCTGCGGACGTGGTGCAGGCGCTCTCCCCATTCCGAATGAGAGCCCAGAAGACGACCAGCAGACCCGGACGCCCACGCGCCAGCGCACCCGCGAGCAAGCCTCGCGCAGAGAAGAGCGAGTCCTCGGAGAGCCAGTCGCTCGGCGAGGTTCGGCCGCCGTCTGGCACGCTTCACTCGAGTCCGTCGGTCGCCCCGCGGACGGACACGATCTCGCTCGTGGAGAAGGCGACGGCTCCGAAAGAAGTCCCGACGCGCTGGGCGGCGCTCGCGATCCTAGCGCTTACCCTAGTGAGCGGCGTCGTGACGTACGAGGTGCGCTCCCACTACGGCGCGTCGCCTGCTCAGGGGTCGACGGCTTGGGCCTCCGCGGGTGTGAGCGAGGCGAGCGCGCGCACGCCTGGGCACTGACATGACGACGGTGTCGCTCGCGGACGTCGGTCGCGCCGAGCGCAAGCGACTCGCTGACGGCAGTGTCGTGTGGTCGCTTCCGCGCGCCGACGGCGAGCTCGCGGAGTCGCTAATTTCAGCCTCGAAACGCGGTCTGTTCGGGTTCTCCGATCACCAGATGCTCGCCGACGGTAGGCACTCGCTCATTCGCAAGAGCGCCGCGACGCTGGCCGATGCGACGCGCGCTCCGATGCCGTGGCGCGACGCGATCGTGATCGTTCGCACGCTGCTGCGCGCGCAGGCGGAGCTCGAAGCGCGTGGCTATGACGCTTACGCACTCTCCACGAACGAGGTCACGCTCGAGCCTCCTACGCTGTTGGCGACGCCGACTCTGTCGCGATTACTCGGCGCGGACGTCACGCCGCCGAGGGTGTCCGCGCGTTGGTCGTCTCCAGAGGTGGCCGATGGCGCGCCATGGGATCACGCGGCGAGCCGATATTTCCTGGCCCTCGTCGCCTATCGACTGATCGCTGGCGAGCTGCCGCGCGCCGAGGGCGGTGTGCGCGCCGCGCTCGAGTCGCGCGCGCGCTGGGGAGTCCCTCCATTTCCCGATGAGCTCGCGAGCGGGCTGGCGCCCGGAGTGCAGAGCGTCATCCTCGCTTGGTTGGGTCGCGATAGACCGGAGAGCGCGAGCGACATGGTGGCCGCGTGTGACGAGCTGCTCGGAAACGCTCCGAAGCGCGCGGTCGCCGCTGCGCGTCCGACAGCAAAGCGTGCCGTGGCCACAACCCCCCGCACGAAGCCGCGAAGCTCTCTCGACGAATTGCGCCGTCGAGCGTGGGCCCTTCCGCTCGTCGTCGCGCTCGTCGCCCTGGCGCTCTCGTCCGCGCTCGTACCCGCGGCGAAAGGCGAGGCACGCCCGCAGATCCGCGCCGCTTCGCAGACCGGCACTTCGCCTCAAGACTGCGCTCCGTGCCACGCGCGCGAGGTCAACGAGTGGCAGCGAAGCGTGATGTCGCAGGCGAGCGCGAGCCCGCTGTTCGGCGCACTCGAGAGCGAGGTGGAGGAGCAAGTCGGTCGCGACGATCGTTGCCCGAACGGCGCCGGCGCGCTGCGATTCGTCTCCAGCAACAGCTCGGACTCTTGCACCGACGAGCGCACGTTGGTGCGCAAGACGGGCTCCGGCGGCGAGGGCTGGTGCGTGAACTGCCACATGCCCGGCGCAAACCTCGAGCGCGGCCCACGCGCGACATGGAGCGCTCTTGGGGACGCACGCGATCGCGCGCCTCTCCGCGACATGCTCCCGAGCAAAGTGCGCGAGGGCGTGTCGTGCGTGAGCTGCCACACCACCGTCGGACCCGTCGACGCGCACGCGCGCGCTCGCGGCGGCTACGAAGGCAACCCGACTTGGATCAGCACTGTGACGGGTCGAGAGTTCGCGAGCCGACCCGAGGACGACGAGGGACGCCCGGGGATCGCAAACTCCGGCTACCGCCTCGACCCCGCGCTGATGGCGCCGCGCACGCCGACGGCCGATTGGCTCGCGCCGCATCCTTCGCCGAGCAATGCCACCGCGAGCTACATGCGCTCGAGCGAGATGTGCGGCGCTTGCCACGACGTCCGCTTGTTCGGCACCGACGTGCTCGGCGCAGAGCGCGGGGAACACATGAAGCGACTACGCAATGCCTACTCGGAGTGGCGCGTGTGGTCCGAGGAGAGGCAACGTAAGGGTCGCTCGGCGCCAAGCTGCCAGGGCTGCCACATGAGCCGCTACCCAGGCGTATGCGTGCCCAACGCGAGCGCCGTTCGTTCGGCCGCGGATGAGGACTGCCCCGCAGGGACTCACTTCGAGGCGCGTGCGGCGTCGGACGATGCGGGCTCTCGCACGCACTACTTCACGAGCGTGGATCTGCCTCTCTCTCCGGACTACCCCGACACGTTCTTGAGCGAGCGCACCCTCGACGCCGGTGGCACTCCGCTCGGTCTGCGCGCCCGCCGCAATATTCTCCTCAAGCGAACGTTCGATTTTCGCATCGGCGACGCGCGACTACTGGGCAACACGCTCGAGGTTCCGGTGCGCGTCGAGAACGTGGGCGCGGGCCACCGTGTTCCGGCTGGTTTCAGCCAGGAGCGCGAGGTGTGGGTCGAGCTGCGTGTCGAGGACGCGCGTGGAGACTTCGTCTACGAGGTGGGTCGGGTTGAGCGCGATGACGAAGACCTCCACGACAAGTCTTTTCAAAGGATCAACGTCCGAGGCGGCGATCGTGATGGTCTGGGGAGGCCACTCGGCGTGTTTGGCGCATCCGTGAGCGACGGGCCCGACGCGCCTCGTTGGTCGCCTCCGCCCTCGCGCGGCGGCGCCGATTTCCGCGGGCTCGGTTTGTTGAACCTACAGAACGGCTTCCTCCGCTGTGTACGGTGCATCGGAACGATCGACGAGCGCGGCGAGTGCCAACCGAACGCCGACCAGCGCGGCGTGCGTGGAGACCGCTTCGCGGATGGCGTCTACGACCTCGACACGGGCGCGTGCACGTCGAACCTCACGGGGCAGAGCGCGCTGTTCGAGACGTACTTCCCGGTCGGAGCGTTGGACGCGGAGCGCGGCATCGCGAAGGCGCCCGACGCGATCATCGACACGCGCTCCGCGCCTCCAGACGTTCCGATCACGTACACGTATGCGATCGATGTCGGACGTCACCCCGCACCTTTCACGGCGCGCGCACGCCTTCGTTTTAGGGCGTTTCCGCCGTATCTAGTGCGAGCCTTCGCAGACTACGAAGCGCTCGCGGCCGCCGACGGTTCCCGACCGAGCGGTGCGCAGGTGACGACGGAGATGCTGTCTCGCGTGGAGATCGTCGACCTAGGGAAGGCTGAAGTCGTGGTCCGATGACCGCAGTCGTGCCCGAGCGATCGAGTCCGTGGCCGGCGCTCGTGTGGCGAGCCGATGCGCTGCGAGACTTGGACGCGCGCTCTCGCGGCGAGCTCGAGGCCTCGGGGGAGCACATCCAGCGGGAGGCCGGCGAGAAGGTGTTCGCGCAAGGCGACGCAGCGGACGCGCTGTTCGTGGTGTTGAGCGGTGAGGTCGAGGTGCGCGCAGTGCGTCGTGGCGACGCGAGCACCACGCTCGTGAGGCGCGCGACGACGGGAGATTTCGTCGGAGAGGACGCCGTCGCCCGTATCGCGAGCGCCCGCACGAGCGAAGCCGTGTGCACGACGCGGTGCACGCTCGCGCGGATCTCGGCGCACATTCTCTTGCGCGCGCTCACACGCTCTGGCGCGTCGCTCGAGCAAGACCCGCGGTTTCGCGCCCTTGCCCGCGCCGCGCTCAGCGCAGCGATGCAGGGCATGGCGTTCGTGCGCGACTTGCCGGAACGCGATCTCGGCGCTCTCGTCGACGCCGCGACGCCTCGCACGGTCGCTCGCGGACAGGCGGTCTTTCGCGCAGGAGAGCGCGCGAGAGAGATCTACTTCGTGGCCGACGGCGCGGTGCAGCTCGAGATGAAGGAGCCCACGCGGACCAAGGTCATCGCTTACGTGGGTCGGGGAGATTTCTTCGGTGACGAGGAGGCTCTGGCGCGCGCGTCCCGAACGACCGACGCGATCGCCGCAGGTCCAGCGTGGCTGCTCGTCGTGCCGCTCGACGCGCTCGAGAGTGTCGCGCTACGCAACCGAGACGCGCTGGTCGCAGCGCGCAGGGTGCGCAAGGCCACGCCGAGCGTCACCAGCCTTGCCACGGAGACACGACACGGTCTCGGCGATATCTATCGCCTCGACGTCGCGCGCTCGCTGCTGGTGATCGATCAGGAGCAGTGCGTACGATGCGGACACTGCGCCACGAGCTGCGCAGACGCGCACGGCGATGGCGTCACCCGAATCGTGCGGCGTGGAGACAAAGTGCAGCTCACGATCTTGGACGAGAAGAAGAGCCTCTCATTGCCAAGCAGCTGTCAGCACTGTGTGCAGCCTGCATGCATGTTGGAGTGCCCCACGGGCGCGATCGGCCGCGACGAGCACGGCGATGTCTTCATCAAGGAGGCGCTCTGCACGGGCTGCGGCGCGTGCGTGAAGGCGTGCCCGTGGGACAATGTCGAGCTCGCCTTGCACGGAGAGCGGCTCGTCGCGGTCAAGTGCGACCTCTGCGCGGGCAGCAAAGACGGACCCGCGTGCGTCGCCGCTTGTCCGGTCGGCGCGCTGGATCGCATCGAGCCGCGCGCCGTCGTCGCGGAGCTGCGCGATGAGCCGCTGGCTCACGAGCGGCCGAAAATCGAGATGCGGTTGAAGCGAGCGTCCGCGTTCATCGCTGGCGCAGTTGCCGCGCTCGTCGGCTTCGTGGCGCTCCAACCCGCGGGGCCGCGCGTCTCTGGCGAGGTCACCGCGGTGCTCACTCTGCTGCTCGCCGCGTACGGTCCACTCAAGCGAATGCGCTGGGTCTCGCGGCTCGCGCCTCACACGAGCACGCACCTCTCGCTCGGCATGCTCACGCTCGGCGCCGCGGCGGCCCACCTCTCGCAGCGCCCGTATTTCGGCCTCGGGAGCATCCTCGGCGCAGACATCGCGGGAGCGCTCACGACCGGCGTGTTCGGCGCGCTGATGTACGCGACGCTCCCTAGCGCTCTCGCCCGCCTCGAGCCGTCGGCCACGCTCCCCGAGGATCTGCCCGAGCTCGAGAAGACTGCCGAGCGAAACTTGTTGTGCGAGCTGAGCGGCAAGAGTGAGGGCCAGAAGACACTGTTCCTCAGGGTGCTCGATCCGTATCGACGCTCGAGGCTTGGCGTCATCGCGCTCGTGCTCTCGGGGCGAAGTCACAAGGAAGAGCGAGACCGCCTGCGCGCTCTCGTGAAGGCCATTCTCGGAGAACGTGCGGCGGAGTTGGACACGGTCGTGCGCTCGTGTGTCGAGCTGCGCGCTCTATCGGCGCGGCGTTGGCTAGAACGAGGGCTCGGTGTGTGGCTGCCTGCGCATGTCGCCTTTGCCGTGATCGCCCTAGTTCTAGCCACATCTCACGCGTACGCGCATTGGAGATACCCGTGAGCGCACGGGAGGCGCGAGTCGCGGCGAGCGATCTGTTGCGCCCTCGCACGCTCGCATGGACTGCACTCGGAGCCGCGCTCGGCACCGCCGCGCTCGTTGCGTTCATCGACGTTGACGGTCGTGGCGCCTCACCGGGCCCTCTGGCGCGTCCGCACGAGCTCGCTCGCCTGACGTGCTCGTCGTGCCACGACGCTCCGAACGGTGCAGCCGCTTCGTGCTCCGGATGTCACGCCAAGGATCAACACGTCTCCACCCGGGCGGGACACCGCGCGATGGCGCAGAAGGGGATGCTCACTTGCACCTCCTGTCACTCGGCGCACGGCGAGACACATGGCGTGACCTTCGCCGCGGACGGTGCGTTCGTGCGCTTCGGTCACGGCCAGGTCGCCCTTGGCAAGCTCGCGCATGCAACGCCGAAGACGGATGTTCCGCTCGTCCCGTTGACTGCGTGCGCGCCTTGCCACCACAAGGACGACCCCGCGGATCCCGTCGCGCGATGCGTTTCGGATCGCGGGGCGGACCCGAGCCGTCAAGCGAGCGTGTGCATGGACGAGCACCGCTCGGCCCTCGCTCCTGGAGAGTATCGCCCTGCGGCGTGGGACTCGGCGCGAGAGGTGGCGACGAGCACGCCGTGGCTCCTGGCTCCTGCCTCTCGTCGCTGGCCGTGGGCGCTACTGCCGCTCATCTCGGCGGCGACTCTCGCGCTCTTCGCGCGTCGCTTTCGCGCTGACCGAAAGCCGAACGTCGTCGTGCCACCGCTCCCTCCGACGAAACGGCGCCTCCCTCAGATCAATACGGCCACCTGCCTGGGTTGCTACGCGTGCGTGGACGCGTGCCCCTTCGACGTGATCGAGATCCAAAAATTCGTCGCCATCGTAGAGAGACCCGCGGACTGTTGCGGAGTCGTCGCGTGCCAGGAGGTCTGCCCCAACGGCTCTCTTACGATCTCGGAAGACGGCATGATCTCGGGCGTTCCACGCATCAACGCGGATCTCGAGAGCCTCGATCAGCCCGGACTCTTCATCGTGGGCGATCTCACCGGGGTCCCGCTGATTCGTAACGCCATCGAACAAGGCGCGCGCGCCGCTACCGCAGCATCCAAGAAGAAGAGCAAACCAAGCGAAGGCATCGTCGACGTCGCGATCGTCGGCGCGGGGCCCGCGGGGTTGTCGGCCGCGCTGCGCTGCAAGGAGCTCGGTCGTACCTTTGAGGTCATCGATCAGGCGACCGTGGCGGCAAGTATCCAGAGCTTCCCGCGGAGCAAGCTCGTGCTCGATCATGGCGCGACGGTCCCGCTCGAGGGCACGCTGTGGATGAAGGAGACGACCAAAGAGGAGCTCTTGCTCGAGTGGA
>JAYVYD010000087.1:0-20711 GCA_043784605.1 Myxococcales bacterium | reverse complement strand
CCGCACGTCGGTCACCTCGAGCTCGGGGCCGAGCTCCCCGCGCGCGCGGAACGTGCCGGTGAGCACGAACAGGTGCCCCACATGACGAGCCTGGAGCCCTTCAGCGCCGCCGATGGCCCGGAGCGGCGCGCTCGCGGGCGACGGTGATGCGGTAGGGCCTTCATCGCTGAACGTCGCGGCCCCTGCCGGACATGGCGCACAGCCGGGCATGTCTGGACCCCGCGGTCGCGCCGTCTTGCCGATGCGATCCTCTTCCTTCGCAGACGAGCCCTGTCCGCGTACGTTGCACGCCGGACACGGCGGGGTGACCGCGATGAGATACCCACGCACGCGGATCTGTGCGCCATCCGCGCAGCCGAGCGCATCCTTCACTGTCACGGTTTGACCGGGCGAAGTCGCGACCGGAGGCCAGTCGGCAACGCTCACCGCCGGTCGAGGCGTCACGCCGATCTGCGAATCGGCGGCCGCGCCTCCGCATGAAATGCCGGAGGCCGGCAACAGCGCGAAGAGCAGCACGCGCGTCGCGACGACGAGGCAGACTCCGCACGCGCGGAGCACGCCGCTCATTCGGGGACCTTGTTCCCCTTGGCGGTCTCGCTCTCACGATACTCATCGAGCCCCTCGCAGAACGCGTGGGTCATCTCCGGATCGAACTGCGTCGTCGAGCAGCGCTCGATCTCGGTAACGGCGACCTCGTGCGGGAGCGAACGGCGATAGGCGCGGTCGCTCGTCATCGCGTCGTAGGTGTCGGCGACCGCGATGATGCGCGCCATCAGGGGAACGTCGTTGCCCTTGAGGCCGAGCGGATATCCGCGGCCATCCCAGCGCTCGTGGTGCAGGTGCACGCCCGGGATGAGCGGATGGAGAAACTTGATGGGCTCGAGGATGTCGTGCCCGTAGCCGGGATGCTTCTTGAACTGCTCGTACTCTTCTTGCGTGAGCTTGCCGGGTTTGTTCAGGTTGAGCACGCACCCCAGCTTGCCGATGTCGTGCATCAGCGCGCTCTGGCGCACGATCTCGATCTGCTCGACCGACAGGCCGAGCTTCGTAGCGAGGTACATCGCATAAGTCGCGACGCGGTCCGAGTGCCCAGCCGTGTAGCGGTCCATCTTGTCGATGGCCTTCGCGAGACCCTCGATGGTCTGCTGAAACGTGGCGCGCAGATCTTCGTAGAGGCGCGCATTTTCGATCGCAGCCGCCGCGCGAGACGCGACGATCGACAGCATCTTTCGCTGCCCTTCGTCGAAGCGCTTGCCTTTCGTGTAGCTGACGATGCCGATCCAGCCGAGCACGCGCTGCTTCATCTTGAGCGGCACGGCGATGAGCGACTGCACGGGGACCTCGGGCTCCTCCAGGAAGAAGCGCATGGCCTTCGGCCCGGTCTCGAGGAGGGTGGTGTCCTGCGCGAAGTGCTCGAGGAACGCCGTCGTCGAGAAGGTGCCGAAGTTGGTGGCCTCCTTCATGACGCCCTGACGAAGATGCTTCGGCGCGAGCAAGCGCTGCCGTTCGAAGTAGCCGCCTTCGCCGTCGTCGAGCCAGGTCGAGGCGAGGTCCGCGTGGATCTCGTGGATCGCCGTGTCACCGACGGTGGCGAGCACCTCTTCGAGCGAGAGGCTCGCGGCGATCGCCTCGCTCACCTTGTAGAGGGAGAGCGCCTCCTTGAGGCGGAGGTTTTCCGCCGCGAGGCGCTGCTTCTCGAGGCCGCGCTGGACGACGTGGATGACCTCCTCGACCTTGAACGGCTTGAGGATGTAGTCGTACGCGCCGCGCTTCATCGCGTCGATCGCGGTCTCGACCGTACCGAAGCCCGTCATGATCACCGTGAGGGCGTTGGGCGCGGCGGTGCCAATCTGCTCGAGCAGCTCGATGCCCCCCATACGGGGCATCTTGAGATCGCTGATGACGAGATCGTAGTGCGCGAGATTCAGCTCGGTCAGGGCGGCCTGGCCGTCTTCCGCGGTGCGCACGACGTAGCCTTCCATTCCGAGGAAATCCGCGAGGATGTCGCGGATGAACTTCTCGTCGTCGACGATGAGCACCCGTGGGCGTTCTTCGTTGTTCGTGGTCATGGAGGACGGAGACGGAACGGTGGTCACTCTATCAGACGGACAAAACACGCTGCCGCATTTCGTCGCCCGCTCCCGCTGGCCTCCCGTTGCGCCGGGGGTACCGGCATGCAAGGTACACACTGGTCATGTCGCCGCCATCGGCCCGCACCCGGTATTTGCTGCGACCGGCCGCCCCGCTGCGGTTCTTCGGCGTCGCGGGCGCGCGAGCGTGGAGCGGTCCGGTGCTCGTATACGGCGCTCTATCTCTGGTCGCGGTCGGGGCGGCGCTCGCCCGGGGCCAGAGCCCGATCAACCTGGCCGCGGGCGATGCGTGGCTCCCGCTGCCGGACGCCCTCGGCGGTCTGACGGGCCACGGGCTGAGCGTGATCGGCGGCATCGCGCTCGCGTTTGCCACCATCGAGGCGACCCGTCAGTTCGTGCGGCGGTGGGGATGGGCGCGCGCGCTCCACTCCGATCTGCGACCTGCCGTGAAACATGCCGGAGACGGGACGATCCTCGTGCTCGGCGTCGCGAGCGCGCTCGGTGAGGAGCTGTTCTTCCGCGGGCTCCTCACCACGACGTTCGGCCTCATCGCCTCCTCGCTCGCATTCGGCCTGCTCCACCAGATGCGCGGCCGGGTTCGCTGGGTCTGGGCGGGCTGGGCCACAGTGATGGGCCTCCTGTTCGGCGCGCTCTTCCTCGCGACGGGCAGTCTGCTCGGCGCGCTGGTCGCGCATGCCGCGATCAACGTCACGAACCTCCGCTTCCTCCGCGACACGGACGTCGACCCGCCCCGACGCCACCTCGGCGGCCTCCTCAGGTGACTGGTGTTTTTCGCCGATAGCGGCGCGCTGGCGGCGTCGGGCCTCGTCTCCGTACAGGAAGTACGGTTCCTCGGCCCTCCTGGCCAGCGCTTGCTCTCGACGAAAACCACCAGCCACCTGGGCGATCGCTGGACACTTGGGCCTGGGCGATCGCTGGACACCTGAGGGATCGCCACCCGAGGGGTCGCCACTTGGGGAGCGGCGGAGGGTGCACGGGAGGGTGGGTGTGCTACGGACGCCGGATGCGTGCGCTCGTGTTCGTTTTGCTCGCTGCGGGAGCGCCGCTTGCTTGTGCATCGCTGAAGTCGGCGGAGCCGGGAGACGGCGACGGCAGGGCGGACGCGGGACACGAATACGACGCTTCGCCGAGCGCCGATGCCTCGCCGACTCCTGCCGATGGCGCGGCGGATGGGGCGACGAAGACTGGCGATCCGCGGTGGCCGCTCTGGAAGGCGCCCGCCGACGCACCGGCGAACACCGACTACGCGATCGCGAACGGCTCGGACGGCGCGATCGTGAACGACAAGATCACCGGGCTTGCATGGCAGGACGCGGTACCGAGCACCACGCGCGACTTCGACGGCGCGACGGCCTATTGCGATGCGCTCGTCTACGACGGCTTCAAGGATTGGCGACTGCCCACGCGCATCGAGGCCGTGAGCATCATGAGCTTCAAGCCAGTCTTCGACGACACCGCCATGGCGGGTCCCGCGTTCTCGGCAGTAGCGGGCGCGCAGTGCTTCTGGACGGCATCGACGTTCGTGAAGTACCCGGCCAGCGCGTGGAAAATCACGCCCGCGAGCGTGGACTTCGCCGACCGGACCAGCAAGTGCGCGGCCCGCTGCGTGCGGGGCGGGCCGACCCTCGGCGCTCCGATCGCCAAGCAGTACGATTTGATCGACGCCGACATGCTGCGCGATCCGGTGACCCATCTGGTGTGGGAGCGCACCCCGCCGGCGGCGCAGAGCATGTGGGATGTGGCGAACGCGCGTTGCCAGGCGCTCGCCCTCGGCGGCCGCCCGTGGCGGCTCCCCAGCGTGAAGGAGCTCGCGAGCATCGTCGACGAGACGAAATCCGGCCCCGCCTCCAATGGTTCGTTCGGCGACTCTGCCGCCCGCACCTTCACCGCGAACCCCCAATGGACCGTAAACTTCGACCAAGGCATCGCCGTCCAGGGCCCCACCGGCTTCGCCGAATCCTCCCGCTGCGTCTCCCCCCAATAGACAGCCCCCCATCCAGCACCGCCGCGCGCCCAACCGAGGCCCCCAACCCCCAACCCCCAACCCCCAAGCCCCAAGCCCCAAACCCCAAACCCCAAGACCCACTAGGAGTGGGGCGGTTCGCGTCGAGACCAAGCGAGCCCAAGGAGTGGATGAGGCGCCGTACTCCCGTACGGCAACGATTCCCGACGCCGGGATCGCGCCGGGATCGACGCGAAACGCCCCACTCCTAGGCGATGCAGATGCCGTAGTTTGGGAGTATGTGGTGGATGATGTCGAAACGATGCAGTTGCAACGCATCGTGAAAACGCTTCCAGTCACTCGTCAAAAAGGACGGCGTGTATTTGTGGATGCCGCTTTCCTTCTCGCCGAGCGCCTCGTGCTTCCATGAGCCAGGGCCCTTCTCGGTGTACTCCAGCTTTTCGGCGCCGAAGCTGAAGAAGCCTTTGCCGATCGCCTCGAGCCACTCATTGTGGCGCACGGACGCGTCGGGCTCTCGCAAGCCGAGAAGTAGCTCCTGGAAGCGCGCGCGTTCGGCGGGGAGCATTCCTTGCGCCTCTGCTTCCGGATCGGTCGCGATGAAGCGGCGCATCACCTTCACCATCGCGTCTGCCGCGTCCAGGAAGTCCTTCGGGTTGTTCCGATCGATGCGCTGGTCGAGCCCGTTCGTGTAGGACCACGCCAGGTACGGGCGATCCGGCTGACCGAGCACCGCACCATGCCCGAGTGGGAGCGCGCGCGAGATGAAAAAGTTCTCGAGCTTGTCCACCATGCTCTGATCGGGCTGCCCGTCGGCGTCGCCGAGTTCCGTCGCGTGATTGACGATGTGACTCACGCCTGCGAACCCTTGATGCGCCCAAGTGTCCGCGTAGACGTGCATGGTGATGCCGAGGCGGTGCAGTCCGTAAGGAGCGTTGCGCGCCCAGATGGACGAGCGGACCATGTCACGCGCAATGTGGCTGTCGGGGCGGCAGATCAACTTGCGGATGAACGAGCCGTCGGGATCTTGCCCCCCGGGGAGCCCGCCGTTTCCCGGCAAGAAGTGGAACGGCACCCACACGAGGTGGCTCGCGAGCGCGTCGAAGTTCCGGTAGTCGAGCATCTTGTGGGCGCTCGAGATGCGCTGGTAAAGGGCGCCGTTGTCGAACTCGATGGTGCCCGACTCCACGGCGTCGTCCACGTACTGAGCGGCGTGCGCGACGGTCTTCGCGCGGACGGCGTCTAGCCCCGCAAAGCGCGCGAGCACGTAGGTCGCGGCGTGGTGAAAATCGATCTGCATCTCGCCCTCGGAACGGATCAGCGAACCGCGGAAGACGCGCTCGGCTTCTCGCGCTTTACGTTGAAGATGCGCAGCGGCTTCTCTTTGCCCTTCAAGCTCGCGGCGGGCAGCTCCTCCACCTCGAAGCGGTTGCCGAGCTTGCCGAGCGTGGCCTCGCTCACGATGATCTGGCCGCTCAACGCGATGCCGCACAGACGCGCGCTCGTGTTCGCGGTGTCGCCGATGACCGTGTAGCTGAGCGCCTTGCTGCTGCCGACGTAGCCCGCGACGAGCGGCCCGGTGTGGATGCCGATGCCGACCGCGAGCTGCGACTGGTTACTTTCGAGACGCTCGCGGTTGAACTTGCCGAGCGCCTCCATCTGCTCGAGCGAGCACTGAACCGCACGGATCGGATCGTCCGGGTGGTTCGCGGGCGCGCCCCAGAGCGCCATGATGCCGTCGCCCATGAACTTGTCGAGCGTGCCTTCGTATTTGAAGATCGTGTCGACCATGCGCTCGAAGTAGCCGTTGAGCATTTGGATCATGAGCTCGGGCGCGGTGCCCTCGCTCATGCGCGTGAAGCCGCGGATGTCGCTGTTGAACACGGTGCAGCTGTCGACGAGCGCGCCGCCCAGCTTGACCTCGAGCTTGCCGCTGATGACTTGCTCGGCGACGTTCGGAGAGAGCAGTCGGCTGAAGCGCTCTCGCACGACGATCTCCTGCTCGATCTTGCCTGCCAGCAAGTTGTTCTCGATGAAGAGCGCGGCTTGATTGCCGACTGCAGTGATGATCTCGAGGTCCTTTTGCTGGAATTGCGCGAGCGACTCGCTGTCCAGCCAGAGCGCGCCGAGCACGTCCTTCTCGTGGAGGAGCGGCACGACGATCGCGCTCGAGATGCGGTTGAGGATCATCGATTTACCTTTGGAGGCAGCGAAGTCCATCGAGGCGTCGTGCGTGAGTACGCTCGCCTTCTCCTTGATCACGTGATTGAGGATGGTCGACGAGACCTGAATCGGTGCGTCCGTCCCGTCGCGACGCCTCGCCGCGCGTGGCTGCAAGGAGCCGTCGGGCTCACGGAGCATGATCACGCCTCGGTCGGCGTTCACGAACTTGAAGAGCGCCATCAAGATCTTCTCGAGCAGCTTGTCGAGATTGCGTTCGAGTCCGATGTCGCGCGTGAGCTCCCACGTAATGCGGAGGCGCTCGTAGTCGAGGCGGAGCTGCTGAGGGTCCTTCGCGATCTGATCGAACGGCAAGAAGCCCTTCGTGAGCGCGGCGATCTGCGTGCCTATCGCACGTGCGGAGTCGAGCACGTCCACGCGCGTTCCCCCGAACGACGGCGGACGAGGCGGCGGCCTCGCCATCCCGAACGGCGCCGTCACGGGCGCTTGCCCGATGGGCATGTTCGCGTACGGCGGCATCTGCGGCGCCATCTGCGGCGCCATCTGCGGCGCTTGAGCAGGTTGTTGTTGTGGGTACTGCTGCTGCTGCTGCGGCGGGTACGCGGGCGCAGAAGGCTGCCGCGCTTGCATCGGAGGCGGCTGATAGCCGCTCTGCGGAGGCACCGGCTGCTGCCACGGCTGTTGCTGCACTGGCTGCGCTTGCGAAGGAACGGGTGCTTGCGGGGGCAACGGCTGCTGCACCGCACCGGGGCTGATCGCGCTCGGTCCGTAGGGGAGCGGGGCGCTCCCGTCGTCGTAGCGAGCGCGTGTGGAGCCGAGGGCGATCTCGTCGCCGTGCCGCATCAGCTGCTCGCCGCGGACACGCTCGCCATTGATGTACGTGCCGTTCAAGCTCCCAAGATCCCGGAGAATGAGGTGCCCGTCGCGCTGCTCGATGATGCAGTGCTCCTTGCTCACGATCTTATCGAGGAGCTGGATCGAGTTGTTAGGATGGCGGCCGAGGCTGTTGATGGCACGCAAGTCGATGACTTGTTGGCCGTCCATCGTCGCGAGGATCAATCGGGCCATAGGCGAGTAGAACTCGCGGCAAGTGTAACCCAACGCTCCCATCTGCAACAGAGGAAGATCCTTGGTCGTGGATTTGGGGGCCGCCGCGTGCTCAAGATGCGTCGAGTGACAGAGCCACCGTCCCCGAGCGCACCTCCCGCGACGCGACCGTCGACCCTCGCTCCCGAGGAAGCGGCTGCGGGCGCTCCCGTGCCGTGGAGCGACGAGGCCGAGGCGTCCTCGCGGCCAGACCCGCGAGTGCAGTTCAAAGTGTCGGTCGAGGCGGCGGGGATGCACACCGATCCGGCGTCTCTCCCCGAGCAGCCGACCGAGAGCTCGGGGCGCTTCGAGCTCGTGACGGCCGTCGCGCGCCGTGCGCTCGAATTGGGCCTCGCGGCTCGCGAGCCAAGCTTCCACGTTTTCGTTGCAGCCGATCCGGACGTCATGATCGACGACGACGTCGTGCGGTTCGCCAAGCGCTACGCGGATCGCAAGCGCGCGCAGGGCGGCGCGGCGCCCGTCGACATCGCCTACGTGCACGACTTCGATCACCCCGAGGCTCCGCGCGCGCTGACCCTCCCCGCCGGAGTCGGCGCGGAGCTGGCGCGCACGATGGACGCGTTGGTCGAGCAGCTCGCCGAGTCCGTCCCGAAGATGGCAGAGGCCGACGAGCTCAAGCGCAGTGTCGGGGCGCTCTCCGCAGAGCTCGAGAAGAAGACGCGCGTCGTCCTCTCGGGCCTCGAGTCCACCGCGAAGGGCTTCGGATTCGGCGTGAAACCCGTGCAAGGCGGGGTGCAGACGTTCCCGATCCTTCACGGCAAGCCGCTCACCGCCGAGCAGTTCGAGGCGCTGGACGAGTCCACCAAGCGTGCGCTCTCCGCGTCCGAGGAGAAGCTCGCGCACGAGGTCGAGAAGGCCGCGCGCTTGGTTCGCGACGAGTCCGAGCGCTTCGAGACGCAGCGCGAGGAGACGTTCTCCGAGGCCGCGCGCGTGCTCATCCACGAGGCGGTCGCCCAAGTGCTCGGTCCGTTCGCGCAGTACGGCGAGGAAGTACAGACCTACCTCGCGCAGGTCGCGAACGCGCTGGGGCAGGACTGGTCGGACCTCGTCGGCGACGAAGAAGAGGGCGACGAGCCCAAGGCAGATCCCGAGCACGCGACGCGGCTCAATAGGTTCGCCGTGAACGTGCTGGTCACCGCGGATCCCGACTCGCCGATGCCGGTGATCTACGACACCAACCCGACCTACCCGCACTTGTTCGGCTACCTCGAGCGCCGCGCGCGGTTCGGGGTGCTGCTCACGGACTTCACTCGCATTCGCGCGGGCTCGATCCATCACGCCTCGGGCGGGGTGCTGGTCGTGCGCGCCCAAGACGTGCTCGCAGATCCGATCCTGTGGGAGCGCTTGAAGCGTGTGTTGCGGGAGCGGCAGATCGGCGCCGAGGACCCGCTCGGTCCGCTCGGCCTCTATGCGACGTCACTGCGCCCGTCGCCGGTTCGGGTTCGCGTGCGCGTCGTCTTGATCGGTCCGCCCGAGCTCTACGCCGCGCTGCTCGAAGGCGACGCGGACTTCGCGGCTCTGTTCCGCGTGAAGGTCGAGGTGGAACGCTCGATTCCTCGCACGCACGATCGTCTCGTCGCGCTCGATGCGTACTTGATGGCGATGGCCAAAGAGCGCGAGTGGGGAGAGTTCGATCGCCAAGCGCGCGCGCGACTGCTCGATCTCGCGACTCGCCTCGCGGGTGATCGTGAGCGACTCACGCTGTCGCTCTCGCCGCTCGAGGAGACCGCGGCATTCGCGAGCGCTCTGGCGGCGGCGCGGGCCGTCACCGAAGAGTCACCCGAGCTTGCCGTCGTCGAGAGCGGTACGAATCCTGCGCCGTTTCGCGCGTCGATCCGCCCTCCCGCGCCCACCGTCGTACGCGTCGAGGACGTCGACGTCGCATGGCGTGAGAGGCGTGAGCGGCTAGGGGCCGCGGAGCGCCACATCCGCGAGCTGACCATCCGCGGAGAGGTCGCGCTCGACACGAGCGGCGCGCGCGTCGGTGTGGTGAACGGCCTCTCCGTGTTCTCCGCAGGCGACGTCGAGTTCGGGCAACCGATGCGCATCACGGCGGTCGTCGCGCTCGGTCGAGAAGGCATCATCGACGTCGAGCGAGAGGCCCAGCTCGGCGGCGCCATTCACACCAAAGGCGTCGCGATCCTCCGTGGCTATCTCGGTAGGATGTTCGGACAAGAGCGCCCTCTCTCTCTACGTGCGCAGCTCGCGTTCGAGCAGAGCTACGGGGAGATCGACGGAGACAGTGCTTCGAGCGCGGAACTCTTCGCGGTGCTCTCGTCGCTCGCGGAGCTCCCCATCGATCAGGCCGTCGCCGTCACGGGCAGCGTCAATCAGCTCGGCGAAATTCAGGCGATTGGTGGCCTCTGCGCGAAGATCGAGGGCTTCTTCGATCTGTGCGCCGCGCGCGGACTGTCCGGCAAGCAAGGCGTGATGATGCCGAGGACCAACCTGCCGCATCTCGTGCTGCGCGATGACGTCGTGTCCGCGATCGAGCTGGGGCAGTTCAACCTCTGGACGTTCTCGTCCGTTGCGGAGGGGATCGAGCTGCTCACGGGCGTCCCGGCGGGAGCACGCGATGCGGCGGGTCGCCTCCCCGCGTCGAGCGTGTTCGGTCGCGTCGAGCGGCGCTTGATCGAGATCGCCGAGCGCCTGCGACAGGCGGAAGCACCGGCTCGTCACGAGGGACACCTGGACGCGAAGGACGCGTCGGAGACGGACCTCGGAGACCCGAGTGATTTCCGCGTGCGCTGATAGGGTAGGGTCCGTGAGCCTCGACGCCAAACTCGCAGCGCTGCTTAGACCGGAGCTCGCCGACTTGTCGGCGTACGCACCTCACCTCCCCGAAGGGATCGAGGTGAGGCTGGATGCGAACGAGGCGCCGCCGAACCCTTCGCCGCACGTGCGCGAGGTGATCGCCGAAGCGATCGCGAAGACCCAGCTCGAGCGCTATCCGGACGCGCGTGCGACCGCGCTTCGCCTCGCGATCGCCAAGCGCACGGGAGCTCGCCCCGAGGAGCTGATGATCGGCACGGGCTCCGACGAGGTGATCTCGCTCGTGCTCACGGCGATGTCGCGCCCGCGTCCTCCCGCGCCGTTGCCGGTCGTGCTGACCACGACGCCGACGTTCGTGATGTACCGCATCACGGCGCGCGGCCACGGACACACACCTGTGGAAGTCCCGCTCGACGCCGCGTGGGACCTCGACGTCGGCGCGATGAAGCGCGCGATCGAGATGTTGCCGCCGAACGTCGTCTTCATCGCGAGTCCCAACAACCCCACCGGGAACAAGATGAGCGACGCGCGCGTGCTCGAGGTGCTGGAGGCCGCGAAGGGATCGCTCGTGATCGTCGACGAGGCGTACATCGACTACGCCTCTGCTTCGGTGCGGCACTGGCGCGCCGACCATCCGAACCTCGCAATCCTCCGTACGGTCTCGAAGGTCGGGCTCGCCGCGCTGCGCGTCGGCTGGATCGAGGCGCACGCGGAGCTGATCGCAGAGCTCGACAAAGTTCGCCAGCCGTTCAACGTGAGCGCGACCAGCCAGAACGCTGCGACCGCCGTGCTCGAGCACGCTTGGGACGACGTCTGCGCGCACGTGGCGGCCGTCAAGCGAGAGCGCGACCGCGTTGTTCATGAGATTGTGAAGATGGGCGTGACCGTGACCCCGAGCGACGCGAACTTCGTGTGGATCAAGACGCCGAAGCCCGCGGCCGAGGTGTTCGGCAAGCTCGTGCAGAAGGGCGTACTCGTGCGCAGCTTCCATCACATCGGCGGACGGATGACTCATCAACTACGCGTGACGATAGGCTCTCCGAAGGACAACGACCGCTTGCTGGAGGCACTCGCCGCTTGCGCCGTTTAGGTCCGCTGCTGTCGCTGCTCCTCGCTTGCGGAGGGGCCGGACCGTCGGTGACGCGCGTCGTGGACGGGCGGCCGGTAGAGGGACGCTTCGTTCCGCCGGTCGCGTACGAGCTCTTCTTGCGCGGCGCGATCGCGGAGGAGACCGGGCAGTCGGATCTCGCGATCAAGGCCTTCGCGCAGGCCGCACGTATCGACGGCGACGACGCGCTCGTGTGGACGCGGCTCGCGCAGGCGTTGTGTCGCAAGGACCCGCACGACGCGATGGTGCAATCCGCGATCGACCAAGCGCTCGCGATCGACCCTGATTTCGGGCCCGCGCTCGCGCTCAGCACGACCTGTGGCAACGGAGACGACGACGCGGCAAGGCGGGCGATACGCGCGGAGCCGGTGGACGTGCCGCTCGCGGTGTCCATGCAGCGAAGGTTCTCGTCGGACGACGACGCCCGCCAACGGCTCACCGCGCTCGCGCTCGCGACGCCTACGCCTGCGGCTTGGGCGGCGCTCTACGAGTGGGGCGACGCGCACGCGGACGATGCGCTCTCGTCGTGGGCGGCGTTGCGACTCGCGCGGAGCGCCGCGTGGACGACCAAGCTAAGCTTGCACGCGCTCGCGCTCGCGGGGGACGGCGCGCTCGTGTCCGCGCGAACTCTGTCGGGTGCGCTCGTCGACGGCGAAGGTCGCGTGACCGATCCCCTCGTCGCGCGCCTCGCGATCGATGACGCGCTGTCGCGCGCGGACCGAGCCGCGACCACGCGCCGGGCTTCGAGGTGTCAGGTGTCGCTCACGGAGGTCGCGGCGCGCGCGCTCGTCCTCGGTGACGTCACCTCTGCGGTCGCTCTGGCCAGCTTGGTCGTGGGCGCAGATCCAGATGATGTCTCGGCGCGCATGGTCCTGGCAGCAGCGGGTGAGCGGACCCAAGACCTCGCGTCGGTCAAACGAGCGCTGGCCGGCGCGAAATCGTCGCCGCCGGAGGCTTCGGCGAGCTTGGTGTTCGCGCGGGCGCTCGCTCGCTCGGGAGACCAAGATCAAGCGCGCGCGTTCGTCCCCCACGGGCTGCTCGGGACCGACGCACTGCTCGTGCCGCTCGCCGTCGAGCTCGCGGCGCGTGCCGGCGTTGACGCTCCGGACTTGCCCGAAGAGGCTCGGATCGAGCTCGCGCTACGCAATGACGACCGCGCGACGCTCCGGAGCCTCACGGGGGGCGACCGCCGCCACCGGCTCGCCGCGCTTGCGTGGATGTCTCCGAAGCCCGCAACCGAGACCAAGGCGCTCGCGCTCGCGTTGGGCCAGCGCGCTCCCGATGATCCGCTCGTGCGGGCGTCCATCCTGCATCTGCTCGCGGCGAACGAGCCCAGCGCCAGCGCGCCGACGATCGCGGTCGCCCTGGAGCTGCTCCGACTGGGTCCCATCGATCCGATCGCGGTCGCGAGCTCGCTCGACGTCCTCGCCTCGACGCCATCGGCCGCTCAAGACTTCACGCGAGCCAAAGCACGAATGGCGCTAGTCGCCGTCACTCCCCACGAGCACCGTCTCGCGCAGTAGGATCGGCGAAAGACGTCGCACTCTAGCCGTCGCAGCGCCGGTCACGCCGTCACTGGGCTCTCCTCTCTGCTCGAGGTTGGGTTCGTTGGCTTCAGTGAAGTGCGGTCCGGAGCGTGGAGGCGGTACGAGGCTCTTCATCGCAATCGTCGCGGTCGGGGGGCTGTGGGCATGGGGGTCGCGTGCGGCGGGCAGGTGGCCGCCCCGGATGGCCCCGACGCTGCTCGTCGCCCAGGCGATGTCCCGGACGCTGCCGGCCCAAGCTGCAAGGCGGGCGTGAGCGCGGTGGACATCTCTGCGGGCCGGCAAGCTGCTCTTTGCCACGGACAACCGTGCCGCTGCGTCGGCTGCCTGGCTCTTCACGGTATGCCCGTAGCGAGCCCGCCGGTCGGGCCGACCCTCACGATGCGCCTCGAATCGATGACGAGCCTCTCTTCGGCGGCCGTTGACACGTGCAGCGTCGTCGCGTTTGCTTGGCTCAACCGCGGCCAGTAGGCACGCGACCATCAAGGGGGAATCATGACCAAGAAGACAGACGACGTGTTCACCATGCCGCTCACCACGCTCGACAAGAGCATCGCGGCCACGCTCGCGGCGATCGAGAAGGTCGACTCGGAGCTGCCCGGGCTCATCGCGCTGACGGCCGAAGAGCGCAAATCGAGCCAGGGACGCTTTCGCGCGGGCGAGGCCAACGCGCTGCTCGGAGTGCTCGACGCGGCGCAGGCACGGCCCGAGCTGTTCGCGTCCTTGTCGGACAGAGACTTCGGTCAGGATCCGGACTCCTTCGAGGTCGATCTCCTGCGCGATCGCCTCCAGCGCGTCGCCAAGCTTGGCAAGATCGCCGAAGCCCTCGACGCACTCAACGCGCGGATCGCCGACTCGGTGCTGCACCTGAGCGACGAGACGCGCCCCGTGATGCTCGACGCGTACGCGATCGCCAAGTCGGTGGCCAAGACTGACGCCAAGCTGCGGTCGCAGATCGCGGGCGCAGTGGACTTCTTCGGCAAGATCGGGCAAGCGGCCGCGGAGACCCGGCGCAAGAAGAAGACCGCCAAGTAGGCGGGTCGACCCAGACGGTCTGGAGCTCGGAGGAGACGGTCTGGCGCTCGGAGGAGACGGTCTCCTCTGCGTGGCAGGCCGTCTCTCGTTCACGAATCGTGGACAGTTTCTCCAGGGTGACGAAGGCCCCGCACCACGTCTTACGTAGCCGAGTCTCTCGCTCGCGACGAACCTGAGAGCACCGGTTGTCGCTCTAGGCGACGGCGGCGGTATCCGTCTCCGTGGGCTCCGCTGCCTTTTTCATGTCGGGCTTTTGGGCTTCTGCGGCCTCGTTGAGGCGCACGCTTACGAGCCTCGAGACCCCCGCCTCCTGCATGGTGACACCGTAAAGGATATCAACCATTTGCATCGTCTTCTTGATGTGAGTGATCAAGATGAACTGGGACTTCGCGGTCATGCTGCGGACCATCTCGTTGTACCGAGAAACGTTCGCCTCATCGAGCGGCGCGTCGACCTCGTCCAGGATGCAGAACGGCGAGGGCTTCACCTGGAAGATGGCGAAGATCAGCGACACTGCGGTGAGGGCCTTCTCGCCACCGCTCATGAGCTCGATCGAGCTGAGCTTCTTGCCGGGTGGTTGAGCCAGGATGTCGATGCCGGTCTCGAGCATGTCGTCCGGGTTCGTGAGCTTGAGCGACCCGCGCCCGCCGCGGAACATGCGCGGGAAGATCTCTTCGAACTTGGCGTTGACCGCCGCGAACGTCTCCGCGAAGAGTCGCTTGGACTCTTTGTTCATCTGCGCGATGGCCTTCTCGAGATCGCCGAGGGCCTTCTCGAGGTCCGCCTTCTGCTCGGTGTAAAAGACGAAGCGCTTCTCGGCGTCTTCGTGCTCGCGCATGGCATCGAGGTTCACGGCGCCGATGCGGTCGAGGAGCTGCACGAGCTCGCCGATACGCGAGCGTGTATCTTCGTCCGGCGGCGGGCGGAGGTGATAGTCGCCGACGACGCGTGGCAAGTTCAGCCCGCGGAACTTCTCGCGGACCGCGTCGATGAGATGACCCATCGCGAGGTCCTTCTCGCGGAGCCGCATTTCAGCCTGCGACAGCGCCTCGCGCGTCTCTTCTGCGCGTGCGCGGAGCTCTTTGATCGCTCCCTCCCGTTCGCCGAGCGCCGTGCGAAGGCCGTCGTAGGTACCTCGAGCTACGGTGAGGGCGTCCTCTGCGTTTCGCATCGCATCGAGCGCCGTGAAGAGCATCTCCTTGTGGCGCATCAGCAACGCTGCGGTCTCGCCGAACGCGCGTGCGCCGTCCTCGAGTTCGCGCTCGATGCGCTTCGATCGCTCCACGAGCTCGGCCACGCTCTTCTCGAGTCGAATCGTGGTGCCTCGTGCGCTCGTGAGTCGCTCGCGCGCGCTGGCGAGTCGGACCTTGCTCTCCGTCGTTGCGTCACGATGCTCGGCAACCTTCGCAGCGCAGGCCTCGCGGCTCGACGTCGCTTCGGCGACCTGGCTCTCCGCCCCCGACTTCGCTTCGTGCGCGAGATGGAGGATGGCCTCGGCCGCCTGTTTCTCGGTCGCAGCGGCCGCGAGCGCAGCAGAAAGCTCCTCCGACTCACGTGCAATGACCGCCAGCCGCGCCTCGATAGCCTCGAGCCGAGTCGACGTCGCGCGCAGGTCCTTCTCGCACGTCACGAGCATCAGCTCGCCCCGATGCGACTCTTGCCGCGCCAGCTCGAGGGCCGTCTGCGCCTGGGTGATCGAAGAGCGAAGCGCTTGGTGGTGAGCGAGCCGCTCGTTCGCGACGAGGTCGAGCTTGCGCACCTCGACCTCGAGCTCACGCATCTCTCGGAGCGCGTCGAGCCTGCCGGCGACGACCTCTTCACCGGACCCGCCTGCGATGCGTCCGTCGGCGAAATGGACCGTTCCGCCGAGCGTCACGATGTGTGTGGAGTGCAAGCTTACACGAGCCCGCGCTGCCGCGGCCGAGTCGGTTACGACCACGGCGTCTCCGACGAGCCAACGCACGAGCGCCTCGTCCTCGACCGCAAAGTCGAGGCGATCGAAGAGGCTACCGAGCAAGCCGTCGCACGTCGGAAGCGATTGATCCGCCCCCGCAACATGACGTGGGAAGCGCGGCACGATGGTCGCGCGACCCTTCTTGTCTCGCGCGAGTGCCTCGAGCAGCTCGAGCCCGCAGTCGATGTCGTCCACGACGATCTCTTCGAGTCGCTGTCCGAGGAGCCCCGCGAGCGCCGCGGTGAGCTCTTTCGGCGCCTGGATGCGATCGCCGACGAGACCCACGATCGCAGGGTTCTTCGACTTCAAGAGCGCCTTCGGACCCGCGCCTACGCCTTCGAGTCGCGACTGCACTTCTTCGAGCGCCACGAAGCGCGAGCGCTTTTTTCCGAGCTCGCTCCGGGCCTCCTCGAGCTTGCGCTCGCTTTCCATGATGTCTTGGCGGAGCGCGGCGAGGCTCTCTTCGAGGCGCTGCTTCTCGTCGTCCGTCAACACCTTGCCGTCAGCGATGTCGCGCAGCTCGCTCTCGAGGGCGCGCGCCTTCGCCGCGTAGTCGACCTGCTCGTCCGTGAGGCGCTCGCGCTCCCCTTCGAGCCGGTTGGCGCGCATCTCGGCGTCTTCGCGTCGTCGCTCGAAACCTTCGAGCTTCGCCTCCGCGCTCGCGATCTCCGCCTGGGCGCGCGAGACCGTGCGCACGAGCTCGACGACGCGCGCCTCCGCCGTTCGATGCCCGATGATCGCGTCTGCCAGCGACGCCTCTCGAGCGGCAAGATCTTGCGCGCGCACGGCCTCGTCCGCTTCGAACGATGCGACCTCTCGTGCGAGTACGTCGTGCTCGGCTTGCAGGCTCACGCGCTGCTCTTCAAGCGCGGTCAGCTCGCCCGTGGCTTGCGCTTCACGCTCGCGCAACGTGGTGAGGCGGTCCTTGCTTCGATCGATCGCGGCTTCCTCCGCGCGTACCTCGTTGGTGCGCACGAAGCTGTCGTTCGTAGCGTGCTCGAGCACTTCCTCGGCGGCCATCACGTCGAGACGCGCGACGTCGATCTCCGCCTCGCGCGTGCCGAGGTCCGTGCGAAAAAGTTCGTTCTGCTCGGCGAGCGAGCCCACCTCCGCGGTGTAGAGCTTGGTCCACCCGATGAGCTCGAGGTACTTGTGCGAGGCGTCGAAGAGCTGCAGGTCCTCGAGCTCGTTGCGGTACGCGAGAAAGCGCTCGGCCTTTGCCGCTTGACGCTTCAACGATCCCAAGTTGCGCTCGATCTCGGAGACGATATCCCCCACGCGCAGCAAGTTCTGCTGCGTGAGCTCCATCTTCTTTTCCGCTTGTTTCTTGCGGGATTTGTACTTCGTGATGCCCGCGGCTTCCTCGATGAGCATGCGCCGGTCTTCGGGCTTCGCGCTCACGATGAGGCCGATGCGGCCTTGCTCGACGATGGAGTACGCCTTGGTACCGACGCCCGTGCCGAGGAAAAGGTCGGTGATGTCCTTGAGACGAACGGGGGTCTTGTTGATCAAGTACTCGCTGTCGCCGTTGCGGTGGAGTCTGCGTGTGACCGCGATCTCCGTGTACTCTTTGAACTCGAGCGGCACATCCGTGGGGTCGTCGTTGTCGAAGGTGAGGGTGACCTCCGCGAAATCGACGCCGGCGCGCGACTCGCTTCCGCTAAAGAGCACGTCCTCCATGCTTCGACCGCGGAGGTGCTTGGCGCTCTGCTCGCCCATGCACCATCGAATCGCGTCGACGATGTTGGACTTGCCGCAGCCGTTCGGACCTACGATACCCAAGACGTCGCTGTCGAAGCGGACGACGGTGCGGTCAACGAACGATTTGAAACCATGCAGCTCGAGCTTGCGAATCTTCACGTCGAGTCTCCCCGAGCGGTTCCAGCCCGCTCGATCCCTCTACAAAGCGAGCCGCCAAGTCAACGACCTGATAGCCCCAAATAGCCATATGCGAAGCGTATGGTCACTTCACATGTGGTCACTGAGCAAAATGCCAGGTACGGTGGGTTTTGCAAGGGAAATACGCGTGCAGATCGCATACGCTTGACAAGGCCAGCCTTACGCCATAACTCCGGCCGGAGCCCAATGCCCACCTACGAATACCTTTGCAAGAGTTGCGGAAATCTTTGGGAGGAGGTCCAGCGAATCACCGAGTCGCCACGGACCGAATGCCCGAAGTGCCTCAAGGCAACCGCGGAGCGACAGCTCAGCGGGGGCACCTTCATCCTGAAGGGCGGAGGCTGGTACGCCGACGCGTACAGCTCCAAGCCGAGCGGCGGAGAAGCGAAGACCGACAAGGCGGAGAAGACCGAGACCAAGGCGGAGACGAAGACCGAGACCAAGGCAGAGACGAAGACCGAGACCAAAACGGCCACGGCCCCCGCGCCTGCGACGACGCCCACGAAGACCGACTAGGTCGAGCGTTCAGCGGCGAACGCGCGAGTGAGCACGCACGAGCTCCAGCGTCCTCGGAATCGTGAGGTCGTGCTCGCGGGCGACTCGGCGGATGACCAACTCGGAGAGCCGCCCGCGCGGAGGCTCCGCGATTTCGTCCATCTGATCGACCCACGCACGAGCGTTGATCGTGAGCTCCGCGTGGGACGGTTCGTCCGTGGCGCGGTGGGACAGCAAACGCTTTGCGCTAAGGGCCGAGCGCGTGAGCTCGTGGAAGCGCGCGGTCACGAGCATCCACAGCTCGGGCGCGGCTCCGTCCGCGACTCGATCGAGCGCCTGGATGCGCGCGTCGATCACCTCGAGCGGGATCTCGTCCAGCTCGCGCAGTGCGCCCGGAAAATCCGCCGCGAGCGCACGCAGGCGAGGGCGAACGTCTTCGCCTCCGGGCGCCGAGCGGAGAGATCTCAACTCCAGATACTTCACGCGCAGCGCCGCCAGATCCATCCCCACGAGATGCACTCATCGACGCGACCAAGCAAGCGTTGGGTGGACGTGGAGCGCTTCGGACCGTAAGTTTCGTGCGACGAGAGGAGCGTCGATGGTCGATCGCAAGCGAGAGGTGGACGAGCTTCGGCAAGAGCTTCAGCGTGTCGATGGTCAACTCCTCGACATCCTCGAGCGACGCGGGAAGGCCGCGCGAAAGCTCCGCGAGCTGCGGGCGCCCGACGCGCAGGCGCACCTCTCGCTCCAAGACCGAGGACAGATCGCGGCGCTCGTCGCGCGTGCCAGCGGAGAGATGCCGCCCGAGGATTTACGGGTGATCCTCGGTCAGGTCTACGCCAGCTGCATCGCGCTCGAGATGCCGCTCGTCGTCGCGTACCTCGGCCCGGCGGGCGCAGGTGCACACGCTGCGGCGCGCACTCGCTTCGGCGCAGGAGCAGAGCTCCTCGCGGCAGACTCGACCTACAAGGCGCTCGACGAGGTGACCCGCAAGCGCGCGGAGTTCGCCGTGCTTCCGCTCGAGACGCTCGCAGACGGGCCCGTGCAGTCCACGATCTCCGCGTTGACGAACACCGATCTCAAAATCGCGCTCGCGCTTGAGATCACGCAGGACCTCCACTTGCTCTCGAGAACCGGCAACGACGCAGACGTCGAGAAGGTCTACGCGACCGCCGCGGATCACGCGCGCGCGCAGCGCTTTTTGACGACGCGGCGACTGCCTGTCCTCGACGTGAAGTCGTCGCTGCTGGCGTGCGAGTTCGCGCTCGAAGATCACGGAGCGGCCGCGCTCGCGACCGAAGTGTTCGGCACGGAAAAAGGCTTGCTCGTCGCGTCGAAGAGCGTGACTGACAACGGGCCCGAGAAGATGCGCTACGCGGTCATTGGGCACCGCCCCTCGGGTAGAACTGGCGACGACACGACGGCGTGCGTCTTCTCGGTTCAAGACTCGCCCGGCGCTCTGCTCGACATCCTTGCGCAGTTCGCCGAGCGAGAAATCAACCTCACGAAGATTCAATCGCGCCCGGCGCATGACGCCTCCGCGGACGGTCAGCGCGGCGAAGACTGGGCCTACCTGTTCTTCATCGAGGTGATGGGACACTCCACCGACAGGAACGTGGTGTCCGCGCTCGAAGAGGTGAAGAAGAAGACGCGCTTCTTGAAGGTGCTCGGCTCGTATCCCTCGCTGCGATAACTCGCTCGCTTGGGCGCTCGCGTCACTATAACGTACCGAAAATGATGTCTCGTTTCGTTCGCGCACTCGGCGGTGTGCTCATCACCGTCGCGCTCGCTTGTGGTGGCGCCAAGGACGCGAAGTCCCCGACCGAGGTGAAGGGCGTAGACCCCACCGACGCGATCGACGCGGACCCCGTCGTGCTGTTGCCGTCCGCGCCCGTGCTCGCCGGCACGTTCGATGTCCGCATGATGGTCGATCAAAAGGGGAGCGGCGCGCAGCTCGCAACGCTCCTCGAGCAATACTTCCCGATCGGCGCGGAGGCGGGTTTCTCGGCGTCTCGTGACGTCGATCGCGTCACCTTCGCGTCGTACCAGACGCAGGGCCTCGACGTGGTCGCGGTGCTGAGCGGGCGCTTCGACGCCGACAAGCTGTCGCAAGCGGCGAAGGCCCACACGCCGACGAAGGCAGGCGGTCTCATCGTCGAGTCCACGTACGCGGACCGCACGCTCTACACGGTCAACAACGTCGGGTTCACCGTGATGTCGCCGAAGACCGTGCTCTGCGGCACGGAGAACGCGATGCGACGCGCGCTCGAGCGCGTGAAGGACGGTCGTCTCAAGCGAGCGTTCTTCCCGTGGGTGATGGAGACGCTCGAGACCAAGGGCGCTGCGTTCGCCGTCGTCGCCGATCTCGCGAACCAGCCGGTGCAGCCCGTCTCGCTCGGGTTCGTCACGGTCACGTTCGTGCAGGGCCTGAAGGTGGCGCGTGTGGTCGGCGATCTTCAGCCCCCCGGTCTGCACGTGGCCGGCACCGCGACGTACGACACCGAGGAAAACGCGAACGCAGGCGCGCAGAACATGACGAGGCTCG
>JAYVYD010000086.1:0-19680 GCA_043784605.1 Myxococcales bacterium | reverse complement strand
TCACGTCGAGGAACGCTTCGTCCACGCTCAAGCCTTCGACGAGCGGCGTGTATCGGCGGAAGATCTCGAAGATCTCTTGGCTCACCTCGCTGTAGCGCTCTCCGCGCGGAGGTACGACGACGAGCTGCGGGCACAAACGTAGTGCCTCCATCGTCGGCATCGCCGAGCGCACGCCGTACTTGCGAGACTCGTACGACGCAGCTGCGACCACCGATCGCATCGATCTCCCACCCACCGCGACCGGTCTCCCGCGCAGCGACGGATCGTCGAGCTGCTCGACCGACGCGAAGAACGCGTCCATGTCGACGTGGAGGATTTGACGAGTCACGAGCGGATCTTTACCGCAGCCCGCGCGACGATCCACGCGATGCGCGGCAAGTGGCGTAAACCCAGGCCCGGAGCGCCCTCGAAGTAGACGGGGCGGACGGGCACGTGAAGGATGGTGACGTTGGCTCGTACGAGCATCGCGAGCAGATCGTTGGGGTAGCCGTAGCGTGGCCAGAGCGCACGGAGTTCCAAACTCTCACACGCGGATCTCGCGATCGCGGTGAAGCCGCACTGGCTGTCCGTGATCTTTGTTCCCAGCGCGAGGGTCGTCGCCATGGAGAACACGCGGCCGCCGAGCTTGCGGGTCCACGGGATGTCTCTCGAGTCCGGGTGCGCGAAGCGATCGCCCTTCACGTAACCGGCCTCGCCCGTGACGATAGGAAGTGTGACGCTCTCGAGATCGCGCGGGTCCATTTGTGCGTCACCCGCCATCACGACGAGCGCATCTCGCGGCGAGCCGGGCGTCGCGAGGGCGTGTCGATATCCCGTCACGATCGCAGCGCCGACGCCGCGGTTGCGCTCGTGCCGAAGCAAAGTGACGCGAGCGTCGATCACTTCCTGCGCTGCGCCCGCAGTGCCGTCGCGGCTCGCGTCATCGACGACGACGATCTCGTCGACCCACGAAGGCAGCGTGCGGAGCACCTGCGAGATACGCTCCGCGACGTCATACGCGGGGACCACGACCACCACGCGCGCGCCCGAGAGCATCGGCAAGACGCATAGCAGAGACGGTGTGCTATGCGGACATCGCGATGCGCAAGAAGCTGATCACGGCGGCGCTCTCGGTGCTCGTCGCCGCCGCGCTGTTCCTCTTGCTGCGCACTCCGTTTCCGCCCAACGACTCTCCAGACGGCGCCTACGCGCGCATCGCCAAAGCGCTTGCAGAAGGCCATCCTCGCGATCTGTTCCCGTACCTGGAGACGGACGCGCAGTGGGCCTGCATCAGCGTGCACGACGCGCGAAAAGCAGCAAAAACTAGGGTGACGGTGAGCTACCCGTCGTCGGAGCAGCCAGCCGCACGCGCGGAGATCGGCCCTCTCGCAGACTCCACAGACGGCGAAGACGTGTTCGTGAAGACGGCCGAGTCGCGCGGCTGGCTCGCGCGCCTGAAGAAGGATCTCTCAGGCACCAAGGGCGTCGAGATCAGCGGAGACCGCGCCACGATCATCACCGCGCGAGGCACGCGCTACTCATTTCGCCGTCGCGACAACGGCATGTGGGGACTCACGATGTTCACGGCGGAGCTCGTCAGCGATCGAGACAAGGCGACTCGAGACCTCGAGGTGGTGAACGCCGCCGGCGATGACTATGACCGAGCAAAGCCGCACTAGCTGACTCCTGCTTATCCGGTTGTTTCAGCTAGCCCCTAGCGATGGGGTCAGCCGCCGCGGATGTCCTCATATCTCGTTGGTCCTTGTGCGCTGCCAAGACCGAGCAGTGTTTGAAACGCGGCTTGCGGGGTTCGGCGGCGATTGTGTCTGAAGACGAACTCGTCGAGGTACACAGGAAGCTGCGTCCGGCTGACGCCGTGGTGCGTGCCTACGAGCCAGCTCTGAAGGTTACCGATCGCGCGGTCGACAACGGGGACGACGGACTTTACGCCCTGACGCAAACGAATAGGAAGCGGCTGGGCGCGCGGGAAATGTGCGTATCCAACTTCCTTGAGACCGACGTAGCTTTTGAGGCCGTCGGTGTAGAGCGTCGAAGCAGGAGCGATGTTGCGCACGACGAAGTCGCGAATGGTGGCTCCCTTGAAGTCGGCGATCACTTCCATCCGCAGCCTCCCGACGGTCCGGCCACGCTTCTCAATGGCAGCAAGCACGAGCGCTGCCTTTCGGCCCTTGAGCTGTCGACTTTCCAGCAAGCCCGCCTGCGTTAGTTACCCGACGCCTTCGGGGCAGGCGCGACTTGTCCAGGTCGCTTGCGCGGAACGATTTGACCCTCACCCATGGTGATGTCGATCGTGTCGAGCAACGCGGGGTTGAAGTCCTTCACTTGAGAGGCGCGCAGCTCGTCGGTGACGCGCTTGACCTCGGAGTCACCGTGGGTCTTCCAGAGCGTGTCTTTGATCTGCGCTTCGACATCTTGCAGCGTGCGGTGGCTTGCGCCGACCGTGCCTCGGCGCCAGATGATCGCGAAGTTCACGCCTTCGGGGACGGGGCTCTGCACGAGCTCGCCGTCTTTGACCTTCGTAGCCTCGGCCACGACGTTCGACTCGATGGTGGTGCCGACCTCGCTCGAGCTGCCGTCAAGCGTGAGGAAGCCGAGGTTGCCGCCGCGCATCGAGTTCGCCTTGTCGATGCTGTGGTCGCGCGCGAGCGAGTTCCAGTTGGTGAGCGTCAAGTCCTTCTTCGCGAGCGCGATGACCTGGTCAGCCTCAGCGCGATCCTTCACGAGGATGCGCCAGAGATTGTAGCGCTCGGGCGCGTCGTAGCGCGCCTTGTTCGCGTCGTAATACTTCTTCACTTCGTCTGCCGAGATCTGCGCTGCGGCCGGCAGGTTCTTGTGGATGGATCGGATCGCGGCGTCCGAGCGCGAATGGTCGAGCGAGTAGGAGGTGCCGAGCTCCGTGTCGAGGTGCTTCGACTGCGCGCCGAGGGACAACAGCAGGTCGGGCACCATCACTTGGTCGAGGAACTGACGGGTGCGCTTCTGCGGTGTGTCGCCGAAGGTCGCGAGCTGGTACGGCGGCACCTGGTGCATCCGGTCCTCGAGCTCGCCCGCCGTAATCGTCGCCGTCCCCACGTGGCAGACGATCGTCGCGCGGCGAGCCTCGCCGACTTGTTGAGCGCTCGCGACAGGGACGAACGTCGCCACGACCGCGCACACAAAGACGATGGACCCTCGCGCATTCATCGCTCGAACCATAACACCGCCGAGTGTGCCGAGTCTTGATTCAGCGCTTCTTGGCGCGCGGCTTCTCGAGCACTCCGGCTGCGCGCAGCACGTCGTCGCCGATGCTCACGAAGCGATACGCCTCGGCGCGAAATCCGTAGGCACGGTGCAGTCGGCCGATGACGTCCGCGATCTCCGCCGGGTCGCCGAGCTCCGCCGGGGACTTCTTCGGCTTGTGCGCCTTGCGAATAGAGGCGACGGACTCGCCCATGAGGAGCAGCTCGTTGACGTTCTGCAGAATGTCGAGCGGCTTCAGATCGCGCTTTGCGCCGGAGCTCACCTTGCCGGTCTCCAGCTCCGCGAGAAGGCGCTGGCGACGCTTCTGCGTGCGCCCGTCGAGCTTGCCCTCGGGGCGGCTGCCGAGGACGTCGTTGAACATCCGCGCGGCACGGCGCTTCTCGATGGCCTCTGGGCTCCCGCGGCGATTCTGACGGGGCGCGGCTTTCGCCTTCGACATTGCTCCTCCTCTTTCAAAAGTCAGAGTAATTCGCGAATGCGCGGCGGGTCAATACCATCACTCGCGACGATCAAATGAGCTACTTCCAGGCGTAGAACGTAAGACGCAGGGAATAAATGAGCATTTTTTAGGGGTCATCTCGCGTTTCGCCCGTAGTTGTTGGAGAGGTGCTTCGATTGAAGCGCCCCGTGTCGTGGGTTTCATCAGGCGCTCGAGGGCGGAGACATCTCGCTCACCGGCGGCGGTCCTTCGATGGGCAGCACCAGGCGAAACTCGGCGCCGCGCGCGCCCGGCGCCACGAACGCGAGCTCTCCGCCGTGCTCGATCGCGATGCGCTGAGCGATCGCGAGGCCCAGGCCGGTTCCCTGAGCCTTGTTCGTCGCGTACGGCTCGAACAGCCGCGGCACCATCTCGGGCGATACGCCGGGCCCGTCGTCGCGCACCGAGAGGCGCACGCGCTCGTCTTCGCGCGCGAGCGAGACCGTGACGCGCGAGCCCCCACCAGACTTGATCGCGTCGAGTGCGTTCTGCACGAGGTTGGTGACGACCTGGACGATCTGATCGCGGTCTGCCTGGACCACAGGCGAAGAGCCTTCTTGGGTGACCTTCACGTCGCCCGCGCCGGCCTGCTGCAGCGAGATGACCCCGCGAACGAGCTCGGCGAGATCGATCTGGCGCGGCTTTGGCGGAGGCAAGCGCGCGAAGCGGGTGAACTCGCTGACGATGTTGGTGATGCGATGGACCTCCTCCAGCACCGTGCGCGTTGCCTCGTCGAAGTACTCGTCGAACGCCGGGTCGTCTCGGGCGCGGAGGCGACGGAGCGTCTCGACGGCGGCGCGGATCGGCGCGAGCGGGTTCTTGATCTCGTGAGCGACTCGGCGCGCGACCTCTCGCCACGCGGCCACGCGGGTGGTGGCGGCCAAGCGCCGACGCGTCGCCGCAAGGTCGGAGATCATGCGATCGAACGCGCGAGCTAGCTCGCCAATCTCGCCGCTCCCGCGCTCGCCGATCGGCTTCGCGTCGCCCGTCGCGACCTTGCTCGCCTCGCGGGCGAGCTCGGAGATCGGCCTGCTCAACCCGCGCGCCAACAGGATCGCGATGAGGAGCGCGAAGCCGACGGACACGCCGACGGACATCAGCACGGTCTGATCGATCGCGATGAGGGCCTGCTCGAGCGGCGCTTTGTCTTTGGTGACGACGATCACGATGTGCCCATTGCCGTCGTCGATCGAGCACGACGCGTGCGCGAGCGATGCGTCCTTCGCTGCGGGCTCGCCTTCGTGGACGCCCACGGCGAGGACGCCGCCGATGCGCGTGAGCAGCGCGTCCAGGCGGCGTGCACCCACGAGACCGACCGAGCCCGCAGGGCCGTCTTTCTTGCAGCGCGCGACGAGCGAGGTGTGCCTGGCGAACGCGCTCGCGTCGCGACTGTCAGACAAGAAGTGATCGGGCTTGCTCTGAAGCTCGCGGTCGATGTCCTTCTTCGTGACGCCGAGCAGCTCGCGCGGATCGGCGCCGAGCACGTCGCCCCGGCTCGTCACGAGCATGAGCTCATCGAGATCGAGCGCGCGCTTCTCTTCGGGTACGAGCTCGGCGAACGAGAGTCTTCGTGCGTCCAGATCGCCTGCCTCCATCGAGACCAGCGTGCGGTCGACGAGCTCGCCGAACTGACACGCGCCGCCGAGCAGCTTGCGATCCGCATCCGACTGTCGCTTCACCTCGAGCACGGCGCGGCCGCACGCGGAGTTGACCTCGTCGTCGAAGCGCGCCGTCTCGCGCGTGCGCTGCTCTTCGCGGAGCGCAACGCCGAGACCGGCGGTCGTCACGGTGACGAGGAGTCCGAGCGCGATCACGAAGCGAGGCGTGAGCCTCATCGCCTAGGCCCGCGCGTCGCCTGGCCCCAATCCACGCCGGTTCCATCCGCGGAGGTGGGGAGCGAAAGCTCAGCGACGCGCCCGCCTTGTGCGCGGACCTCGCCGAGGATACCGACCCGCAGCGTGCGCGGCAGCGTGCGAACGGAGACGTCTCCCAGGCGCGGCGGGTGACGAATCGCGTCTGCGGCGGACGTCGGGTCGCTCGACGTGGACAGTCCGGCGAGCGCGCCGATTGCTCCCGGCGAGAAAGCCCGCACGACGTCCACGGCCAGCGCGTACGCGCGCGACCCACGCTTGCTCGAGAAGTCTGCGGCGCTGATCGGCTTCGGGACGACCTCATGACCCGCGCGAGAGAGCGTCGCTGCGACCGCACGCGCGAGCTCCACGAGCCACGGCGAGTCGTCGCGCACCAACAGCTCGCATGGCGCTCCGCCCCAACCCTCGTCTTTGTCCGTGGTCCACGCCGCGCCCAAGCCAAGATACGCGAGCTTGGTCGGCGCGATCCCGTCGCACAAACGCTGCGCGTTTCCCGGCGAATCCCAGGCGCTCGCCAGCGCGCCGGTTCGAAGGATCGCCCACGCGCACGGTCCCCCGTCGAAAGACTTTGCCCCCGCACGAGGTTCGTGTAGCCCGAGCCCCAACCAGCCGAGGTCGTCGCCGCCGGCTTCGAACGCGCGAAGCGACGAGGACAAATCCGGCGCGAGAGCAACGCTCACTTCGTCGAGGAACGAAGGGGCTCGCGCCGATCGAGGGTTGCGAGAGAGCACCAGTGCGCCGCCGCGATGGTCCGCGCGCATGGGACCCGTGCCATCCGGTGACGCATCCGAGAACCCGCTCGGCACGATCACCAGCAATGGAGACGCGAGCGTGTGTGCGAGCTTTTGCGGATCGCGTGTCGCGAACGAGATCGTAGAGTCATCGATTCTCTTCGGTGAAGGGACGTCCGCGAGCCACGCGGCGGCGCCGAGAGATCGCGCGCGAGCGATCGATAACGTGACGTCTCGCGCCGTCAGCGCATGACCCAGCGCGGTGACGATCCCGGCGCGCAGCTTCACGCGCACCTCGTCACCCACGAGCTCCGGCTCGGCTTCGGCGAGCGCGGGCGCGACGCTGCTCGTGTCCGTATACGTGTAGAGCCCGTCGAACAGCGCGTTTCCGAAGATCGCCGCGGCGGCGTCGTCCAGCTTGTGCGGGTCTATCGACGCGACGGGCCACGGCACGCGAAGCTGCGCGCGCCCTCCGACTTGCGAGCGACCGCGGGCGGACGACGTGCCCGCGAGCGCGAGCGCCGCCGCTCCACACAGCGCGCCGCGTCGGGAAATCTCACCGGACAAGCCACACCTCCGCGCCAACGATCGCGATGAGTGCTGGGGCACCACGGTCCTCCGGCGGACACATGCATAATGCACGAATGCCGTCGGGAGCCGCAAAATGAAGGCGTTCGCGAGGCCCCGAGGCGTCGAGGCTAGAGACGGTGAGGACGTCGGTCTCCGCGTCCGCGCTGAACGCGAGCTCGGGCACGCCGTCCTGGTCGAGGTCACCGAGCGCGACCTGCGCGCCCACGCCGTCGATCGTCTTGTCCGCACGATCCCCCACGCGCACGTGGAGCTTCGCGTTGGGCTCGCGCGCGACGGTCGCTCGCACGGGCGCGCCTAGGGCATTCGAGCTGTCGAACACGCTCACGGCGTCGAACGATTTCACGCCCGCGTTCCACGTCGTCGCGTTGCCTTCGCTGCAGCCGATCAGCTCCGCGAGCGCGTTGGTCTCGGGAGCGGCGCGCGCGCAGACGTCTGGACCCACCGGCAACCCACGCAACGACCCGCGCGGCGCGAGCGATCCATCCAGCCACACCGACGCTCGATCCGTCGTGCCGATCGAGATGCGATCGTAGGTCATGGTGGCGAAGCCGAGCGGCTCACGCATCGGGATCGCGGCGCGCCCCACGATCCCGCGCCAAGGAGCTACCTTCTGCGCCGAGAACACGCCCTGTCTCAGCTTGCCGAGCACCACCCGCGTCTTGGACACGAGCAGCAAATCCAAACCGCCGTCACCATCCACGTCGCCGCACGCGGCCGCGAGCACGTCGGTCTCTTCGTGCTTGGCTTTGTGGATCTGCGCCTGCTCGAGCAGCACTGGCGTGAGTGCGGTTCGGATCTCCGCGTCGACCGGCGCGCTCGCGAACGCGTGCGCGAAGGGTGGTGGAGGTGGCAACCGAATGCGGTCCCACGGATTGCCGACGGTGGGGAACTCGTCCGCGGTCACGCGTAGCTGACCCTTGTCGATGACCACCTTCACGAACACGAGATTGGCGCTGCGTGATGCGACGCCTCGCGCGGCCGCGAGCGGCAGCGTTTGGTCGTGCGCGCGTGCGTTCGGTCCGAGCTTGCCCGCGACGAGCGACGCGACCTTCAACGCGAGCTCGTCACCCTTCGGTGCCGGCACATCGCTCTCGAGCGGCGACGCCACGACGATCACGCTCGCATCAGGCTTGTTGGTGAGGCCCTTGGCGATCTCCGGTCCGAGACCGGAGAGCGATGACGCCGCGCTCGCTGGTCGCTGCAAGCACAGGACAGCGACGGCGACTAAGAGAGCTTCTTGCCCAGCGCGACGCGACCGACCACGACCGAGATCAACAGCGGCACGACGAGCGCGATCACGATCGCCCATGGCCCAAACTTGTACCACTTGTGCGGCGAGTACACCGCGTAGGACCCGAGCGCGGCGAGCGGAGCCCCAAACGACGAGAGCCAACCGTGCTTGCCGTTCGGCAACGCACGGAGCCTGGTCGCCAAGAGAGCGAGGTCCACGAGCGAGGCGATGAGCGCCCAAACGAACGCCCAGAGCGAGCCGACCAACACGCCGACACCAAAGAACAACCATCGCGGCACGAGATCGTGGAGCGGTCCGACGAGCGCGTACGTCCCGACCGCCGCCACCATCGCCAACCAAGGCCCTGTCATCGTGGGGAGGAGCCAACTCGCGATCGACGGACGTTTGTAGGGAGTAGGAGGGGTCGCCATACGAAGCAGCATACGCACGGCTAGGAATTAAGCTTTCCGTCACGGTGACGAATCCGCGTTCTCACCTTGTGTGCCACCGTCCAAGACCGGCGCGGCCGCGACCTCCGTAGGCTCGGTGCCCGCGAGGAACACCTCATCCTGCGTCTGCAGATCGTCATCCGGCGGCAGCATTCCCGTGGCTTTATCGATCTTGATCTGGACGATACCCGCGGGCTTGGGAAACTGACTCGGAGGTTTGTGCTCGCTCGCGGCCTTCATGAAGTCGATCCACGCGGGCAGCGCGACCGAGGCGCCAGTCTCTCGCGCGCCGAGCGATTTGCCGTCGTCGAAGCCGATCCACACCACCGCGGCGGTCTCCGTGGAGTAACCCGCGAACCAGGTGTCCTTCGCCGCGTTGCTCGTCCCTGTCTTTCCGGCGACGGGTCGTCCCAACGATTTGGCCTGAACGGCGGTGCCATGATCCACGACGCTCGTGAGCATGCTCGTGATCAGGTACGCCTCGGCCTCGTCGAGCACGCGACGCGGCGGGGGAAGAGGCGCAAGCTCGAGATCCTTTCCGTCGGGTCCGGTGATGCGCGTGACGATGCGCGGCGTGTCGTACGTGCCGCCCGCGGCGAACGTCGCGTAAGCGCCCGCGAGCTCGATGGGCTGGATCTCATAGCTGCCGAGCGCGAGCGACAGATCGGGCTTCAACGTGGATGCGATGCCGAGCGACTGCGCCCAGCTCACCACGTTCGCGGGCCCCACGTCCGCCAGCACGCGCACCGCGCACACGTTCACGCTGTTCGCGAGGCACTCACGCAGCCGCAAGAAATCCGTACCCGTGTAGCCCTCGTAGTTCGCCGGCTTGTATCCACCCGGAAACACTTCCGGTCGCGGATCGATCAACGAAGCAGCCGTGAACCGCCGCGAGTGGATAGCGTACGAGTAGACGACAGGCTTGAACGTAGAGCCCGGTTGTCGCCTCGCGTGCGTCGCGCGATCGAGACCTCCACTAGCCGCTTCGTAGTTTCCGACGAGAGCGACCACCTGGCGTGATCGCACGTCGATCGCGACCATCGCTCCCTCGGGCCCGAGCTCCAAACGCAGCGGAACACGCGCGGCAGGCGCGCCGCCGTCGCCGACCTTCGCGGCGTCCGGGACTTGTCCCAACAGGCTAACGCGAACCCACGCACCCATCGGGGCGAACGCCGAAGCCGTCAATTGCAATGGATTGTAGCGCTTGAACTCTTCGAGCCTGACGGTCCCGTGCGCCGTGCCCACGGCAATATCGATCGTCTGCTTGCTATCGTCCGTCCCCTCCACGACACCCACGAGCACTCTGTGATCGGAGAACTCTGGTGTGCCCGTGAACGGCGGGTCGGTCGGTTTCGGCGGTGGGACGGTGCGACCCTTTTTATCGACGGTCGCCTGCGCGGGCAGCTTGAGCGGACCGAGTAGCCCATGCTTCTTGTCGTACGCGTCCAATGCCGTCTGCACGCTCTTACGCGCGGAAGCCTGTAATTTAGGGTCGATCGTCGTCGAGATCGTGTAGCCGCCGCGCGTCGCGTCGTCGTGCACGAGATCTCGCAAGGCCTTCTTCGCGAGCTCCACCACCTCGGGCGCTACGTCTCCCTCTGCGTCGGAGGGGCCCGCGAGCTTGATCGGCTCGTCCTTGCTCGCCGCGAACTGCGCGTCGTTCAAGAACCCTTTCTGATGCATTTGGTCGAGCACATACGCGCGCCGAACGAGTGTCCGATCCAAATGCTTTCGCGGAGAGAAACGATCCGGCCCAGCCGGCAATCCCGCCAAGAGTGCGGCCTCTGCAATGGTCAGGTCCTTTGCGCTCTTGCCGAACGTACCGCGCGCCGCCTCTTCAATGCCGTAATTGCCATCGCCGAAATAGATATGATTCAAATACAGCTCGAGGATCTCGTCCTTGCTGAGTTCTTGTTCGAGCTTGCGCGCCAAGAGCGCCTCTCTGATCTTGCGGCTGTACGTGCGCTCTTGCCCCAACAAGAGGTTCTTCACGACCTGCTGCGTGATGGTCGATCCGCCCTGTCGCGTACGCCCGCTTCGCACGTTGATCGCGAACGCACGCGCGATGCCCCAATAATTGAGGCCCTCGTGCTCGTAAAACCCGGCGTCTTCCGCGGCAAGCAGTGCGAGCTTCACGTGTGCGGGGAGCGTCGCGATCGCGACCACCGTGCGTCGCTCCGTGAAGATCTCCGCCAGCGTGGTGCCGTCTCTCGCCAACACGCGCGTCACCTGGGGTGGGTGATAGTTGCCTTTCAGATCCGCCACGCTCGGCAAGTCGGCCTCGTAGTGACGCACCACGATCACGATCGCGATGAGCCCGACGATCGCCAACACGAGCGCAGTCACGGCAAGTCGCTTGCTCCATTTCCAAATAAACGGCAGCGCGCGCTTGCGAAACGGCACCTTCGGGCCGGTCTGAGTGGCCGTCGGTACTCTCGCTTCGCTCGAGCGTTCGGCACCGGCCGGAACGGCGCTGCGCTTCGTCTCTAGGACGTCCGCCTTCTCCACGTTCTTCTGAACGCTCAGCGCCTGTTTCTCCTTCCCAGGCAAATCCGTCACGATTCGGGTCTACCGAGGTTTGCGCGTATGTGCCAGTCTTCCGCCGTGCTCGTCAGTGTCTTGTCGTCGGTGGAGATCGCTTATGTGGTCGCGCTGAGCGTCTGGATCATCCTGCAAAAGCGCTCGCCGGTCGCGACGCTCGCGTGGATTTTGGCGCTCGGTTTTCTGCCAATCCTCGGCTTTCTCATCTACGTCTTCATCGGGCCGAGGCGCCTCTGGCGCAAGCGCATGCAGCACGCCAATAGCCGCACGATCGTCCGAGACCTCGCCGCCGCGACCGCGTCCTCGACGAACAATCTCACCGTCCCGTGGCGCGCGCAGCTGGCGACTCTGGCGCTGCGAACCAGCGGCGCTTCGCTCGCGCCCGCCAAGGAGGTGCTCGTCCTCAACGGCGGCAAAGAGTGCTTCGACGAGATCGAGCGCGCCATCCGCCAAGCGAAGGGCCACGTTCACGTACTGTATTACATCTTCGAGAGCGACATCACGGGCACGCGCATTCGAGACGCGCTGATCGAGCGCGCGAAGGCGGGTGTCAAAGTTCGCCTGTTGGTCGACGCAGTCGGCGCACCCTTGCCGCACTATTTCGTTCGGCCGCTGCTCGAGGCCGGCGCCGAGTTCGCGTCGTTCAATCCGGTCATTGGCGGTCGATTGAGGCCGCGCATCAATTTCCGCAATCACCGCAAGATCGTGGTTTGCGACGGCTCAATCGGCTTTCTCGGCGGCATCAACGTCGGCGACGAATACGACGAAAGCGTCACCAAGAAAGAGGCCTATCGCGACACCCACATGATGATCGTGGGCTCTGCCGTTCGCGAATTGCAGTTTACCTTCCTCGAGGACTGGAACTTCGCCACAGGCAATATCGTCAAGGACAAGAACCTCTTTCCCAACCCAGAAGGAATAGAGACTCAAATCGTGCAGCTCATTCCGTCGGGTCCCGATTTGGATTGGGAGCCCATCCAGAACGCCTTCTTCACTGCAATCACCTTGGCCGACCAGTCCGTGCTGCTGACGACCCCATACTTCGTCCCGGACGAGGCCATCTTCGTTGCCATCATGACGGCCGCTCTCCGCGGCGTGGACGTCCAAATCCTCGTCCCCGAGCGCAGCGACTCGCGCATCGTCAGCGCCGCCGCACGCTCCTATTACGACCGACTGCTGGCGGCCGGAGCGAAGATCTACGAATACCCGAAAATGATTCACGCCAAGACGATGGTCATCGACGGTAAAGCCGCCTTCGTGGGTAGCGCAAACATGGACAACCGTAGCTTTCGACTCAATTTCGAGGTCAGCGCGGTCGTCTACTGCCCAAGGGCGATCGCCAAGCTCGACGCGATGTTCGCCGAAGATCGCCAAAAGTGTCGACACATCACGAGTCGCTCTCGTAATAAATTGCCGCTAGCCGCTCGCATCGCCGAGGCGAGTGCACGACTGTTATCTCCGCTGCTTTAAAGAGGGAGATTCTCGGGAAGACGGGAAGTGGACGTCACTGGGCTCTCCGTTCATTGCCGACGTGGCTTCGAACCGTTGTAAGCTTGCGCACGTGCTCGCCGCCACTCACAACGAGGTCACGGTCTAGTGCTCTGCGTCCGGTGCAACGGGACGATCGCGCCCGAGAATATCGACGTCGAGAAGGGGCTCGCGCTCTGCCGCGTGTGCGGAGAGCTCATGCGCGGGCCCATCGTCGCCATCGAGGCGTTGGCGCCAGCTCCGCTCGTCAAACCGGCGGACTTCGGAGGCGTGGAGAAGATGGACGGTCACACCTACGAAGTCACGCTCCCGAGGAGCACGCCGTTGGTCTTTCTCGTCATCGCGTTGCCTGTGCCACCGTTGGTCTTCTATGGTTTCTGGGCGAACGGATCGTCGACAGAAGTCCTCATCGTGCTCGGCGCATTCTGCCTTTTTCTCTTATGGGCCGCGCTCGTCAACATGATCAACACGCGTCGTTTAAAGATAGACCCCTCCGGCATATCATTCTCCAATGGACCGCTCCCGTCGTTCGAGGGCTTCTCGCTCTCGATGAACCTGATCGACGATGCGGTGGTCCTTCAGCGCGCCATGCTGAGTGGCGGCGGTGAAGGCCAGAGGATGGAGAGCGTACCGGTGTTCCAAGTCAACGTGCGAGAGCAGGGCGGCGGCGCCCACCTGATCATGACGACCAAGGTCAGAGCGCACGCCGACTACCTCGCAGGCTCCATGCAACAAGCCGTGGAACAGGCTCGCCTCGTGCGTCCTCTCCCAACGCCCTATCGCAGCTGAGTTCAAAGGCTCCGTGCGGACGGATGAACGCTCAGCATAGCGAATTGACGTCGCCTTCGGCGAACGTCCACAGCTGTGCGGATTGGCGGTCAGCACCAATTGTCACCGTCGACAGCTCGTTCGTCGCGACTGACGCCTGAAAGCTGAGAAAAGTCACAAAAAGATCAGGAAGATCAAAAAGTGGGGCTTCGGACCGCACCCCCCCCCACAACGACTTCCCGATCTTATGGTCGTTTTGTGTATTTTCTGCCGGGAACAATTCCACGCTACCGTGTACTTCGATCAGAGCGGCACGTAGAGCGTCACGCCGCGGTGGACGATCGAGTTTTGAAAGTCAGGGGGATGCCACTCCACGCGCGCCAGCACGATCTGTGCGCCGAACGTCTGCGTGGTGGTGGAGAACATCGGGTAGGTGACCGGGTCGTGGAGGATCGCGACGGCCCAGGTGGTCATTGCCGGTGTGACTCCTGACTGCGACATGAGTTTATAGCCATTGGGGACTGCCGGATTGTCGCTCACGCGCGGCACGGGCGCGCAGCACTGCTCTGCGCCTTGGCAGAGGCCGGGCGTAGATGCGCGATTGCCTAGCGCGGCGCACGCGGTCGTCGTCTCGCAGACGCCCCATGCGCCAGTCTTCTCGAAGCAGCCTTTGCCAACGTCTGCCGTCGAATCGCTCGTAGCGTCCGTCGGGTTGGGCAGCGCCGCATCCGTCGTCGGCGCACTATCGGTAGTTGCGGCATCAACCAACACGACGGGTGCCTCGAGCGCGCTCGAGCACGCGAGGAGAGCCGACGAAGCGAAGACCAGAGCCCTCATACGGCCTCGTCTCTCAAGTGAATCTCGCAAGAGCAAGCCGTCCGGTATGCGCACATCCCTCGAGCGTACAGTCAATGGCCGTTCTCTAGAACACACGTCAACGCGCGTTCTCGCTTTTTGGTGCTGGCAGGCCGCTTGCGTAATGACTCTTCCATGCGCGTATTGCCCATCGCTCTCGTCGTCTCGCTGGGTCTCGTCGCCACCTCCGCGGGCGCGGATCAACCCACTTGGCCGCTGCAATTGCCGCCCATTGCGCTCCCTAACGGTCAGTCCATCGATCTCGCTGGGCTCGCCCGTGCCGTGCAGTCGTGTCCGCCCGTGGAGATCGCGCCGGGCATTTTCGTCCCTATCCCATGCGCGGCCGCGCTGCCCAAGGTGCCCGACAACGCGCCGTCGATCGACCTGCCTACCTTCGCCTTCACGCCCAACGTCGTCGACCTGCGCGCCCAGGGCCTCGACGGACCCATCAAGGACCAACGACAGACTGGCGTGTGCTTCGCATTCGCGCTCACCAGCGTCCTCGAGAGCTCTCTCCGCAAACAGGGTCGCGCAGACGTCCTCAGCCCACTGCACGTAGTCGCGGCAGACGCGTGGGACGACCTCTGGACGGGCAAGCCGAGAGAGGCGATCACCCAAGAGTTCAATTGGCCCTATGACCCCATCAAAGCGTGCAAGCTCCTGACTGACGCGGACTCGTGCGAGCAGTCGTACGGCGTGTCCGTCAATTCATGGCAGAGCGATCCCGTCATCGTCGCCGAGCGCAACCGCGTCCGCTCGCTAGGCGTCGCGTGGACGGGGCGCGCTCAGTTGCTCAAGAATCACCCGGTGGATCAGATGGTGACTGCGCTGGCGAGCGGGCGAGAGGTGTACGTGAGCATCGAGATCGACAGCGCCTCCTGGGGTTGGCGTGGCGTCAAAGGCGGTGTGCTGCCGGAGTATTCGCGAGCAGACCGCGGCGGACACGCAGTGGCGATAGTGGGTTATCGCGCCTTCGACACCGAGCGACAATTCCTCATTCACAACAGTTGGGGTCGCGGTTGGGGAGAGAATGGATACGCATGGATTAGCGAGCGAGGCCTACGCGCTCACCTCATGAGCGCCTATCTTGTCGACGCGATCATCGGCAATGCCCCCGCCGTCTCGCCCACTCCAGTCACGCCCACGCCCGCCGCAACGTATTCGGCATGCACCCCCGGAACTGCCTATGATCTTGGCTTCGCGCGCTGCGCTCCGATATGTCCCTCGGGGCTCGCTCAGTTGGGGGGTCGGTGTTTGCTCTAGATAGCGCGGTTGACCACTACATCGCGAAATCGCCTTCGGTACCGACGCCAATATGGCTCCGTTCGGCTTCGTGATAGCGTGTTGTCCATGCGACACTCCGTTCTCTCGCTCTTGGCGATCTCGATCGCGTGTGGTGGTGACGACTCCACCAACGTCAACCCGAACAACGACGGTGGCAATGGCGTCGACGGCGGCGGTGGGGGCGACGTATTGCGTGTCCCCGACACTGGCGCAGATGGCTATGTTCCGCCGCCCACGCAGTCGTGCACGCCGCCGGTGAGTGCGCCAGACACCAGCAATCCGACGACGGTCGTCGGCACCGGTCAGGGTACGTGCAATGAAGCGCTACTCGTCGCGGCGATCGCAAAAGCGGGCGTCATCACCTTCAATTGCGGAACCGCCGTCACCATCACCGTCAGCAAGACGCTCGCGCTCCGCACGGACGTGGACACCACGATCGACGGCGGCGGCAAGGTGACGATCGACGGCGGCAATATGGTTCAAATCATGAGCTTCAATCACGCCGACTATCGCAAGAACGACATCAAACTCACCCTGATGCGACTGACGCTCGCGCACGGAAAAATCGCCGGGACTGACAAGTACACGCCGGCGCCGATGCCGTGCTCTCAGGGCTACTATGACGGCTATGGCGGCGCGCTGCTCATGCGCGACGGAGTGCTGCAGGTCTTCGACACCATCTTCGACGGCAACGGCGCCGAGCAGCTCGGTCCCGACGTCGGTGGCGGCGCGATCTCGCTCCAAGGGAGCAAGAAGGCGCTCATCGTCGGCAGTACGTTCAAGAACGGAATGGCGAGCAACGGAGGCGCGATCGAGAGCCTCAACTCCGAGTTCGACGTCTACAACTCGACGTTCAACAACAACATCGCGACTGGTAATGGCGCCAATAGCGACGATGCGAGCAAATGCTCGGTAGTCGCCAAAGACGGACAGCACCAGGTGGGCTCGGGAGGCAACGGAGGCGCGATCGCGATCGACGGCGGCTCCGATCTGACGCATACGTTCTGCGGCGTCACCTTCACTGGCAACAGGGCAGGGGTGGGCGCGCTCGCAGGCGCCATCGGTCGCACGCCAGACAATGCAAAACAAATCACCGTGATCGATCGCTGCCTATTCGACGACAATCAGGCGCCCGCGGGCGGAGGCGGCGCTCTCTATTTTCACAACTCCAATCTGCAGATCACCGCAACCACGTTCCACGCCAACAAGGCCAAAGGCTGCGGCGCCATTCAGTCGGACTCCACCACGCTAGACTTCACCAACGACACCTTCGACGGCAACGAGGCGACGGGGACGGGGAGCATCGGTGGCGCGCTCTGCTTGTTCGGAGTTGACGGCAAGCTCAACAACGTGACCCTCGCGAACAGCAAGGCAGACGGCTTTGGATCGGCCATCTTCGGTGGACCCATGCTTACCGTCGACAACTCGCTCTTCGTGAACAACACGGCCAACAACCCCGGCGCTCCCATGCAATGTCAAATGACGGCCACGGGCACCGGTAACCTTCAATTCCCGAAGAACCACACCAACGGCGGTGCGCCGGACACGGATTGCGTCTCGGGCATCAACTATGCGGACCCCACGTTGTCGCCATTGAATGATAATGGTGGCCCGACGCCGACGATGCTGCCCAAAGCAGCGAGCCCTGCTCTGGGCATTGGCAAGTCCTGCCCGCCCATGGATCAAAGGGCCAAGAGTCGTCCCGCGGACGGCTGCACTTCGGGGGCGGTCGAGGGGACGCAATAGTTCGATGTCGTGCACTGGGCATTCCCCGCCGAGACTACTCGGTGACGTTGGGTGTCCAGCGTGCACGCGCTATGGGAACAAAACCACCACATGTTCTTGTTGCCACGATACACCATGAACCGTTCACATTCGTACTCGCTAGTGGCGGGTCGTCTGCAATACACGGCTACCTGCTTCGTACGGTCCCCCGTTAGATCGACGATAGTGAACGGCCTCCACATGGAGTCGCCGCCGTCCCCCGGTGCGACGGGCTTGTGACTCATCGTTCGAGCCGGCTCCCCGATCCAGTGGGTCTCTGCAAGAGAGGCCTCCGTGGCTTCCGACGCCCGAACGGCAATGGCGCCCACAACGACGGGCCTTCCGCCGGAGCAGCCTTCCACCTCCCATACGTTGTCAGCAACGTTCTTGCCGACCGAGACCCTACACAACACGCCGCTTCTATCGATGAGGAGTAGTGCTTCGCCGCGAGGAGGCGCGGGTGCTGTACGATGGCAACGACGTAATGCGAAGCGGAGCAACGGGCGAGACGAAAAACACGTCTACACCTTCCGCCTCCACAGCCCCTTTATCGGCCACGCGATATACTTGATACGAGCCGCACCGTTCGCCCCATGGAACTCGAAGGCCCCGCCCGTCTCACGGTCGTCGATGCTGTAGACACGTCGCACGTAGACTTGCGCTACCGAGCATGGAAGGTCAGCCTCAGCTACCGTTCGTACGCGTGACTCTGGATCGTCCACCGTAGCTACGGGTTGGAACGAGGGGAGGGGTTGGAAGGAGGAGAGGGGGTGGGCCACCGGCACGAGAGCGGTTGGACGCGCACGTTCCTCGCCCCCGGTCCGTGCGCTTTAGCGTGTGCCGGCGCATCCGGCGCTGATGCAGGCCGCGATTACCAACACTTCGCTCATCCTCAGCATCCGAGTACGACTCGGAGAGTCACGTCACCTTTGGCTTGTCGAACGAACTGGAGCGGTCTTCAGTGTCCCGAGCCCTACGCCGAGGCCGATCCCCGCGTCGATTTCCGCGCGCGGCTTTGCAGCATCCGCGACCTGCGCGGCGCTCGGGACCGCGCTCGGTGCAGAGTCGATACTGGGCGGCGCGACCGAGACGACCTCTCGGCTGCTCACCTCTGAGCCTGGAGGCTGGGACATGTGACAAGCGGCGGCGTCGATCCCCAATGCGGCCGCCATGACAACGATCCAAGCCTCGCGCGACATGTGGATCGACTCAAGGACACTTCGAGATCGTCCTCTTGAGCACTGCGCGGCAGCTCTGACTGGTCATTACGCCGCCGCAGTCGACGGTAAGCGTCGATGTGCCCGCGTCCCAAGCGCCGACGCAGCCCGTGCGGTTGACGGTGCCCTCCTTGATCGCGGCCATCGTGAACGAGCCGTCCATGACCAGATCCGCCATGCCGTCGAGTGCCACCGTCCCGTTCGGGCTCTGCGAGCTCATGTTGATCTTGCATGCCTGCTGAGCAATGCACTGCGGGGCCTTCGGATTGAGATCGCCGCAGCCCTGTCCGCTGATCGTCACCGAGTAAAAGCCGTGCTCGTCTGGGCACGCGCCGGAGTCGACGGGCGGGCTCGTGTCTGCGACCGCCGAAGTGTCACCGGCGCCCGAGTCGTTGGGGTTCTGGGCGTCGCCGCCGATCGACGAGTCGCCAGGACCATTGACGGGCGTGGTGTCCGAGCCGCCGCAAGCGATCGCGATCACGCCGACAGGAAGTACACGAAGACAGGTTCGAAGAAAGCTCATGACTGCATCTCCAATCGCGGAGTCAAAGTCTCCACGATCGAACATTGTATCACAATCTTCAGGCGTACGGCACGTCGCGTGTGACGGCGTTACGGGGCTTTGACGGTCAGTACGCCCTTCATCATCATGTAGTGGCCGGGGAACGAGCAGATGTACGGATAGTCGCCCGGCGTCTTCGGCGCGATGAACGTGGTCTCTGCCGTCTTTCCCGGCTTGACCATGTCGACGTGCGCGATGACCTCGTCCGCTTCCTTGTAATAGCCGTCCTTCTCCAGAGCGACGACGCTCGCGGCATAAGACGCTTCTTTGCCTGCTTTGCTGAGCAAGACCCAATTGTGAGGGAGCTCCCCCGGCGGCTTGTTCTCCAAGACGACGTGAACGGGCTGACCGACCTTCACCTCGAACTTGGTCACATCGAAGCTCATCGTCGAGCCGCTCGCGCTGATCTTCAGCTCCGCAGTGGGCTGCGAGGCGTCCACGGCGGGCGGTGCGCTCGCGGTCACGCTCGGTGCGATAGTCGCTGGGACGGTTGCTGTCGGCGCGGCCTTCTCGGGCTCCGACTTGGGACAGCCGACGAGCGCGGCGGCAGCGACCAGAATGAGAATATTATGATTCATGGTTCCTCTCACGAGAGTGATAGTCGAGTTAG
>JAYVYD010000085.1:0-24144 GCA_043784605.1 Myxococcales bacterium | reverse complement strand
GACCGCGGAGGCCGTGGCGCTCAATTCGATTGCATTCAATCTCGCGCGCGCCGTGGGTCCGGCGATTGGCGGTTTCATTCTTGGCGCGCTCGGGCCGGTGTGGGCCTTCAGCATCAATGCAGTGAGCTTCCTCGCAGTGATTTATGCACTAGAGACCTACCCGGAGTTTCGGGCAGCGGCCGAGGCTCCGCGCGAGCGCAGGCCAAGCGAATCGATAGTCACCGCGCTATTGGCACCTTTTGCACAGCTGCGAAAGAGCCAGCGGCTGGCGGCGCCATTCATTGCAATTGCATTGTTTAGTCTGCCCGCTTCGTGCGCCGTGTCCCTCTTGCCCGCGTTCGCCAAACACTCCTTGAACACCTCGGCGAGAGGCTTCGGCGCGCTTTTGGCGGCCCTCGGGATCGGTGCCATCGCCGGTGGGCTAGTGCTGAAACGCGCCCGAGCTTGGCTCGGACCGCGCGTTCTCGTGGGCGCTTCGTTCGCGCTCTACGGGCTAGGCATCTTCGCGATGGCGTTCGCTCCCAATGTGACCGTGGCGTTCTTCTGTTTGCTGCCTGCCGGCGTCGGTTGGGTCACACTGAGCGTATTGAACGCTACCGTTCAATTGGCTTCGCCCTCGTGGATCAAGTCGCGAACGATGGCGCTCTATCAGATGAGCTTTTTGGTCGCTTGGTCGATTGGAGCCACCGTGGGTGGCGTGATCGCGCGATTGACCAACGAGCGGCTTGCGATCGCCTTCGGCGGGCTGGGCGTCGTCTGCATGTCAGCGGCGATCGCGCGGTTGAAGCTCCCGAACCGCGACGCTGACTTGGTGGCGCAGCCCATCGGGACGCCGCTGCCCACCGCCGCGAGCAATTGACGTGAATATCGAGACCGCAGGGTTGGGGGCCGTCGAGGGCGTATGCGCATTACTGCGCGGGCAGTATGCGGAGCACGAGATTTCGATCTCGGATGATGTGCTCGTGCGCGCCGTCCAGGGGCTCGTTGGCGAGGTCGGACGTGGTGTGATCTTAGTGGCTCGGGAGGGCGAGGCGCTCTTGGGGGTGGCCGTTCTGGCTACCACTTGGACGCTGGAGCATGGTGGACTCGTCGCCTGGTTGGATGAGCTTTATGTGGTTCCGGCAAGGCGCGGAAACGGCATCGGCGAGGCGCTGCTAGATGCAGCGTTGTCGGCGGCGAGAGGCGTTGGTGCACTCGCGATTGAATTGGAAGTGGAGGAGAGCCACTCGCGCGCAAGCCACCTTTATGAGAGGGCTGGATTCAGTCCACTCAATCGCGCGCGGTGGTCTCTTCGGCTTTAGGGCGACGATGCCCGCTTCGGCCTATTTCCCCGCGTCAGGAGCCATTGCGTTGCAATGCGACTTGTCATCAGTGTGGCCAGCTGCGCATGACGCCTTCGCGCCCATCGCGCCCATCGCGCTCGGATCAGTGGACGGCGCTGGGTTATTGGCTTGGGGTTCGTTGCCGCCACACGCACCGAGCAGAATTCCGCCAGCTGCGATGAGGGCAAGTTGACTCGCGAGATCGATTTTCATCGACGCAATATAGACCCAACTCGCCCGGCGATGCCAGGTCACTTCAGGAAGTGGCGCACTCTCCACGTCGCCGCTCACACGCGCGCCGTGGTCTCTTCGGCATTCGGCTCATCGGGCTCGAGCGCTTCAGTGATCCTCGCTCTTGGTACCAGTCGCGCGCGGACCCCCGGGAGCAAACGATTCACATAGGCGAGCAGCTCGGCATCGTCGTTGAGGTCGGCGTCGAGGCGGGCCCATTCGATTGGATCGACGCCCCCGCCTTCTGTGGCTTCCAGAAGATCACACACCATCTCGTCTCGGCCGTTGATTGGCATGTTGGGGCCGCGACGACGCGCGATCTCGAAGGCGGCTTTTCGGTCATTGGAAAATAGCGCTTGAGCGAGGCGCGCCCGCAATTGAGCGACAGATGAAGCTGGGTAATTGGGATGATTGACGAGAGTCGCGAGCTCCGCATTCGCCTCGTCCGTTCGGCCCAACATCGACAGACAAAAGGAGCGCTCTGCAGAGAGCGCCGGTGCCAGAACGTCATGCGCGAGGGCGCGGGCCATGAGCGTTGCGATCTTTCCGAGGCCTCGCTCACTGAGCTCCAGCGCATCCTTGAATCGTCCCTCCTTGTCGGCGAGGTTAGCGAGTTCGAGATCCGCAGCCGCCAGTGGCGCGCGAGCGGCGGCCAGCGCCTCGTACGCCGCGCGCGCTTGTTCGCGATGACCTCGCGCCTCTGCCAATGCTGCTTGACGGAACGCCATCGTCTGCTTGGTGCCGCGTCTGCTCCCGCGCCAAGTAGAGAGGGCAACGAGGCCAACGAGCAGAGGCCCGACAATCATGCCGGCGAACAAGGACGCGCGCGCGGGCATCGACTCCGCAGGGGACCGCCCGAGCTCGGCTGCAAGAAGGACCAAATCACGAGGGAAATTACAATGAGTAATACCCAGAGGAGCAGGGTGGCGCCCACGCGTGATTTCTTCGGCACGTGGCGTTGCATCCGCTCTCGAACCTGCTGCGCCTCGTACATCGCCCTCTCGGTGGTCGGCAGCGGCGCCCACACCTCGGAGTCGGCGTGCTCTGCCGTCGCGCTAGCCCACTCCGCGACTGGATCGACGGCTTCACCCGACTTTCCGGGCTCGCGATAGACAGTCGTCTTGTCCGCGCGCGCCAGTCGAGCGAGCGACCGCGCCAACACTCGCTCTCGCGGCAACAGGTAGTCGCGCAGCAGCCGTCCGTGTGCGGTAAACAAATCGCGCAATGAGTCTCTGCGATCCGTCGCGGCCAACACGATTGCGTCCGCCAGTGTTGCTCTCGCCAAAGCACTAGGCATGACGCCCGCGTGTACACGCACGGTCTCTGCGTCTGCGCGCGCCATCTCTCGCTCACCCAACACCGCATACGAGACGGCGCGATGCGCTAGTGCGTTTGCGATCTGCGCCTGCTCGTGGGTCTTCGTGAACAACTGAGTCTTGCCATCGATCGCAAGCGTCGCGTGCGCCACGGACCCCTTCGCGTCACCGGCAAGCAGAGCGAGCGTCGCACGATTGAGCTCGAATGCCCGCCGCGTCGCCCGATTCATCCGATTCACATCCACCGAATCGAGCAACCGCCGAGCCCCCGACAAGTCGCCCGACCCAACCCGCTCACTCGACTGATTGACAAGCGAGATACCGGGCATACGTCGCCGCGTATCCCAAGCAATCCACCCAAACCAACCCCCGACCCCAACCAGCGCCACCGCCGAAATCGGCGAGACGGTAGCCACACAGCCCCCCAACATCACGGCCCCACCCGCCGCAATCCAGAAGTTGCGACCCAACGTCACCATCGGATGCGAAGCCAGACTCATCGCCGAACACTACCCCCTTCTCACCCCACAGCCACCTGGCAGCCGCAACGACCGGCGAGCGCGCGGCACCTTTATCGGGACGACCCGCTGACACTCCAACAACCCATTACAGACTCCACGCCACCAAGTCGCCGGCCCGACAAAAGTGCTGCGCGTCGCCGAACCACAACCCATCAACCCTCCAGGTGCCCCCTCCCACCCCTGGTAGCCGCAACGACCGGCGAGCGCGCGGCGCTTTTATCGGGACGACCCGCTGACACTCCAACAACCCATCACAGACTCCACGCCACCAAGTCGCGCCGCGCGGGACGGCCCGAGAAAAGTGCTGCGCGTCGCCGAACCACAACCCATCAACCCTCTACGTGCCGCAACTCCCACATCAATTAGGAACGGGCTGAACCACGATCGTATTGATAGGAGCAATGTTGCCCCCGGCTGGGTACGCATACGAAGAATAGGTGTCCAATCCCCAAACCATGATCCCGAAGGGCCCCGCGCTAGAGGCCTGATGCGGTCCGTTGTCGCACTTACCGTTGGGGACTTTGTCGCGCACCAAATCGATGTTGGTGATCTCGTACTTGCCATTCGCGCCGAGCGGCTTCCAGCCCTTCAACACTCCTGCGCAGTCGAGCGTCACGTCCGCGAACCCATTGGCATTCTTTACGCGTGTGAATACCAAGTTGCTCGTGGCGTACGTGGGGTCCGTGAAGAAGACATACTTGTTCAAGAACTGCGCGGGCGGCAGGATATTGACGAACTCTTCGTCGCCCAAGCAGCCGCCTTTACCACCACCCGTCACGTTGCAGCCCGTCATGACTTGACCGACATAGAACGGGTGATTGTTGTCTTGCGCGGTGACGACGAACGGGCCAGTCACCTCGAAGTCTACGACCTGCCCTTGCGTCAACGTCTTTGGCGCCCCCGGCACCTGCGGGCTGTACGTGAGCGTCGTGCCCTTCTGCGCGCCGACGAAGCGGTAAGGTATCGACTCTTCCTGATTGTCCGCGCGTCGCGTGAAATACGGTGGAATCGCGTACTCGAAGCCGAACGCGCTGATGGGCATGATCTGTTGGTGCGCCGAGTCGCAGCCGCCGCCCGACGAGGTCATGCTCGAGTAGCAGTCGTAGCCCTGACCTCCAGTGAACGCGATGGGGTTGTTCGATTGAAGGATAGTGCCGCTCATCTCATTGGACTCTTGCCACTGTATGAACTCACCTGCGTTGAGCGTGTATTTGGTTTGAGTGTTCGCGGGAGCTCCGCTGACGTTCGTGCCAGAGGGGAGCGGGACGTTCGGAAGCACTGTGACGACAGTGCCGTTTTGCGAAGCGACGAGCTGACCCCACTGCGGCTGCTGCGTGCCTCGAAGCGGGACGATTCCGAAGTAGTTGGTCCCCCAAGCCGTCGACGGAATGAGCAGCTCCGCGCTCGGCAAATACGAGCTCGCTCCGCCATACGGATAGATGTCATAGGCCGTAACGGGATATCCGGTGGAGATGTGCCAAGCTTGCCCGCGACCCGTGACGGGCCCCTGCCCCGAACCGGTGACCGCCGTGCCGTACTGTTGGCGAATGGCGGGCGGTATGGGGCACGTCAGCGGACCGCCATTCACGGAGTTGGGATCGTCATCCATGAAGAGGATTCCCACCTTGCCCGGAGGGACGCCGCCCGCGGGGATGGGAGCCCACGACGTCGCCGGAGTGCCCGCTTGCGCGATTCGGCCGAACGCACTGACTGGGTAGGTCTTGCCTCCGCGGTCGACCGTGATCGGGACGTCGATGGGCCAGTTGTTCGCGATGAAGACGGCGAAACAAGGCGGCAGGATATTGGCGTAAAAGCCGGGCGTCGCGACTACGTAGTCGCAGCCGACCGAGCCCTTGCTGAATCCGGCAGCGTCGCACGCGCCGATGCATTTCCCGCCAGCGCAGCCCTCGGTGTTGCCGCACTGCTGCTGCACGGCACCGTTGCCGTCGATGACGTTGCGGAGGTCGCCGCTGCAGCCGAGCGTGATGCCTCCGCCGTCTCCGCCGCCCGAGTCTCCTCCGAGCAGTGGGTCGATGGCCTCGTCGCCACTCCCGTCGGTTCCGCCATCGGACCCGACGTCGAACAGATTGGGGGGGGTGCTGCCGCAATTGAGGAAGACACCCGCGCCGCCGACCAGACCCGCGATTACGAGAGAAGACCGAACCAACATCGCTGCCTCCACATTTGATGAACAGTGCCGACATGCGGCGAGCGCAACGGTTGCGGCCGCAACTATCGAGGAATCGACGAGCGCTCCGAGGCCGTCGCGAGAAAAGTATGACGGGCAGCGCCCGAACGGGCGAACATTTTGGTGAGCCCGGCTCGTCGAAGGCGAATTGGCGACGCACTGCGGCAATTGTCGCCGCCTTCGGCGAAGGCGCTTCGCGCAGCTAAGCGCCCAGGATTGGCGTTGTCGATCGAGTCTTGCGGAAGATTCAACGCCGCGTCCATCGGATGAAGCCCGTCCACATCGCGCGCCTGGTATGCAAGCCGATCGACGCGGACCTCACCTGCCAGCGTCATCAGCATGCGGGCGCTCGCCCGCTTGATACTGCGCCGAACCCCATCCGCCCCGGTCACGACGACCGGACGCTCTCGCTCCGCACGAAGCTCCATGTGCGCCTGCAACTGCCGAACTCAAGGGCCGGAGGTCATCGCGCAAGACGAGGGGATCTTCCCCAAGAGCGACTCGGGCGGAAGCTGCGGCAGCAAGCCAAACACGTGCTCCGGAGATCTGCACTCGATCGTCGACTGCAACGGCGCGGTCGTCTAGTCGTGTAGCGACGCACAGGGGTGCGCGAACGGGACCTGCATCCCGCGTGCGAGGCGGTCGCGAACAAGTCGAGCGTCGGCTGCGAGTACTACGCGCACAACCCGCGCATGCTTTCGGCACTGGCTGCTTCGCGCTGTACGTCGCCAACACGTGGTCTGCGCCTGTGACGGTTACGGGAGACGTGAGCGGCACCAAACTCGACCTGACTCCATATACCTATTTACCTGTCGGCTCCGGCCTCACGCTGAAGATGAATCCGATCGGCAAAGGCGGTACCATCCCAGTCGGCAAAGTGGGAATCGTCTTCTTGCGAGAGGGCACCAATAGCGGCATCAACACCGCATGCGGATATGGCGTAACGGTGGCCGAGACGGACCCCGCGGCCGCCGGCTGGACGGACCCCGCGAACGGCACCAGCAACGAGGCGCAGGCGCTCCACGTCGTCGCATCGGCGCCCGCAGTCGCTTATGACATCTCGCCGTTCGGCGGAGGTCGCAGCGAGGTCACGGACGCTACTTTGATGTTGCCTACCTCTACTTGGGATACCAACTACATCGCCATCACGCCCCGCCCGCTCGGCAGCAACACGCTCAATCCTGCGATCGCGATCGTCTCCTCCGCAGATGGTACCAACGTCACTATCAAGCCGAGCGTCGACATCGTCGCCTAAACGGGAGTCGCCGGCTCGCCGATGGGCACTCCCATCACCTACCCACTCAAGAAGGGACAGGTCATTCGCTTCGAGCAAGCGACCGATTTGTTGGGCAGCATCATCAGCTCCAACAACCCCATCGGCGTGTGAGCCGAGCAGGGCTGCATCAACATCGACGCCTACGCGTGCGACGGTGCGCACGAGCAAATCGCGCCGATTCGCGCCTTCGGGAGCGAGTACGTCTACGCGCGATATCGAAATAGAGTCGACAACACGGACGAGACTTCGCCCACACGCATCACGGGCGCCGTCGACGGCACCATGCTGACGTACGATCCGATGCCGATGGGCGCGCAGGCCATGGTGAACAAGGGCGAGAGCTTCGAGGTCCGGTCGAGCGGGCCGTTCGTGGTCAAGAGCCAAGACGACAAGCACCCGTTCTACGTCGCCACGTACATGACAGGCGGAGGCGCGTTCGCGAACAACGTTGATCCCGAGTTCGTCAATGTCATTCCGAGCGGGCAATACCTCTCCAAGTACGTCTTCTTCACGGACCCGACCTATCCCGAGACCAACCTGGTCTTCATTCGCAAGAAGGGCGCAGACAACGCGTTTCACGACGTCTCGCTCGACTGCGGTGGAACGGTCGGCGTGTGGAAGCCCGTCGGCTCGGGCGGAGCCTACGAGTGGACGCTACGCGACTTGGTCCGCCACAATTTCGCTGGCCAGAACGGCTGCGACAACGGTGCGCACGAGGCGCATAGCGACGGGCCGTTCACATTGACAGTCTGGGGCTGGGGCACCGCGGAGACCGGCGGAGTAGGCAGTCCCGGGTACTCGCAATTTGTCAGCTACGCCTACCCCGCTGGCGCCAGTGTTCAATCGATCATCAGCGTCATCGTCCCGCCGAATGGATCCAGCGCGCAGGTAGCGAAACCGTCGACACTTCGACCGGATCCCTTGAGTGTTCGGTGTGCCACCGAGCCGGCAGGGGTCCCCTCGCAGGATCACTTCGCGACCTAGCCGGATCGTAAGCATGCTGACAATCCGGCGTTCGGGGGCGGGGTGCCCCCCGCGGGATCACCTTCCCGATCCGACCGGATCGTAAGCATGCTGACAATCCGGCGTTCGGGGCGGGGTGCCCTCGCTCACCTTCCCCACCCGGCCGGATCGTAAGCATGCTGACAATCCGGCGGTTTGGGGGGCCCTGTCGACAGGCCCACGGGCCAGGGGGACAGCTGCGCTGCGCGGGTCGGGCTGTTGCGCTCGACCTCGGGAGTGCGCTTGACTGCGGCTCATGAGCGAACCCATTCGAGTGGAGCAGCGCGGATCAATCGCCGTGTGGACGATCGATCGCGAACCCCGCATGAACAGCCTGTCGCGCGACCTCTTGTTGGCCTTCGGCAGGCTCATACGCGAGGCGCTCACCAATACGTCCATCCGCGCGATCGTCATCACGGGCGCGGGCGACAAGGCCTTCTGCGCGGGTGCCGATCTCAAAGAGCGACAAGGCATGAGCAACGACGACGTGCGCAGACAAGTCGAGCTGTATCGCTCGGAGCTCGGACCGCTCGACCGCTCGCCGAAGCCCGTAGTGGCCGCGATCAACGGCGTCGCATACGGCGGTGGTCTGGAGCTCGCGCTCATGTGCGATCTCCGCGTCGCGGCTTCGACCGCCAAGGTGGGCCTGCCCGAGACGACACTCGGCATCATCCCAGGTGCGGGGGGAACGCAACGTCTGCCACGCATCGTTGGCGAGGCGCGCGCGAAGGAGATGATTCTCCTCGGGCGAAGACTGGACGCACACGAGGCGCTCGCGTGGGGCCTCGTCAATCGCGTTACACTCGAGGGCAAATCGGTAGTCGACGATGCGTGCGAGTGGATCTCTCCGATCGCCAAAGGCGCGCCGATCGCGCAGGCCGCAGCGCTCGAGGCGATCGATCGTTCGTTCGACACGACGTTGGAGCTGGGCCTCGAGCTGGAGAAGGTCAGCTACGACAAAACGCTCGTGAGTGAAGACAGACTCGAGGCGCTCGAAGCGTTCGCACAGAAGCGTGCGCCCATATTCAAAGGCAAGTGACTCACACGTAACACTGCCACTTTGGAGAGGACGCTGCCTTGTTCGAAGGCAAAGTGTCCGTTACGTTGCCCGCATGTCGCGCATCTACGAAGACAACTCGAAGAGCATCGGTCGCACTCCGCTCATACGCGTATCGCGCTTGGCGAAGGGGCTCGGGGCTACGGTGGTCGCGAAGATCGAGGGCCGAAATCCTGCGTATTCCGTGAAGTGCCGCATCGGCGCCTCGATGGTGTGGGACGCGGAAGCACGCGGTGTCCTCGGGCCCGGCAAGACGATCGTCGAAGCGACGAGCGGCAACACGGGCATCGCTCTCGCGTTCGCGGCGGCGTCGCGTGGCTATCCGTGCATCCTCACGATGCCGGAGACGATGTCGATGGAGCGTCGCAAGGTGCTCGTCGCGTTGGGGGCGACGATCCTACTCACGCCGGGAGCCCAGGGCATGAAGGGCGCGCTCGCGAAGGCCGAAGAGATCGCGGCGAGCGAGCCCGGCAAGTACGTCGTGATGCACCAGTTCGAGAACCCTGCGAACCCGCGGATACACGAGGAGACCACGGGGCCCGAGATCTGGGACGACACGGACGGAGCGGTCGACGTCTTCATCGCGGGAGTCGGCACGGGCGGCACAATCACGGGCGTGAGCCGCTATATCAAGAACACGAAGCACAAGAAGATCATCTCGATCGCCGTGGAGCCGACGCACTCGCCGGTGATCACGCAGACGCTCAATGGCAAGGAACTGCTGCCTGCGCCGCACAAGATCCAAGGCATCGGGGCCGGGTTCGTGCCGCGCAATCTTGACTTATCAATTGTCGATAGAGTCGAGCTGGTGACGAACGACGAGTCGATCCTGATGGCGCGCAGGCTCGCGAAAGAAGAGGGCATCCTCTGCGGCATCTCTTGCGGCGCCGCGATGGTGGTCGCTCTGCGTGTCGCCGCGGAGCCCGCGATGGCGGGCAAGATGATCGTCACCGTGCTCCCAGACGCGGGCGAGCGCTACCTCTCGGGCGCGCTGTTCGAAGGGATGTTCGCCGAAGTGGAGCGCGCGACGGCGTCCTGATGGCGACAGACGAAGAACTCACCGCGAAGCTCCTTTCGAGCTATCGATCGGACCTGCGCGGCCAGCGTATCGGCAAGCGCTTCCTGCCTTCGCGCGACGAGATCGCCGAGGTGATTGGCCTGTTGCTGGAGATCTTCTATCCCGGTTACTTCGGTCGCCAGGACCTCACCCAAGACAATATCGAGGAGCACACACAATCTTTGATAGCGTCTCTGCGTCAGCCTCTTCGGAGGCAAATCGAGGCGTGCCTCTGTCACGCAGCAGAGGAAGAGCAGGTCGCCGTGGACGCAGACTGCACTCCGCATGCGCGGCGCGTGACCGAGATGCTCCTCCACAAGCTCCCGGAGATCCGCGCGACGCTGGTGTTGGACGCGGAAGCCGCATTCGACGGCGACCCGGCGGCGACGGGCCTCGACGAGGTGATCCTCTCCTACCCCGGGTTTCTCGCGGTCACGGTGTATCGCGTCGCGCACGAGCTCTATACGATGGGTGTGCCGTTCATGCCGCGCATCATGACCGAGTGGGCGCACTCGCGAACCGGAACTGACATTCACCCAGGCGCGCAGATAGGGGCGAGCTTCTTCGTCGATCACGCCACTGGAGTAGTCATTGGAGAGACGACGACCATCGGACAGCGCGTGAAGCTCTATCAAGGAGTCACGCTCGGCGCGCTGTCTCACCCGAAGGACGCTCAGGGTCGAGTGATCCGTAATACGAAGCGCCACCCCTCTGTCGAAGACGACGTCACCATCTACGCCAATGCGACAGTGCTCGGCGGCAACACCGTATTGGGCCAGGGAAGCGTCGTGGGGGGCTCGGTGTTCGTCACGCAGAGCGTTCCCGCAGGATCCCGCATCACGATCAAGCCGCCGGAGCTGACCGTACAGCCGCCGAAGAAGCGTTAGTTCAGGCTCACTTCTGGGCTACGAATCTCGACGACATCAAGCCCACCAACCCATAGATCGACTCTTGGGGATTGACGCCCAAGCTCGTGGGAAACACCGAGCCGTCCATCACCCAGAGGTTCTTGATCGTGTGGTGCCTTAGGTCTTCGCTGCGCACGACGCTCGTCTTCGCGTCGTCGCCCATCGCGCAGCCCCCCATTTGATGCGCAGTGAACACGGGCACTCTGCCCACCTGCCATGGCGCGGCGTCGATCGCGACCTCGTCCAGCTTGGTCATCATCACTGTGGGGTCGTGCAGCGTCGAGACGGTCTTTGCGCCGGAGGCGAACTGCATTTCTGCCAATCGCTTTTGCGCGAATCGGAACGTGTCCCATAGTTTGGGGAGGATCGGATAATCCAATAGCGGCGCGCCGCTCGGGCGCAGCGTGACGCGACCACCGGGGATGTCGTCATGGAAGCCGTCGATCAAAATCGCGATGTGCAGGGCCTGCTTGCCGGCGCCGTTCATCATGTCCTCGTGCGTCTTGCCGAAGCCAGGCACCGCGCCCGCGGCGACCGACGGGTACCAAGGCGCGGCCTCCAGGAAGAAGCCGACGTCGTCTTTGCGGTGCGCGAAGTGGTGGCTCGCCGCGCTCTGCGGCGCGCCGCGAAACGGATCGATGGCGAAGTCGTAGGAGCCCGCGCTGCCGACGACAGGGTGCAAGAACGTGCGGAGACCGACGCGACCGTTGTCGTTCAGGCCGCTGCGCAGCAAGAGCGCGGGCGAGTTGATGGCGCCGCCGCTCACGATGAACCGCTTGGCGGTGACAGTGAAGGACTTGCCCGTGGGCTTCTTTCCGTCCGCGTCGAGGAGCGTGCCCTTCAATCGCTTGATCTCGCCCGCCTCGGTCTCGAATCGATCGGCGCGCGCGCGGAACATCAGCTTGGCACCTGCGTCTATGGCGTCGGGGATGAGCGTCACGAGCATCGAGCGCTTCGCGTTCACGGGACAGCCGAGCCCGCACATGCCCGTCTGCATGCAGGCGAACACGTTTCGCCTGAGAGTGTCTACCGCCCAATCGAGCTTCTTGCAGCCGTCGTAGAGAGTTTTGTTGTTCTGATTGAGTGTCGCGTATTCGACCTTGGCGATCGCGAGTCGGCGCTCGATTGCATCATAATGCGGAGTCAAGTCTGCGTGGGCGAAGCCGCCGACGTTGTGCTTTTCCTTCCAATGCGCGACGACGTCCTCGGGGGTGCGAAAGCTCGTCGTCCAATTGACGACAGTGGTCCCGCCGACCGCGCGGCCCTGCAAGATGGCGATGCCCGCGTCCGCCGTGGTGCGCGTCATGCCCTCTTGGTAGAGCTTGGCGGCGACGTCCTTCTCTCGCATCGTGAAGTCTTGGCTCGTGTAGTAGCCACCCTCTTCGACGATGAGCACCTCGAGGCCGGCCGCCGCCAGCTTCGCCGCAGTGACGGCGCCGCCCGCGCCGCTGCCGATGATGCAGACGTCGGTCTTCAGCTCGAGATCGGCGGTTTGCGCCGAGCCGTCGGTCACCGCGGGACTGCTGCGTACGAGCGCGAGGGTCGTCATCCGGGGCTCGGTTTCTGCTCCGCTATCCACTCGGGAGTGCCCATCTTCGAGTCCGGATACGCGATGGCGTTCAGCCCCGATGGCGGCGAATATCCGATTGGTCCCCAGCTGGCCTCGTTCGCGTACCAGGTGGCCAGACACAGCTTGCGGAGGGCCTGGTAACCCGTGCGTCGCACCGTTAGCCGACTGTTTCGCCACGCCTCGAGCACTCTGTCTTGCCCGTCCGGGTCGAGCCGCGTGAACGGCGTGAGGCGCGCGTCGAGCAAGAACCCGGGGAGCGCGTTCTCGAAGAGGCCGAGCAGCTTGTTGATGTCCGCGCGCGTCTCGAGGACTGCGGACGACAGCACTTTGTCGACGCCCTGCGCGATGGCGATCGGGTCCGACCCTTTGGCGGTGACGATGCGCGCCGCGACCGCAACGAGCACGTTGAATGCCTTGGCGTCGAGCGCCAGCAGCGGCTCGGTCGGCGCGCCGTTGATCTTCGCCGGCAAGAGGGCGAGTGTCCCTCCGCCCAGGAGCAAGACGACACCGCCCAGCAGGCCGCGTTTGAGGAGCGTTCTTCGATTCACTCCGTGGAGCTTACCTCAGCGCGACCGTTGTTGTAGATTGGCGCGCGCAATGAGTGAGCCTTTCGAAGAATTGGTCCACACGATCAACCGGTCTTGGATCGAGCGCGATTTCGCGAAGCTCGGCAAGCACCTCGTCCCTGACTGCGTGCTGGTCTCCCCTGATTTCAAGGGTCGCATCACCGGTCGAGCCGCCGTCGTCAAGACGTACGAGGAGTTCATGTCGCACTCGGAGATCAACGAGTTCAAGGAGAGCGAGCTCGCCGCGGACGTGTTCGGCGAGATGGTGATGGTGACCTATCGCTTCGACATGACCTGGACCTCCGGCGGCGCACGCAGCACCGTCGCCGGCCACGAGATCCTCGCGTTCGTGCGGAGCGACGCGCAGTGGAAGGTCGCCTGGCGCACCCAAGTCCCGCGGGGCTGAGCTCCCAAATCCGATTTTGATCCTCCCGATCTTTTTGTGAACTCCCATTGAGGCAGTAGAGCCGACGGCGCTAGGCTCGCTCGCATGCGCTACCTCCACACGATGCTCCGCGTGCGCGATCTCGACGCGTCACTGAAATTCTTTGCCGCGCTCGGACTCAAAGAGACACGCCGCAGAGTGAGCGAACAAGGACGCTTCACGCTCGTGTTCCTCGGGACAGACGAGGCGAGCGATGACGCGGAGATCGAGCTCACGCACAACTGGGACGAGAAGACCGCGTACCCAACGGGCCGATTCTTCGGTCACCTCGCGTACGAAGTGGAAGACATCTACGCGAAGTGCGCGACCCTCCAAAGCGCGGGCGTAGCCATTTTGCGGCCACCGCGTGATGGTCGCATGGCGTTCATCAAATCGCCGGATGGTCAATCGGTGGAGCTCTTGCAGAGAGGCGACGCGCTCCCGAAGGCCGAGCCTTGGGCCTCTATGCCCAATCAAGGAGAGTGGTGACCGAGTTCGCGATTCGCCCAGCAACTCGCACCGACGTGACCGCGCTCGGGACGATGGCCGCCGAGCTCGTGCGAATGCACCACGCGCTCGATCCCGAGCGCTTCATGATCCGCGAACCCATCGAGGAGGGATATGGCCGTTGGCTCGGCAAACAAGCCGATGACGCGGACGCCGTCGTCGTGGTCGCGGAGATGGAGGCGCAGATCGTCGGCTACGCCTATGGAGCGCTCGAAGATCGCGACTGGATGCAGCTGCGGGACGAGTGCGGGGCTCTTCATGACGTGTTCGTCAAAGAGCACGCGCGGAAGCACGGGATCGCACGCGCGCTCTGCAAGGCCGTCATCGATCGACTCGGCCAGCTCGGCGCGCCGCGCGTGGTGCTCACCACGGCCGCGAAGAACGAGGGCGCGCAGCGACTCTTCGACGCGATGGGGTTTCGTCGGACGATGATCGAGATGACGCGCGAGCTACCGAAGCGATAGCATTCGCGCATGGCCGTGCTGCGAACACCGGACGAACGCTTCGTGGGCCTCTTCGAGTGGAGCTTTCAGCCTCACTACGTGTCCACCCAAGACGGGCTGCGCGTGCACTACGTCGACGAGGGGCCGCGTGACGGACGCGTCGTGCTCCTGATGCACGGCGAGCCGACGTGGAGCTACCTGTATCGCAAGATGATCGGGCCACTCGCCGCCGCCGGCATGCGCGTGATCGCTCCCGACCTGATCGGCTTCGGGCGCTCGGACAAGCTCGACGAACGTGCAGATTACACGTATCAGAAGCACGTCGACTGGATGGCGAGCGTGCTGGTTGCGCTCGACCTGCACGACATCACGCTCTTCTGCCAAGACTGGGGTGGGCTGATCGGACTGCGCTTGGTCGCCGAGCACGGCGATCGGTTCGCTCGCGTCGTCGCTTCGAATACGTTCCTGCCGACCGGCGACGTAAAGCTCCCCGACCCGTTCTATGAATGGCGGAAGTTCTCGCAGGCAGTGCCCGCGCTGCGCATCGCGCAGATCATGGCCAAGGGCTGCGCGCGGCCGGTAGGCGACGGCGTGCTGCGCGCGTACGACGCGCCGTTCCCAGAAGAGCGCTACAAGGAGGGCGCGCGACAGTTCCCGATGCTCGTCCCCTCACGCCCCGATGATCCCGCGAGCGCCGCCAATCGCACGGCGTGGGAGGTGCTCGGCCGTTGGGACAAACCGTGGCTCACGCTCTTCAGCGACAAAGATCCGATCACGGCGGGCGCGGACAAACTCCTCCACGCACTCATCCCAGGCACGATGGGACAAGACCACCGCACGATCCACAACGCGGGTCACTTCATCCAAGAAGACGCCGGTCCTGAGCTCGCGGAAGCGATCATCCGCTTCATGGGCTGATCCACCGGACCTCGCGCCGACGACCCCGCCGTACCGAAGAGCCGATCCCACACCGAGAGCACGGCGCCGAGGTTCCTTTCGCCCGCGCGCGCGGGTCGTGCTGATGCCGGTGAAACGCAGGTGAGACGACGAGCGCGCCCAACCGCGCCAGTCGGACTCGCAAGTTGGAGTGCACGGTCACCGCCCACAGTCCGATGATCGCGTTCGCCACGACAAGCGAGCGCGCCGAGAGACCGCAATGAAGCATTGGCGCAGACAGCACCGCCGCATTGAGGGTTTGACTCAATGGATGGGCTCGAGAAGTGGACAGCCAATCCAGCTCGTCGCTCGTGTGGTGCGGGACGCGGAGGCGCCAAAGGAGTTGCGCCCACGCAGGGAGCGTCGACGAATGACGCCCGCCGACCGACGTGACGGCGATCGCCATGCCGAACGCGTACGCCACGGGGTGCACGAGCCATAGCAATGCATCGCTCCAAAAGCGCCTCCACCACCGACGCGACGGATCGAGCGCGAAGCGCGCCGCGAGCGCTGAGAAGACGAGCATCCAAAGGACGAGATGGAACGCCGCTGCGCAGACGATCATGACCGAGGCTACAACGAGCCTGGCGCGATGTAGCCGCTAGTTTTAGCGGCGAACGGGCCCCGCTCGCGCTAGAGTAGAAGTCATGAAGTCTTCGTGGGCTTGGGCGTGTGTGGCGACGTTCTCTCTCGGCGGAGCGGCGATGGCCTCGGCGTGCAGCAGCCCGAAATCGGTGTTCGACCCAGGCTCGGACGCGGGTGGCGACTCGGCCGCGATCGACGACACCGGCGTGAGCTTCATCGACGCGCTCGCGGACAAAGACTCTGGCAAGCCCGGCACGTGCGACACGTCCTGCACCACCGCAGGTGGCACGTGCGTGGCGGGTGTCTGCACGATCATCGACAATCCGGGGAACGTCGACCCGACGATCCAAGCGAAGCTCAAGGCGGGAGGCACGTCGGACGCGCAGTTCGCGTGGCTCTATCCTTATGACAAGACCATCTTCCCGCGCGGTCTTTTGCCGCCGTCGATGCAGTTCGGCGGCTCCTCGGCGACTGCCGAGTACGTTCACCTGACGAGCCCGACTCTCGATTATCAGGGCTTCTATTCGACCAAGACCGGCCCGCTCGCGTTTGCATTGACGGCAAAAGCGTGGAGCGCAATCACCAATGCGGTCGGCGCCAAAGACGCCTTGAAGGTCGAGATCACAAAGCAGCTCGGACTGTCGATTACGGGTCCCATCAGCGAGACGTGGGGAGTCGCACAAGGCAGCCTGCGCGGCACCATCTACTACGAGACGTACGACTCGCAGCTCGCGGGCGGTCTCGGCTCGGTCGGCATCATGAAGATCAAACCGGGCACCGCGGCGCCTCCTGTCGTCATCAAGAGCGGCTGCGGCAACGTTTGTCACACGGCGAGCGCAGACGGCTCCACGCTCGTCGCGTCCACTTCGCTGGGCACGTCCTCGAGCTACGACTTGAAGAACAACGCGAGCACCATCATGGCGCAGGGCGACGAGAGCTTCACGTACGGAGGCATCTATCCGAACGGGTCGATTCTCATGAGCTCGACGCACTATCGCACTTGGTTTCCGGGCAACGTCTCGCGTCTTTACGACGTGAAGACGGGCTCGGTGATCCCCGCGCCCGGCTGGGACGGCGTCATCAAGAACGGCGGAACGCCCGCGTTCTCGCCAGACGGAAAGCGCCTCGCATTCGTGCGCGAAGACGCCACGCAAGGCCACTCGCTCGGATTGTTCGACTTCGATTTCTCGACCAAGAAGTTCACCAATCAACAACTCCTCGCGACCGACAACTCGTTCTTCTTGGCGTGGCCCGCGTTCACGCCGGACAACAAGTGGGTCGTCTATCACGCAGGCAGCAACGCGCAGTTCGAGACTGACGCTAACGCGGTCGGTGACCTATTCGTCGCCGACGTTGCGACGCACACCTCGCACCGCCTGGACGCGCTCGACGGCTATACGGCCAATGGCAACTATCTCCCGGCCAACGATCCCGCGCTCAGCTTCGCGCCCACCGTATTGCCGGAGGCCGTGGGCGGGTACTTCTGGGTCGTGTTCACCAGTCATCGCTCGTATGGCAATACCTTGCCCAGCAAGGACAACAATGACGTGTACGGCAAGCTGTGGGTCGCGGCGCTCGATGCCAACGGCGCGTCTGGTGCTGATTTGAGCCATCCCGCGTTCTACTTGGATGGTCAAGAGACCAAGGCCGACAATCTGCGCGGGTTCTGGGTATTGGACCCTTGCAAGCAAGACGGCGCGAGCTGTGCGTCCGGTGACGAGTGTTGCAATGGGTTTTGCCGTGGCGGCGCCGATGGCGGGTTGGTTTGTGTTCCTCCGCCCGGCGGGTGCAGCAACGAGTTCGAGAAGTGCACGCAGGCGGCGGATTGTTGCAATCCCGCAGACCAGTGCATCAATGGTCACTGCGCGTTCATTCCTAATTGACGCTCAGCGTTTGGGCTGACACTTCTCGCAGGAGTACGTGACTCGTTCGCCGCGGCTCGTACGAATTAGAGTGGCGCAGCGAAGGCATGGCTTGCCGGCGCGGTCGTAGACCCAAAGCGCTTCTCTTCCTTGGCGAGTGCGCCGTGGGTCGCGCGTCGCTGCGTTCTTTGCCAGTAACGTCCGCGCGGACGTAATCAAGGCAGAGAGCTCGAGGCGAGTGAACGCGGAGACGGGCGCGAACGGATCGAGGCCGTGAATGAAGCAGAGCTCGGACTTGTAGACGTTGCCGATGCCCGCCATCACCCGCTGGTCCAGTAGCGCTTCCGCTAAAGGTGTAGACGGCAACCCAAGGAGACGCGCGAGCGCATCGTCGTTAGAGAAGTCCTCGCCGAGTAGGTCGGGACCGATCGCGCGCAATCGCTCGTCTCGCCGAAGCTGCGTTGCGGTGAGCAATCGAACGACCGGCGCCCGAGTGCACATCACCAAGAATCGATCGGTCTCCATCGCGACGCGCACGTCCGCCGGCACACGCGGAGCCTTGTCGATGGGGTAGACGAGCCAGCGACCCATCATGCGCAAATGGGTATGGATAGTCCGCGCGTCGTCGAAGGTGATGAGCAAGTTCTTGCCGAGCGCTCGAACCGCGGTGACTCGATGCCCCGCGAGCTCGGCGTCCTCTATGGCCACCAGCGCCGAGCGCACGCGAACGATCGTCTCGCCGACCAGGATGCCCCTCAGCGTGACGGCGATTCGAAATAGGGTGTCACCCTCGGGCAAGAGTCATCCTACGCACTACCGACGTTGAATCCTGCGCCCGATTCCATCGTGCGCGCAAGGCGTGGCCTTCATAGAGCGACGGATCGACCGCGTACTTGGCATGCGGAAGGCCGTTGCCACGAGAACTGTTTACGGATGGGCTGGCTGTCATGAGCCCAATTGATGCGGAAATCCATTTCGCACTTCGCGCATCCTCAAATAATGGCGGTCAAATGAAAACACTGGTCGTTACAGCGCGAGCCGGCGGCAGTTCGTCACAGGCAGTGGCAGGTATCGGAGACGAGCTACAGGCCGGACTCGGCGGTCGAAAGCCTGCCTTCGTCATGGTGTTCGCTTCCACTGCGCAGCCACTCGGGGAGATCATGGGGCCGCTGACGGCGCGCTTCGCGCCTGCGGTCGTCTTGGGATCCTCCACTGCGGGAGAGTTCGTCGCGACCGGTGACTCGAACTCCACGGTCGTCGCGGTCGCGGTCGCGGGAGACTTCAAGGTGTTCGGCGGCATGGCAACCGGACTCCGCGCCAGCGCCTCGGATGTCGTGGAGAAGAGATGAGCGGCTTTCACAACACGACGAGCGTCGTCTTGGCGTTCCCCTCGGGCGACGATGGCCCTTAATTCGCGCGCGCTCGCGCTAGTCGACTCGCTTGGTCGCGACCGCAGCGTCGAGGTGTGTCGCGAGGTGTTCCGCGAGCTCGGCGTCGATGAAGCGTTGGTACGTGATGATGACGCTCGCAAGGCGCTTGCTCGACTCGTCGCACGCGGTGGTCTCGTGGGCGCCGCCGCGCGTGTGGTGCAGAACGCGAGCGTCACGTCCACACCCGAGCCCGAAGCAATTTCACGCAAGAGCCTGTGAAATATGCTGGCTCCCTCACTCGGCGACGAAACATCGCGGCAAGCCGTCGAGCGTTACGCCAGCCAGCTCGGGATGGTCACGCCATCGCTCACGATCGACCAGGCCGATCGGCTCCTCGAATCTGTGGCTCAGGTCGGCGGCATCCTCGGCACCGTCGCAGTCGGGGGGGACCCCTCGCGCTTCACAAAGGCACGCTTGGCGCTCCGACAGCGATTGCTAGGCCCGGGAGCCCATTGTGTTCAGCTAGGATGCCATGAATGCGGTCCGCTGTTTCTTGGGTCTTGGTTTCATTCGCGGCTTGTGGGGGCGACGATACGAGCTCGCTGCCTGGGGCCGATGCATCGCTGCCCGACGGATCACCCGCGGACGTACGGGCGGACGTCTTGCCGCGTCCGTCGCTGCCGCCTTTCGATTGGGTCGGCGTGATCGGCACCGGTCAGAGCCTCTCGGTCGGTGCGACCGCGAAGGTGATGACGACCACGCAGCCGTTTCACAATATGAAGTTGGTGGACACCGGGCCCAACCCTAAATACCCAATAGCCGCAGACAGCGGCGCGCCTGCGTGGGCGACCGCGCCTCTCGTCGAGCCGATCCGCGCGGCATCGGCTGGAAATGGCCCTGGATACACGGATGGCCAATATCCCAATGACATTTTTGGAGAGACTCCACACTCCGGTATGGCCAATACGCTGACGCCTCTCTGGAACGCGAACGGAGGAGTCGGTGAGTACGTCACCGCCCACACGGTCGTCGGCTGGTCGGGGCATTGCCTGTCACAGATCGACAAGGCAGGCGGCATGCGCGCGTACCCGGCGAGCCTCGAGGAGACTCGCGTGTGGAAGTCTCTCGCGGGCGCTGAGAAGAAGTCATTCGGGGTCGGTGGCATCGTGCTCACGCACGGCGAGTGCGACGCGGGCAATGGCAACTATGGCGCCGGTCTATGGCAGCTGCTGCAAGATTACGACACGGACCTCAAAGCCATTACACAACAGACATCCAAGGTCGCTCTGCTCGTCTCTCAGCAGAGCACGATCGCGAGTGGGCCGACGGGGTCTGCTGTGCAAGTGTGGAAAGCGGGCGTCGACCACGTCGGTCGGATCGTGTGCACCGGACCGAAGTACGCGTATCAATACTCGCCCGATCGCCTGCATTTCCCGGCTCCAGGCTATGAGCGATTGGGGCAGAAGTACGCCGAAGTCTTCGACGCGGTGGTCAATCGGGAAGTGGCGTGGGCGCCCCTTCAACCGAAGAAGGTCGCGCGCGTGGGCGCGGTCGTTACGATCGATTTCAACGTGCCCAATCCGCCGCTCGTTTGGGACTCTCACGTCACGCCGCCGCACCAGAGCGTCAATACGGAGTGGGCCGCGGGTAAAGGCTTCGAAGTATGGTTGGGGAACACACGATTGACCATCGGTCAGGTAGTCATAAGTGCGGACACCGTCACACTGACTCTCGCCAAGGACCCGGGCGTGGGCAAAGTGACCGTTGGCTATGCCACGGTGCAAGACGGTCAGGGACATCAAGGCGGCACCGACCTCGGTCTACGCGGACTCTTGAGAGACTCTGACGAGTTCGCGGGTTGGGACGAAGAGACGGTGGAGGCGTCGTTGACCAACGGCTCCGCCGTCGCGATGAGCACGACTCCAGGTGCGTTCGTGCACCGGACCGGACGAGACCTCGTGACGGGTCAGAACATCGCGTCGGACACCATCGTGCAGTCGCACGACACTGACGATCAACTCACGCTGTCCGCAGCGTGGAGTGGGCCGACGAGCAAGGTCGCGCTCGAGATGCACCACGACGAGCGGAACTGGTGCGTGCATTTCTCGATGGACGAGCAGTAGCAGTCGACCGGAAAGCGCCACGCAGGTCGCTCGGGCGCGTGCTAGTCCAAGGGCGTGCAATCACCTCCGAAGAGCGGCCACGCCGATGGCCTGCGTCCCCTCGCCGTTCCCGTCGGTCCTCGCCTCGAGCGCATCCTCGCGGTCGCGTATCGCGCGCGGCGCGCCGTGCTCCTCGAGGGTCCCACGGGAGTCGGCAAGAGCGAGATTGTGCGGCGAGTGGCGGCCGACCTGGGCATCGCCACGACCATCTTGGACTTGAGTCTGCTCGAGCCTCCGGACTTGGTCGGGCTACCCGTCGTCAAAGACGGTCGCACCGAATATGCCCTCCCGCACGTGCTGCCTCGGGACGGCGCAGGCATCTTATTGCTCGAAGAGCTCAATCGCGCCGAGCGCTACATCCAGCAGCCCGCCCTTCAATTGCTCAGCGCGCGCAGACTGCACGAGTACGAGCTGCCCGCGGGTTGGGTGTGCGTGGCGACGGTCAATCCGCAGACTGCCGACTATCACGTCACTACTCTCGATAGAGCGTTGCGAGCTCGCTTTCTGCAAGTCAGTGTGCGCGCAGACCGCGCCTCTTGGTTGGCGTGGGCGCAGAGCGCAAACCTGCACCCGGGAGTCATCGCGTTGGCGCACGCCCACGAGCGACTACTCGACGAGGTGCCGCCGCGCACGTGGACGTACGCGTCCGAGCTTTTGCACGCCTTCACTCCCGAGGAGCTCGAAGACGGCGTCTTGTTGCGCGACGCTCTAGGCGGCTATCTCCCGCCCGCGTGGGTCGAGGCGCTCGTCGCGTCGAAGGACTCTTGGGGCCAGAACAGCGGCTTCGATGTGCGTGCGCTCCTCAATTCCTACAATGCGCAATCGCCGCTCGCCAAAGAGATAGCGGGGTATCGCCAACAAGGACAAACCGATCGGCTCGACGAGATCGCGCAGCGCCTCGTGCCTTTGCTCGCGGGGCCGGAGGCGGGAGTGCTCGCGGCGCAAGGTCGCCTCACACTCGGCTCGCTCGAAGCCTTGTTCGCGGACCTGCCGGGCGACCAGCGCGAGAAGTTGCAAGAGGCTTTGGGTGGCAATCCGACGGCGTCTGCATTGATCGATTTGGACCCAACGGACCTACTGACAGGCTTCACCGGGACGGCCGGCGAAAAGAAGCTCGCGGCGTGGCGTGCGGACTCGTCGAAACAACATCGCATCGCGCTGGCGATTACCTCCTTGCGCGCGTACATCGAACAGCCGACGCGCCTGGCGGAGCTGAAGCGGAGCAACGTTGCGCGGCAGAGCCTCGGTCGACTGCTGATGGCTTTGCACGAGCGACACGCGATGCCGCTCGTGGAGACGCTCAAGCGCGTGGGCATCACACCGGTGCGGCCCGGCGCATGAGCGCACCAGCCCGCAAGCAAAGCGAGCTCGAGGCTTGGCTCGAGGAATTCATACGCAATCCCGCGTTCCTCGAGGCGTATCCTTATTACGCGGCGATCTTGGCCACATTGACCCCCGTCGCGGACCCATCCACCAAGCGAATGGCCGTGTCTCTGCACGACGGGCGTTTCTATTTGCACGTCAATGTGGAGTCCTTCATGGCGGAGCCCCAGTTTCTCAGGGGCATCCTGTTGCATGAGGTTCATCACGTCGTCCTCGGGCATTTGACTCACCCGAAGTTCGCGGAGTGCGAAGAGCCCGAATTGATGGACTTGGCCGTCGAGATGTCCGCCAACGAATACATAGAAGAGGAGCTGCCGCCGGCCGTCCATTGGCGCGCCTATGCCGCAGTCGGCATTCGAGCAGGACAAAGCACGATCGAGCGCTATGAGCTATTGGTCAAACACCTCAAAGGTACGGGGTCGCGACCCAAACCGGGCCCCGGCGAGCAGGGCTCGGGCGACCTCGACGACCACCGCTATCTGTCACACGGCGAGGGTTCGCCCGGCGCCGCGACACAGGCCGCGTTGATGGTGGAGCAGGCGATCGTCCAATCGCGAGCAGAGCGCGCGGCGAAGCGGCCCCCACCTCCGGAGCCACCAAAGCCGAAGAAGGGGCGGGGCAAGCCGCTCGTGCCGCCCGAGCCGATTGCGTATGACGACGACGACGACGACAGCCAACCGAATCCTTCGCGGCGATTTCTGATTGCGGGTCGCACCGCGGGACGCTTGCTCGAAGAGCTCACCGAGACGACGCGCGCTCCGGACGAAGTGATGGATTGGCGTGCCGCATTGGCGATGTTCGTGGCGCGTGCGCGCGCGCCTGTGCATACGTGGTCGCGACCGAGCCGCCGCTTTCCGCAACGAATCTTCGAAGTGCCCGGCCGGAGCTGGGCGCCTCGCCGCGACGCCGAGCAACAACTGCTGGTCGCGATCGATACTTCGTTGAGCATGTCCAAAGCGGAGCTCGAGGAGATCGCTCGGCACCTCGTCGTGCTGTCCAGTCACGTGCGAGTGACCGTCGCCGAGTGCGACGTTTCCATCGCGCGCGTCTATCCGTTCGCCGGCAGGATCGAGAATGTCATCGGGCGCGGCGGCACTGACTTACGGCCGGTGTTCGCGCCATCTTTTCTCGGCGCTCACGATATCGACGGCGTCGTCTACTTCACGGATGGTGACGGGCCATTTCCCAAAGAGACCTCTCCGGTGCCGACGTTATGGGTATTGACCAAGCCCCAAGCGTTTCGCTGCCCGTGGGGACAGCGCGCCTATTTACGCGCTCCCCGCATCGGATACTGAGTGGGTGAGCTGGAGATTCGTGATCTGGCCGGTGAGGACGAGATTGCGTTCGCGGCTTCGCGGATGGGTGCGGCTCCATGGCGACGCGTGAATTCGCCTGAAATGACGGTGGTTGTCACGTGACCCTGTCCATGCGGAACGAGGCTCAGTACGACGCTTGGAT
>JAYVYD010000084.1:0-26822 GCA_043784605.1 Myxococcales bacterium | reverse complement strand
CGGTAGAGTCGCGAGTCGTGGCGGAGCTGCACCGGGGTGCCGTGCGTGACGTTGAGGTCCGTGTCCCACCAACCGTTGCCGTAGTTCGGGCCGTACGTGATGCCCGAGCTCCACCACTGCACGTGACCGCACTGCAGCGATCCGTCGGAGGCCTTCGCGAGGTACGCGCCGTACGCGTAGCCGGTGTGGGTTCCGAAGTGCACTTGGTAAAAGCCGTTCACCGGAGTCCCGCTCAACGTGGTGACCTCGGCCCCCGAGGGGATCACGGCGAGGATCGCGTTGCTCGTCGACGGACCGGTTCGCAGGTTGAGGTTCGCCGTGGTCATCAGGTGAGTCCCGTTGGGTACTCCGCCCGAGAGCTCGTCCGCGAGGGCGGCCGTCTCGTCCACGTTACTGGAGTCGCCGGGTGCCGCGCTGCACGCTGCGAGTGAGAGACCGACTGCGGCGACGACGGCGAGCTTGATTGTGGAACCCATGGCTGATGCCTCCGTCCTCGCTCGTAGCGAGGCGCGTGCCATTCACGCCGAGGCTGATATCCGCCTCGTTTGAAGTCGCTTGGGCATTCGCTCCTCCAGAGATTGGTGAGGCGCCGCACCACCAGCGAGATTCGCGAGCGCGCGGCCCACCGCGACTGCCCGTGACCGCTCGCGAGGAGGGGCCTGCCGAGTTTGGCTGCACGAGCCGGTCGGATTGTAAGCATGCTTACAATCCAGAGGTCTGGGGCGGCCAGGCGAGCTTGGACTGAAGGTGGAGTTGAGCGCTCCGGTGTCGTACCGTGTCCTCTCGGAAGCGCGGCGGAGCGAAACTACCTGAACTGCGCACGCGTAACGTAACCGAGCCATGGAAGACCCGCTTGGCCTCGTCGGCCAGAAGATCGACGAAAAGTATCAGATCGATTCGGTCGTCGGAGAGGGCGGGTTCGCGGTCGTCTACAAAGCGACGCATCTTCTCTTCAAACGACCCGTCGCCGTTAAAGCCTTCCGGACGCTCTGCGACTTCGGGCCTGCCGCACGCGAGCAACTCATCCAAGAGTTCATGCAGGAGGGGCGCTTGCTCGCGGAGCTCAGCGAGCGCTCTGCGGCCATCGTACAAGCGCGCGACATCGGCACGCTGACCACGCCGAAGGGCGAGTGGGTGCCTTACATGGTGCTCGAGTGGCTGGACGGCGCCACGCTCGAGGCCGTCATCGCGCAAGAACGAGCCTCGAACGCGCCGCCACGCTCGATCGAGCAGACCGTGGCGCTGCTCGACCCCGTCGCCGAGGCTCTCGCGCTCGCGCACCGAAAGGGCGTCGCGCATCGAGACGTCAAGCCGGGAAATATCTTCATCCTCGGCGACGCTCACGACGCGGGGGCTATCGTCGTGAAGCTCCTCGACTTCGGCATCGCCAAGGTCGTGCAAGACGTGCAGAAGCTCGGCGGCTCTTTTCAAAAGACAAGTGGCCACCTCACGTCGTTCACCCCGACCTACGGCGCGCCGGAGCAGTACTCGCGGACGTACGGGGCGACGGGACCATGGACGGACGTGTTCGCGCTCGGCTTGCTCCTCACGCAGCTGTTGACGAACAAGGCTCCGCTCGACGGCGACAGCTTCGTCCAGCTCGGTTACGCGTCTGCGGATCCGCATCGGCGCCCGACGCCGCGCACGTTCGGCACTCGCGTCTCGGACGCGGTCGAGGCGGTGATCACCAAGGCCGTCGCCGTGGCTCCAGAGCAGCGGTATCAAAACGCCGGTGAGCTCTGGACGGCGCTGCGCGAGGCGGCCGCGATGCCTTCTTCTCGCTCGGCGGTGTTCGACCCCGCGATCACGTACGCGTCGGCGGCGTCTCGCTCCGTCCCCATCCCGACACACTTCGAGTCGAGCGCCACCGCGACGATCGCCGCGCCGCCCGGGCGCGAGCCGCAGCCGCTCGCGAACACCAAACCCGTCGCGCACGGTAGGGCGAACAGCGCGTCGGTCGTGATCGCCGGAGTCGCCGCGCTCCTCGCCGTCGCCGCAGCGGCCGCAGTGTACGCCGGGCGCGCAAATGACAAGTCAACCGTCGAGGTGAATCCGTCGGCACAGCCGTCCGTGCGCGTCGCGATGGCTCCGCCTTCGAAGCCTCACTGCAACGCGGGTCAGGTCTTGATCGAAGGCGCAGAGTTCTTCATGGGATCGGCGGAAAGCAAGGCGCAGGACAACGAGAAGCCCACGCACTCCGTGATGCTCTCGAGATTTTGCATCGACAAGACCGAGGTGACGGTCGACGCGTATCTCGCGTGCAGCAAGGGCGGCAAGTGCCCGCCTGCGAGCAAGGCGAACGCGTTCGCGGATCTCGACGACGCGCTCCGCAAGGTCATCGATCCGCTGTGCAACATCAACGATCCGCCGACCAAGGGGAAGCACCCGATCAACTGCGTGGACTGGGAGATGGCGTCCAACTACTGCACGCGACAAGGCGGTCGATTACCGACCGAGGCCGAGTGGGAGTTCGCGGCGCGCGGGCCCGACGGTCGTACGTACCCGTGGGGCGACGAGGAACCGAACGGCAAGTACCTCAACGCGTGCGGCAAAGAGTGCGAAGCGTGGGGCGAGAAGAACCACGTCGACGGCAAGGTCACGTTCGGCACCATGTACCCCGACGACGACGGCTTCGCGACCACCGCGCCGGTGGGCTCGTTTCCGGCGGGAGCCTCGCGCTTCGGCCTCGAGGATGTCGTGGGCAACGTCTGGGAGTGGACCGGAGACTTCTACGCGCCTTACACGAAGGATGACGCCAAGGACCCGCAGGGCGCCGCCGCCAGCGACGACGGCCGCGTCGCACGAGGGGGTGCGTGGAACGGCCCACAGCCTTCGTGGGTGAGGCCCACGTTCCGATTCCACTTCAAGCCGGAGAATCGTAGCTACGGCGTCGGCTTCAGGTGCGCCGCTGCAGTTCAGATGTGATTCTGCCAACGCGCGATCACTGAGGCAGATTTTGTCCAAGCGACTCCGAAGAGCCGGCTTGGAGCTAGTCACGCCTTTGGCGTGAGGATGCGCGCGCCGGGGATCTTGTCGACCGGGAGCTGGTCGGCGCCCTTCGTGTAGAGCTCGGTGTACGAGCACTTCCTGCAAATATAGGCCTGGATTCGGCCGAATTCCATGTCGTCTCGCCAGTCGAACTCGGTCACGTGGATGACGAGCGGCTTGACGACGTCACGGTCGTCGCGGTCCGCGATCTGCGGGACGAACAAGACCTCTGGGTGATTGCATTTGGGGCAGCGGTTGCTCTGGCGCACGACACTACGTTAGGAGAGATCGCCCCCGATGCGAAGCCTGCTCGTGCCTATGTTGATCGCGCTCGCGCCGGCTTGCACGTGCGGCAAGAATGGCCCGGTCATCGACGCCGACGCAATGGTTGAGAAGTCATCTGTCGACGCGACTGCCGACATCGAGCGCTCGCTTGACGTCGAGCGTACGTGGACGGAGGCGAACGATGGCGGTGACAGCGAGCTCATGCGACTCGCCGATCGCGAGGGTCCGGTGGGGCTCGTCGAGAGGAGCGTCGATCCGCGATACCGGCTCACGGCGCTGCGCGCGATGGGCTACACGACCGGCTACGTCGCGCTCCCCGAGCTCGGGCGAGCGGCGCAGGGCCCCGAGGACGAGGCCAACATTGCGGTGGACAGCGCCGCGCTCATCGCGTCGCAGAAGCGGTCGCAGGTGGACCCCGAGGACGCGCTCGAGCTGCGCGATGGCTGCGACAGCCTGCTCGTCGCGGCACGAGATGCGACGCGTCCGCGGGCGGTGCGCGTGGGAGCCGTCCGCGCGCTTCGGATGATGAGCGATCGTGGATGTGTCAATCAGAGCGACATCCCCGCCGACGTGGACGTAAAGTAGGCGGTGATGGACAGCCCTTACGCGCACGAGAGCTTCGTCGTGCAGTTGCTCACGAAGGCAGTGCAAGCCAAAGCGAGTGACGTGCACTTGAAGGTCGGTCAGCCTCCCGGCGCGCGAGTTCGCGGCGCGATCGTCTACTTCCGCTCGGAGCCACTTCGGCCCTCCGACACCGAGGCGCTCGCGCTTCACTTGATAAAAGACGAGGCCATCCGCGCGAACATCGCCTCGCTGCGTGAGCACGACTGCGCGTACGAGGCGGCCGGCGTGGGCCGCTTCCGCGTGAACATCTACCGCCAGAAGGGCTCGCTCGCGGTCGTCATGCGCGCCATCCCGCTCGTCATCCCCACGTTCGAAGAGCTCGGCGTGCCAACGCCCGCCTCGTACCTCGCCGAGCGAGACCGCGGGTTGGTGCTCGTCGTCGGCGCAGCGGGCAACGGCAAGAGCAGCACACTCGCCGCGATGATCGCGCACCTCAATCACACCCAGCCCCTGCACATCGTCACGATCGAGGACCCGATCGAGTTCTTGCATGTGGATGACAAGTCAAGTATTAGTCAGCGCGAGATCGGGATCGACACCGATTCTTTCGCGGACGCGCTCCGCGCCGCGCTCCGTCAAGACCCGGACGTGATCCTCGTCGGAGAGATTCGCGACGAGCTCACCATGGACATCGCGCTGAAGGCCGCAGAAACAGGCCACTTGGTGCTCTCCACCCTGCACACGCCGGATGTCGCGCGCACCGTGGGTCGTATGCTCGCGCTCGCGCCCAACACGGCGACAGCGGACCTGCGCGAGCGCATCGGGGACTCGCTTCAGGGCATCATCGCGCAGCGGCTCTTGCCCAGGAAGGACGGCACCGGCATCGCGCTCGCCGCAGAGGTCCTCGTCGCGACCGGCACGGTGCGCGAGGCGATCAAGCGCCCGGAGAACAACCCGCCCATGAAAGAGATCATGGAGAAGGGCACGCACCCATACGGCATGCAGACGTTCGAGATGCACTTGAAGCAGCTAGTGCAAGCGGGCATCCTCGACAAAGACGTCGCCCGCGCCGCCGCCGCGTTCTAGGGCGCCGATCGACTTAGGTCACGGCTCGGACCGCATCCAAGCGATCAGCTGCTCGAACTCGTCAGGCTTGGCGAACACCGGGCCGATGGCCTTTGCACGCAAGAGGACTTCCGCAGAAGATCCGCTCGTGAAAAAGGCGACGCGCACACTCGGGTTCGCGGCGAAAATGCGAGCCGCGGTCTCGGTGCCGTCCGCCACGCCGAGCTCGAGGTCCATGACGACGAAGGTGATCGTCGCTGCGTCTACCGCCTGCGCGTCCTCGTCCGTGTCCGCCTCGACGACCTCGTAGCCAAGCGCGCGCAGGCGTCGCGATAGCGCGTGTCGCACGAGGGCCGAGTCGTCGGCGAGGAGAATGCGCAGGGTAGGAGTCATTGGCTCCCCCCAAAAAAAGGATACACCGAGTGACCCGCATCGTCGAATGCTCGCTACAGCGCGTCGCAAATTGACTGGTCCGTTTTGGATCGGAGCGCGCGCTAGAATCGATCAGCGCAAGACTCGAATCAAGGCTGAAAGCAGGCCGAAGAGTCGCCTCGTGTCGCGAACGACTCGCGACGAGGAGGCCTCGCTCATGGAGATTCGTTTTTGGGGCGTTCGAGGAAGCATCGTGTCGCCGGGGCCGGAGACGGCCGAGGTCGGCGGCACCACGTTGCCCACGCAGCTCGTCGAGAGTGAGCTCTTCGGACACGAGCTCGGCGCGTTCGCGGGCGCGGACCGCTGCGTGCCGGGCAAAGTTCCTTTCGAAAGAGTTAGCTCAGCTCGTCGTGACGCAGAATCGCCGTTGTACTAGCTTCGCTGGACGATGCTCACTCTCCAAGAAGTCCGCGCGATCCACGACAAGCCGCTGCTCTCGCTCCTCGATGACGCGCGCGCGGTGCACAAGCTCTCGTTCGTGGAGAACGAGGTGCAGCTCGCCACGCTGCTCAGCGTCAAGACCGGCGGCTGCGCAGAGGACTGCGCGTACTGCCCGCAGTCGAGCCACCACGACACCTTCGTCGAGCCCGAGAAGACCGTCGCCGTCGCGGAAGTCGTAAAGAGCGCGCGTCGCGCAAAGGCCGCGGGCTCCACGCGCTTTTGCATGGGCTGGGCTTGGCGCGAGATCAAGGACGGCCCCGCGTTCGACAACATGCTCGCCATGGTGCGCTCGGTGAAGTCCGAGGGACTCGAGGCATGCGTGACTGCCGGCATGCTCAACGAAGCGCAGGCCGCGCGGCTGAAGGAAGCCGGTTTGGACGCGTACAACCACAACCTGGACACGAGCCGCGAGAACTACAAATCGATCATCAAGACCCGCACGTTCGATGATCGCCTCGCGACGATCAAGCGCGTCGCCGATGCAGGCATCAGCGTGTGCACGGGAGGCATCATCGGCATGGGCGAGTCGATCGACGACCGCTGCCGGATGCTCCTCACGCTCGCGACGCTCGATCCGCAGCCGGAGAGCGTACCGATCAACGCGCTCGTGCCTGTCCCCGGGACACCGCTGGAGCACCTGCCGCCGATCGATCCGCTCGAGATGGTGCGCATGATCGCGACCGCACGTATCTTGATGCCGAAGGCCCGTGTACGACTGAGCGCCGGACGCAGCGGCATGTCGCGCGAGGCGCAGCTCATGTGCATGCTCGCCGGAGCGAACTCCATCTTCTACGGAGACACGCTGCTCACGACGCCGAACCCGGAGACGCACGAGGACCTCGCGCTCATTCGAGACGCCGGATTGTCGCCGCAGCCCGCCGCGGAGTAGTCAGACCTTCGCGCGGCGCTCGAGCACGATCACCCGAAAAGTCCGCGCGATTCCGCCTCCCCGAACGACGCTCACCCGCTGCGAACGGACCTCGGCGAACGCGGGGAACAGCTTCTCTTCGGTGTAGTCCGGTCCTTCGAAGCGGTTGTCGGTGACGAAGACGATCTCGTCTGCCTGCTCCCAATCCTTGCGGGGCGCCCAGTCCTCGAAGTCCGTTTTGTCTTGGGCGCAACCGACGTGCGCGGTCGGCATTCCCGCGGCGAGCTGCGCGCAGATCACCCAGTGCGGGCCGACCACCCAGACGCTCTTCGGGTGCGCGGCGTCTTCGACGAAGGACTCCTCTTGCAGCGTCTGGTCGGTCTCGCGCAAGACGTCGTCCCAGCCGTAGAGCTCGGTCGCGATGTTGGCCTTCGGGTCCACGGACTTCGGGAACATCGAGGCGCTGGTCGGAGACAGCACCCACCAATGCACGAACGCTGTGAACAAAGCGCCGGAAGCGATCGACCCGATGACGAGCCGCCGCGGCCACGGGCTCGGCTCCTCTGCTTTCACGCGACGCGCGGCGTGCAAGACGAGCGCGAGCATGGGCGGCGCGAGCCAGTGCGGCTCGGCGACTCTGCTCCAGAGACACAAGGCGAGCAGCGCGGCGAAGGGCAGGGCGAACGTCCAGAAGAGAAGGGTCGCGATGGCATCGTCCTTTCTTCGCTTGAAGAGATCTCTCGCGACGACGACGACGAGCACCGCGACGACGGGCGACAGATAGAGAAACTGCCCAGCGAGCGTAGCCAGCAAATTCCTGGGCGAGAAGCCCGCGCCCTCCTGCGTGTCGACGAGCCTGTGGTGCAGCATCGGCCAATGCGCGTTCGCTTCGAACGAAATAATCGGGGCAAGTACCACCGCCGCACACGCGAGCCCGAGCCACGGCCAGATCGTGCGCCTGTGCTTGGCAGCCTCACCGCCCGCGGTGAGATAGACAACCGGCAGACTCAACAACAAGAGCGCGCCCGTGGCCTTCGAGGAGCTCGCGACGCCGGCCATCACACCCGCGCCCAGGAAGAATGCCGCCGCTCGCGCGCTCTTTGGCTCGGCCTCCAGCGCCGCTCCCGCGAAGCCGAGTGTCGAGAGCCACGCGAACGCCAACGGGAGATCGGGCGTGATCGCAAAGAGGCCGACGGCGATCACCGGAACGACCGCGAAGAGCAGCGCCGCGATCAACGCCGCGCGTTGCGTGGCACCGAGCCGCCGGGCGACGATGTTCAACAGCCAAGGCAGCGCGGTCGCGAGCACGGCGGTGACGGAGTGGATGCTGTACGGCGTCGGCGTGTCTTCGCCGGCGATGCCGCGCGCGAGCTGACCTACGAACCCTGGATGGTCGAGGTAGGCGGGCGCAGGGTGGAGCGCGTAGCAGGCGTAGAGCGCCTCGCTGTCGCCGAAGCCGACGTGACGCGCGGCGTACCACCTCACCGAGACGAGCGCGACCGAGACCCCGAGGAACCCCAACAGGGCCGGGTCGAGTGGCTTGGACTCGGAGCTCGCGACCTCGGGCTTGGCGTCTTGCGGCGCTCGCTTCTTTGTCTTCTTCTGCTTGCGCGGCTTGGCCATGCGGGTGCGCTTATAGCAGGTACCGTGCGAGGCCTGACGCGTGCCGATCCGATCGCGCTACAGCCAGCTCGTGATCATGTCGGCAACCTCTCGCGACGGCTCACGGCGGGCGCCGAAGATCGGCCGTAGCTCGTCGCATGCCGCCTGCATCTCGCGTCGGTCAAGGCCGAGCACACGCTCGAGGGCGAGCGCCATGTTGCTCACCGTCGCGTCGCGCTGCATCAGCTCGGGGAACGCGCGCCGCTTCAAGAGGACGTTCGGCAGCGCGAACAAGTCGGTCTGCAAGAACGGCCGTACGATCGCCTCGGTCAGCCAACCCACACGGTAGCTCACGACCGGCGGGGCACCGGCGAGCGCGGCCTCGAGCGACGCCGTTCCCGAGGCGCACAGCGCAGCGTCGAAGGCGCCTAGCCAAGCTCCCGCGCCTCGCGTCGCGTCGGCGCGCACGAGCGGAACGCGCGACACGCGACTCGCTCGCTCGAGGAGCTCGACCGTCTCGCGATCGAGCGACGCGGCGGCGATGATGCGCGCGTCGAGGCTCGCACGGTCCCGGCGCACGATCTCGTAGGCATGGAGCATGGGTCCGAGCAGTTCGCGCACTTCGTGAGGGCGACTGCCCGGTAAGATCGCTATGGCGGGCGCGTACTCCGTGAGTCCGAACGTCGCGCGCGCGGTCGCGCGATCGATCACCGGATCCTCGAGGGCAGGGTGACCGACATAGCGAGCGTCCACTCCGGCGTCTCGCCACAGGCGCTCCTCGAACGGGAGGATCACCGCCATGCGATCGACGAGCTTGGCGAGCGTTTGGCTGCGGCTCGGTCGCCACGCCCAAATCTGTGGCGCGATGTACCAGAGTACACGCACGCCCCTTCGTTTTAGCCACTTCGCGAGGCTCGTGTTGAACTCGGTGTAGTTGACGAGCAGTGCAGCAGCGAGCGGTCCGCGTGACGATACTGCGCGGTCGAGCGCAGCTCGCGCTGCGAGGATCGACCATCCCCGCCGCGCGACTTCGCCGAAGCCGACCGCGGTGGCGCGGGCTAGGTGCGTGACGAGGTCGGCGCCTGCTTGCGCGAGCCCGTCGCCGCCCATGCCGAAGACGCTGACGCCCTCACGAGCGAGACGTGCGACGACGGCGGCCGCAGCGCGGTCGCCCGAAGCTTCCCCCGCGACGACGAGCACGCGCCGGGTCAAGGGGACGCGAGCACCTGTCTGCGCAGACGCGCAACGCAGACAGCCAGCGCGCCGAGGACGACCAACCATGCGCCTGCGCCCGCGCCGTCGCTCGACGACTGCTGGCATCCGCTCTTGGTCGCGGTGCACTGGCTCAAGAGACCGTGACGAGGCGTCGGGTCGCAGGCGATCTCTTGCACCGGGCCGGTGGCCGTGACGCGGGTGCCGTCCGCCGGATACACAGAGCAAATCCCCGCGACGTCGTCGGAGGCGAGGTTGCTCATCGACGGCTTGTACTGCGCGAACATCGTCCCCGCAGAGTCCGAGGTGTGCGCCATGCCGAGGAAGTGCCCGGCCTCGTGCGTGATGGCCGCGAGGAAGCCTATTTTGTCCGCGGGCGGCGGACTGGCGAGCGAGAACTTCTGTTGGTTGCTGTTGATCTCCATGTCCGCATCGAAGAGTTCTCCCGTCTTCGGATCGTAGGTGACGGTCGTGAGCGCGATCGTGTTGTTCGGGTCGTCGTGCGGCCACACGCTGTCGCGGAACATGATCACGTTCGCATTGCCGATGGTCGTGTCGCGATTGTACGTGACCTGGTCGCAGTCCACCGCGCCCAAGTAGCGGACCTCGACACTGACGGAAGACGAGCCAGACGCCGATGGGCACGAAGCGCCCCGCCACCTCGCGAACGCCGCGGTGAGGTTCTGCACGGCGTCGTCGAACGAGATCTGCGTGCTCGCGCTCTTCTGCATCGAGAAGCCGACGCACGCGTTCTTCCAGTAGAGCGGCAGGCCTTGTGTCCAGCACGGCTGGTCTGGTGTGGGCACGAAGTCGCGCGAGATGGCCTTGCTGGTCGTGCGGCAAAATGCTCTTGCCGTCTGCGGCGCGAGCAGCACCGAGAGCAAGAGGAGGCTAGCGATTGCTCGCATGCGTCCGCGACCAAGCGCCCTTGACGAGCGTGCGTGTATCTTCCACGGATTTCCCCGCGAGGACAAAGATCGCAGGCTGCCCCGCTTCCGGCGCACGAGACTGCACGCGCGCGACGACATCGGCGCGGGGCGGCAGCGCGACGGCTCTTAGTGTGCTGAGTACACGAAGTGTTCTCGCGTCGGCCGTCACGAGCGGGAATTCGCCTTGCGCGCGCGCGACCACGCTCATCGTGTTCTCCGCGTTGGGCTTCAAGAACACCAGGTAGCGGTGGCCGATCGTGAACGTGGCCTCACCCTCGACCTGCTGTCCGATGTCGTCGACCTCGCCGCCGAGCGTGCGGATCCATACGTCCTTGCCGACACCACCGGCGAGCACGTCGTCCACGCGCGCGTGCGTGTAGGTGACGATTCGTCCATCTTCCCAGGCCGAGTGCTCGTCCATCGTGGTTGCCACCGCCGCGGCCGTGCTCTCCTCGAGCAGCGCGTCGAAGACGACCGTCAAAGACAGCGAAGCCCGCGAGTCTCGCCCTACGAGCGTGGCGGCCGTCAGCGTCAACGCGAAGAGCAGGCCGTCGCGCAGGCGCATGCTCTCAGCTTACCACTTTACGAGCGCGCAGCCCCAGTGAATGCCCGCGCCGAGCGCCAGCAACATGTTGAGCTCACCCTTCTTCAGCTTGCCCGCGCGCGTGAGCTCGTCGATCAAGATCGGCAGCGTGCCGGCGCTCGTGTTTCCGAAGCGGTCGATGTTCATCGGCATCTTCTCGGTAGGCACGCCGAGCACGTCGCGGATGTACTCGTTGATGCGCGTGTTCGCTTGGTGCGCGAGGAACCAGTCGATGTCTCCGAGAGTCGTCTTCGTGTCTGCGCAAAGCGAGCGCGCCATCTCGGGGAGCTTCGTGACGGCGTACTTGAACAGCTCTTTGCCATCCATCTTCGGGATGTACGCACGGCGATCGAGCAGATCCTGGTTCCAATAGGGGCGCGTGCGGAAGCCGCCGGCCTCCACGTACAGGAGCCGCCCGCCGTTGCCGTCCGTCTGCACGCGACAGGCCTTCAGGCCCGCGTCGCGATCCGTCTTGCGAAACAAGAGCGCGCCGGCGCCGTCGCCGAACAGGATCGCGAGTGCGCGATGCTCGTCGGTCCGCGTCTTCTGCTCCTCGGTCGCCTCTCTCGTGCACCCCGGCTCGAGCAGGCTCCAGTCCTCGTACGGCATGAAGCCGGCGTGAGCTTCGGCGCCGACGAACAAGATCGTCTTGGCGGTGCCGCCTGCGATGAGCCCGTTGATCACCTGGAGGCCGAAGATCATCGCCGCGCACTGTTGGCGGATGTCGAGCGCAGGCACGTGATCGAGCCCTAGCTTCGCGCTCAAAAGTGCGCCCGGACCCGGGAAGATATGGTCCGGGGTCATCGTGGCAAACACGATGTAATCGATCTCGTGCTTGTCGATGCCAGCCGCCTCGATGGCCCGCTTGGCGGCCTCGACACCTAGGTCGGACGCGCCGATGCCGTCCGGCGCGTAGTGGCGTTGCCGGATGCCGGAACGCTTGAAGATCCACTCGTCGTCAGTATGCATGACACGCGCGAGGTCTGCGTTCGTTACTGGCGTTCCGGGGACGTAGTGGCCGGTGCCGATCAACTCGAAGCCCATGATGGACGTGCGGCTTTAGTGCGAATGCCTCAGCGCCGCTAGCTGGCGGTCAGCACTGACAGGAATATGACTGGCCGCTCGCCTTGCAGTTCTTGCCGCCGACGCCGAGAAAGCCGCATCCACAGAAGCTGCCGCAGCAGCTGTTGCCGCACGCCCCGCAGTTGCTGCCGCTGTTGAGCTGAGTCTCGCAGCCATCGGCCGGATTGTTGTTGCAGTCGCCCCAACCGGCCGTGCAACCGCCGCATGAGCCACCGTTGCAAATGACGTGAGGGGGGCAGTCCGAGTCGCTGCAGCACTGCGAGCAGGTGCCGTTCATGCAGTCCACCATGCCGACGTCGCACGCGCAGCCGGCGTCACCTTTGACGAAGGTCGTGTTGCAGCTGAAGTCACACGCGCCCTGCGGCGTGCAGCTGGTGACGGCGTTGGTCGGCTGTTGGCAAGCTCCGCTACAGCCGGCGGTGCAGCCTGCGTCTGGCGTGTTGGCATTGTCGGGCTGGCACGAGTTGTTGCCGCACGTGTGGAATCCCTTGGCGCACTGCGAACAGTTCGGACCCGTCTTGCCCGTCGGACACGGCGCCGTTCCGTCTTTGCCCGCGTCAACGCGTCCTGCTTCGTTTTGCGGGTTCGAACCGCTGTCGTCGTCGACCACCGCCGCGGTGGCGCAGCCGGTGATGGCGCAGATGATTGCCGCGGTCGCGAAGCGAAGCATGGTGACCTCCCGAGCCAGATAAAAATAGCGCGTTGCACGACTTGGCGCAAACTTGTCGTCGCTTAGTTTCGTCGCTTGCGCGTCTCCGCCGCTCGGGCGTGGTCAGTGAGGAGGCCGAGCACACGCAGCGGCTCGGGCGAGAGGCTGAACACGACGACGTCTCCAAGCCCGCACCGGATCATCGTGTGGTCGCCGTCGAGAAAGAGTCGCGCGTCGCGCATCTTGGAACGAACGATCAGCCGAGCGCCGTCGGGCACGAGGCCTCCCGTGAGGTGGAGACTGCCCCAAGGGGCGTAGGGCTCGCGCACGACGAACTGCAGCGCCGACGAGCTGAGCGAGAGTACCCGGCCACCGGCGCTCTGCTGCGCGGCGGTCGAGCCCGCAGCGGGACCGACCCAGAAGCCGCTCGACTTGTGCTCCTCGATGCGCGGCTCTTTCCCGTCCCGGTCGAGCTCGAGGATGTAGCGGCTCGTCGCTGCAGGAGACGCATGACAGAACAGCGCCTCGTTCAGCACGCGGCGGTGGACGATCTCGCCGCCGAGCTCCACTTGCATGCGCGAGAGGCTCATCGCGCGTAGGTTGCCGCGAAGCGCGCGATCGATCACGGCGGCCGCGTCGTCCTTCGTCGCTCCGCAGAAGTACCCGACGGAGTCGCGCGGTGCGCTGTTGATGCCCAAGATCGCGGTCTGCGTTCCGACGTGATGAGAGGCCGCGAGCAGCGTCCCGTCGCCGCCGACCGTCACGACGAGCTCGAACCGTCCGCTCGGGAACCAGCGCCGCACGTCGCTCGCCGCGCGCACGACGGTAGGCTCGATACCTCGTGCGCGGAGCGCCATGCGCACGACCTCGACAGTCTCGTGGTGAGCCTCGTGCGCCGGCACCATTCGTGCGACAGCGGCGTCCTTGCTGCGGAGCAGGCGCTTCGCGACGGGGTCGTGCTTGCCGAACGCGTCGAACGCAGTGCGCTTGACGACCACGAGCACGCGCTGTCGGAGCCCGCTCAAGCGAGCGCGTCCTTCAGGCGGCGCAGACCGATCTCCGTCTTGCCGTCCGCGAGCTCACCCGAGGCGCAGGCCGCGAGCGCGTCGTGTAGTGGCACCTCGATCACGACTCCGCCGAGCTCGAAGGGCGAGCCGTCCTCCGGCGGGGCCACGCGCTTGCTCGGGTCGACCTCGATCATGAAGAACGTCTGCACCTCGGCGATCAGCCCCGCGGCGGGATACAGCGCATGACCGAGTTGGCGCATCGCGCGCTCTTCGACGACGAAGCCCAGCTCCTCGTGGAGCTCACGCGTTGCCGCGGCGACTGGAGACTCACCGTGCTCGACCAATCCCGCGGGCAGCTCCCAGAGCACGGACGCAAACCCACGATAGGCGAGCGGTGGTCGGAGGCACGAGCGGAGGTACACCGACGGCACTCCCGAATGCATGCAATATGCAATGATAATGGCCGCGTCCATCGCCCGGCGCGTGACCGCCGTGTACGTGCCCTCGCCACGATGACCGTCAATCGCGACCTCGACCCGACGCTGCTCGAGCGCCAGGTACGGCGTATCGCCGCTCTCGGCGGGGCGTGTCGCGACCTCGAGGCGTGGTGGTGCGGGCAGAACGGCCATGATTGGAGCCTAAAGCCAGCCGCACCGCAAAACTACGGGGGAATGCGGGAACGCCGCTGGCCGTAGATCGGAGGAGGCGGAGACCGAATCCTTGGTGCTACACTGGTAGCTACGTTTCGCCGGTCACGATGTCGATAGGAAAGCCAAGCGAGGAACTTTGCGTCGGGTCGTACGTCACAACAATGACGAGATGCGCGGATGAAAGGACGACCCGATGAGTGACGAGCAAACCGAGCCCGAGCCAAAGCCGTCCGACGAGCCGGTTCGGGCCGGAGGTCTGGCTCGCATCGACGGGCTGGCTTCTCGCGCCGAGCGTCGAATTCGCATCGGACGCTCGCTCGCGTGGGGTGCCTCCGCCGCCTGCGCTTCGCTCGCGTCTGCGGTGGTGACTCTCGCGCTGCGAAAGACCGACGCGCTCTCGGAGCGCCATGCGCGCATCGCGTTCGTCGTCGAAGGCGCACTCACGCTCGCGGCCGCACTCTTCGCGTACTTGCGCCCCCTGCCGTTGCGCGCGGGCGCGGTCGCGTTGGATCGCCATCACGGACTCGCCGATCGCTTGTCGAGCGCGATCTCGTTCGGCCTGCTCCCGAAGACGGCGCGCACGCCCTTCATGGACGCCGCGATCGACGACGCGCTCTCGCTCGTCAAGACGGTGAGCCCCGCGAAGGCGGTACCGATCCGCGCGCCTCGCGATCTCGTCGCGGTGGGCGGCCTCGCTGTCGCGCTCGTCGCCGTCGCGCTGTTCGAGGTGCGTCAGCACACGATCTTGGCGCAGAAGACGATCGACGCCGTGGAGGTCACGCCGGACGATCTCGACGCGATGCGCGAGTTCCTGAAGCAACAAGAGCAGACGCAGCAGAGCGACGAGGCCAAGCTCGCGACCCAAGAGTTCAACCAGCTCATCGAGGACCTCTCCGCCAAGCGCCTCGATCGCACTGAAGCTTTCCGTCGGATGCAGGCACTCGACGACAAGCTGATGGAAGGCAGCCCGGCTGATAAAAAGGCGCTCGAGGACGCGCTGCAGAAGATCGGCGAGGAGATGAAGAAGGCCGAGATGACCAAGCCCGCGGGCGAGGCGCTCGATCAGAAGAACCTCGTAGACGCGGACAAGCAGCTGAAGGACCTCGCCAAGAAGCTCCGCGAGTCGGGCAGCAAGCCGGACAAGCAGCAGCTCGACAAAATGCGAGAGGCGCTGAAAACAGCCTCCGAGGACGCCGAGAAGCGCAAGGCTGATCTCGAGAAGAAGCGGGACGAGCTCAAGAAAGAGATCGATCTGCTAAAGCAGAAGCAGCAGCAGGCGCAGCAAGACGGCGGCGCGCCCAACGACCAAGAGAAGAACCTGCTCGACAAGAAGGAGCGCGAGCTCGAGAAGCTCGAGCAAGACGCGCAGGCCGCGGGGAACGCGTCACGCCAGCTCTCCAAGCTCGACCAGGATCTCCAACAAGCCGCCGAAGACCTCATGAAGGATCTCGGAGCGTCCGCAAACGATCTTGATCAGGGCGCCGAGGATATCAATCGGATGGCCGAGCAACAGATGACGGATCAAGAGAAGGAGCAGCTGCGCCAGAAGCTCCAAGAGCTGAAGGAGATGCTTCGCCAACAAGGCCAAGGCGGCCAACAGCAGATGGTGCGCCTCGTGAAGTTCCAACAGCGCGCGCACGGTCAGGGCGGCGACCCGCAACAAGGCCAAGGTCAACAAGGCCAAGGTCAAGACGGTCAGGGACAACAGGGCCAAGGTCAGCAGGGCCAAGGTCAACAAGGTCAAGGTCAGGGTCAGGGCCAGCAAGGCCAGGGCGGTCAGGGCCAAGGCCAGGGCGGCGGCTCGCAGGAAACCTGGATCGTCGGACCGAACGGCGAGAAGATCCTGATGATCTCGCAAGGCCAAGGCCAAGGCCAAGGCCAAGGCCAAGGCCAAGGCCAAAATGGCGGTGGTGGCGGACAGCCGGGAAAAGGCTGGGGCACCGGCCACGACGGCAACGTCCAAGGCAAGGCGACGAACCCGAACATGGGGACGCAAGACACGCAGGTCGCCGGGCAAGACACCGGGCAAGGCCAGTCGCGCAGCCAAGTGATCGAGGGCGCGGCCGAGCGCGGGTTTAGCAATCGCGGTTACACGAAGGTCTATCGCGAGTATCACACGGTCGCAGAAGAGGCCTTGAGCAAGGACGAGATCCCCGGTGGCTATCGTTTCTACGTGCGTCGGTACTTCCAGTTGATTCGGCCGCGCGACGGACAATGACTCGAGCCGTGCACGGCTCAATTTTGGTTTTGGCCAAGAGTCTCGCTTCAGCGAGACTGCTTGGAGTTGATGAGGGCGGGCAGTGGCGCCGCCAATGAATACGGAGACGAGGCATGAGCGAAGTTGACGCGGGTGAGGTGCGGGCTGAGGTCGACAAGTTTCGCGCGAGCATCACCACGGTACGCGACGAGATCGGCAAGGCGATCGTCGGGAACAAAGAGGTCGTTGATGGCGTGCTCACGTGCTTGCTCGCCGGCGGTCACGCGCTGCTCGAAGGCGTGCCTGGCCTCGGCAAGACGATGCTCGTGCGCGCGCTCGCGGAGGTGATGTCGCTCCAGTTCTCGCGCGTGCAGTTCACGCCAGACCTGATGCCTGCGGACATCCTCGGCACCACGGTCATCGACGACAAGAAGGACGGCGGCAAGGCGTTCTACTTTCGCAAGGGGCCGGTGTTCACGAACATCATGCTCGCGGACGAGATCAACCGCGCGACGCCGAAGACGCAGAGCGCGCTGCTCGAGGCGATGGGTGAGCACCGCGTGTCGATCGCGAACGTGACGCACACGCTGGAAGAGCCGTTCGTGGTGCTGGCGACGCAGAACCCGCTCGAGATGGAAGGCACGTATCCGCTGCCCGAGGCGCAGCTGGACCGCTTCCTCTTCAAGCTCAACGTGCCTTTCCCGAATCGTGAGGAGCTCCACGCGATCTTGGACCTGACGACGGGCGAGGCGAAGGCGCGGCCCACGGCGGTGCTCGATCAGAAGACGATCCTCGAGATGCAGCAGCTCGTGCGTCGCGTGCCCGTCGCGCGTCACGTGCAGGACTACGCGATCCGACTCGTTCAAGCGACGCACCCGGACGGCCCCGATGCACCTGCACTGTGCAAGCAATTCGGCCGCGTCGGCGCGTCTCCTCGCGGCGCGCAGTCGGTGCTGTTGGCGGCCAAAATCAGGGCTCTCTTCGAGGGTCGGTTCGCCGCGAGCGTGGACGACGTCCGCGCCGTTGCTCACCCCGCGCTGCGCCACCGCATCCTCCTCAACTTCGAGGGTGAGGCAGAGGGCGTCAAGACGGACCAAGTCATCGACGCCGTCATCAAGGACATTGCCGAGGGCAAGCCCGGTCTCGCGGAGAAGTCCGCGAAGAAGGGCGGAGCGACCGTTGGGGTTGCTTGATCTCTTCAAAGGCGGAGCCACCAAATCCGCCCGCGCGATCTCGGACGACGACCTCTTCGACGACGAGTTCCAGCGCAAGCTCGACTATCTCGCGCTCGTGAGTCGCAAGGTGTTCGCTGGGCGCATGCGCGCCGAGCGCCGCACCAGGAAGTCCGGCTCGGGCGTCGAGTTCGCCGATCACCGCGAATATCAGCCCGGAGACGACTTCCGCTATCTCGATTGGAACGTCTACCAGAAGTTCGACAAGCTGCTGTTGCGCCTCTACGAAGAGGAAGAGGATCTCGCCATCTACTTCATCGTCGACGCGAGCGCGTCGATGGCCTTCGGCGACGGCAAGAAGCTCCGCTATGCGAAAAAGCTCTGCGCGGCGCTCGCGTACGTCGGGCTCGCGAACCTCGATCGCGTCGTCATCGTCTCGACGAGCGACAGGGTGATGGAGCGCATGCCGGACACGCGCGGCAAGGGACGCATCTTCAAGGTGTTCCGCTTTCTCAAGCAGCTCGAGCCCGCGGGCGTCACCGACTTGGGCGACGCGATGAAGACGTTCGTCGCGCAGCACAAGCGACGCGGCCTGGCCGTGCTCATCAGCGATCTCTATGATCCTGCCGGCTTCGAGAAGGGCATCAACGTCCTCCGATACAACAAGTTCGATCCGTTCGTCGTGCACGTGACGGACAAGCGCGAAGAGAACCCCGGACTCTTCGGCGACGTGCTGCTCTACGACTGCGAGACCGGTGACGAGCGCGAGGTGACGATCACTCCGAAGGTGCTCGAGAAGTTCGCGGAGATTCACAAGCAGTACAATCAGGAGATCGAGCGCTTCTGCTCGACGCGAACCGTCCCGTACATCACGGCGGACGTTGGAATCGCGTTCGACGAGCTCATCTTGCGGGTCTTCCGGAGGGGCGGGTTCTTGCGTTGATTCTCGCCGGTCTGCCGTTTGCCACGCTCGCTGGGATCTTCGCCGTCGCTGGATTGGCGGTGCTGGCGCTCTACATTTTGAAGCTCCGTCGCCGCACGGTGCCGGTGCCGTTCTCCGTGCTCTGGCAGCGCATTTTGAAGGACAAGGAGGCCACCAGCCTCTTCTCCAAGCTGAAGCGCCTGCTGTCCTTGCTCTTGCAGCTCGCGTTGCTCGCGCTGCTCATCCTCGCGCTCGGAGATCCGCGCGCGGCCGCGGCGTTGATCAAGGGACGCAACCTCGTCGTGCTCGTGGACGCGAGCGCGTCGATGCAAGCGGTTGACGTGTCACCGACTCGCCTCGACGTCGCCAAAGACCAGGTAAAAGCGCTAATCCGCGGCATGGGCGGCAGCGACCGCATGCTCGTCGCGCAGATGGACGCGGCCGTCACGCCGCTCGGCCCGATGAGTGGAGACACGAGCGAGCTCGAACGCGCGGTGGACGCGATCAAGCCCACGGAGGCGCGCGCAGACTTCCCGAGAGCGCTCCGCTTCGCGACAGACACGTTGCGCGGCGTAGACAACGCAGAGATCGTCGTCGTGAGTGACGGTGAGCTCGGACCGGCGAGCGACTCGATCGGCGCGGTGCACCTCGGTGACGTGAAGATCAGCTACATGGCCGTAGGCAAGGGCAAGGAGAACGTCGGCATCACGCAGTTCTCCGTGCGCCGCTACCCGCTCGACAAGAGCCGCTACGAGGTGATGCTCGAGGTCACCAACACGAATGACACCGTGGCCGACATCGAGCTCTCGCTCCTCGGCGACGGAAATCTCGTGGACGTCACGAAGCTCCGACTGCAGCCAAAAGAAGCCCTCGCGCGCTTCTATCCGAATTTGTCGGGGGCGAGCCGCACGCTCGAGGCGAAGCTCTTGCCCATCGGCGAGACGCGCGACTCTCTGCCCGCAGATGATCGCGCATACGCGCTGTTGCCTGAGCGTCGGCGCGCCAAGATCCTCGTGGTCACGCTCGGCAACACGTACCTCGAGGCCGCGCTCTTGCTGGACGAGTATCTCGACGTGACGATGGCGACGCCCATCGAGTACGCGAACAAGTACGCGTCCGGCGCGGTGCGCTTCGATTCGGTGGTCTTCGATCAGGTCACTCCGTCGAACCCCCCGCGCATGCCCGCGTTCTACTTGGACCCGCGCGGACCCGGCTCGCCGGTGAAGGTCGAAGAGGCGTTGACCAATCCGGGATTCGACAAGATCGATCGCAAGCACCCGATCGTCCGCTACACGGCGCTCGACAACGTGGGAATCGCGCGCGGTCACAAGCTGAAGCCAGACCCGCAGGACAAGGTAGTCGGGGCCTCGTTCGACGGGCCCATCTTGATCGCCGGGACGCGCGGCGGCTTCAAGTTCGTCGCGATGGGCTTCGACGTGCGCGAGAGTGATCTCCCCCTTCGCGTCGCGTGGCCGGTGCTCGTGCTGAACACGCTCGATTGGTTCACGAACGAAGACGCGTCGTACCTCTCGAGCTTCCGCACGGGCGACGTGTGGCGCATCCCGGTCTCGGGCAGCGCTTCGCAGGCGACCCTGAGCCTGCCGGGAGGCAACAAAGAGGCAGTGCCCGTTCACGAGGGACGCGCCGTGTTCTTGGGCCAGCGCGCGGGCTTCTACGATCTCTCCGGCGATCAAGTCGCGCCCATTGTTCCCGTCAAATCGGGCGATCCGACGACCGTGGGCAACACGACGTCGTTCGCGGCGAACCTGTTGAGCAGCGAAGAGAGCGCGATCGAGCCCGCCGAGAAGCTACCCACGATCGACGGACAAGAGGCCGGCAAAGTGGAAGGTTTTCATGTCGGCGTGCGACGTGAGGTGTGGATTTACCTCTTGATCGCGGCGGTGATTCTCACCGTGATCGAGTGGGCGACGTACCACCGAAGGGTCACGGTCTGATGCAAAAGCCCCTATGGAAGCGGCTGCTTTTCGGCGCGATCGTGATCGCGATCGGCGCGATCGGTCTTTGGGCGTACCTGAAGTTCGTCTGGTACGCGGGCCCCACCATCGCGTGGAAGCGCAACGGGCAAGACTACGAATTGCTCGCGCCGCGCATGCTGGGGATCGCGCTGCTCGCGCCGTACTTCGTGTGGATGATCGGCCGCTCGCTCGCGGATCTGCCGTGGCCGCAACGAATCTTGAGTGTGCTCATGCGTGTGGCGTTCGTGGCGCTGCTCGCGCTCGGGCTCTCGCGGCTGGCGCGCACGGCAACGACGCAGAAGGTGTGCACCGTGTACTTGGTGGACGTGTCGGAGTCGATCCCGGACGCGGCGATCGTGGACGCGAAGGCAGAGATCCAAAAGGGTCTCGATCAGAAGCCCGAGGACGCGCTCGTTCGCGTGATCACGTTCTCCCAGCGACCCCGCGCGATCCCGATGGAAGAGGGGAGCAAGACCGCCCCCGAACTCCTTCGCCACGACGCGCTGGACCTCGCTGACGTCGCCGACAAGGACAAGCCCAAAGACAAAAAGCAGAAGCTCGGTCATGACGCGGCGACCGATCTCCAGAGCGCGCTGCAGCTCGCGTACGGCCTGTATCCGGCCGGCTATTTGCGCCGCGCGGTGATCCTCTCGGATGGCGTGCAGACCGACGGCGATCTCTTGGCCGAGGCGAACCGCGCGCACCAGTTCGGCGTGAAGCTCTACACGATCTCGTACAAGCGACCGGTGCCGGGCGAGGTCGCGCTGCGCGAGCTCAAGGTGCCGGACAAGATCCGCGTCGGAGAGCCGTTCGAGATCCACGCGAACATCTTCGCGAGCCGACCACAGACCATCCACACCACGCTCAAGCAGGGTGAAGCGATCAACGGCCTGGACGGCGCGCGCAACCTCGATCTCAAAGCGGGCGACAACGACATCACCTTCAAGAGCGTCGTGCGCATCGCGGGCGACGTCACCTACTCACTCGACCTCTCGGACATCCCCGAGGACCGCTTCTCCGAGAACAACCACTACGCGGTGACCGCTGCGGTGCCTGGAAAACCGAGCGTTTTGTACGTCGAGGGCAACACCGCGCACGCGAGCTTCCTCTCGTCTGCGTTGTCGGCGCAAGAGTTCGACGTCGAGGTGCGGAGCCCTCGCGAGCTGCCCACTTCACTGCGCGAGCTCGAGCGCTTCGATTTCTTGATCCTCTCGGACGCCCCCAAAGAGGCGGTCTCTCTCACGCAGCAAGAGACGATCGAGAGCTACGTTCGCGATCTCGGCGGCGGCTTCCTCTTCGCGGGTGGCGAGAGCGGCTTCGGCCTCGGCGGCTGGTACGGCAGCACCATCGAGCGAATCTTGCCCGTGCGCATGGACTCCGAGAAGCGCAAAGACGAGCCCGGCGTCGCGATGTGTCTCGTGATCGACCGCTCGGGATCGATGAGTGGTCAGCCGTTGGAGATGGCAAAAGTCGCTGCAAAGGCCACTGCAGACACACTCTCAGGCGAGGACCTGCTCGAGGTCATCGCGTTCGACAGCACACCCGTCGCGGTCGTCAAGATGCAGGCGGCGAAGTACCGCGCGCGCATTCAGAACGACATCGCGCGAATCCAACCCGGCGGCGGAACCGAGATCTTGGGCGCGCTCGATCAAGCGTACAAGGATCAACTCTCGACGCGGGCGCGCAAGAAGCACGTCATCCTGCTCACGGACGGACAAGCCTCCAATAGCGGTATCCGAGAGCTCGTGCAGTTGATGGTCTCCGAGGGAATGACCGTGAGCACGGTAGGCCTCGGCACGGGCGTGGACGAGACGCTCTTGCGCATGATCAGCGATCTCGGTGGCGGTCGCTTCTACAAGGTAGTCGACCCCACGCAGCTGCCGCGTGTGTTCACGCGTGAGACCGAGATGATCTCTCGCTCGGCTGCGGTGGAGGAGTATTTCCAGCCGCGCGTGGTCGCGCCTGCGGACTTCTTGCGTGGTATCGACATGAGCTCGGCGCCGTTCCTCCACGGCTACGTCGCGACCAAGATGAAGCCTCCGCCCGCGCAAGAGATCCTGCAGTCCGAAGTGGGCGAGCCGATCCTCGCGCGGTGGCACGTGGGCCTCGGCTGGTCGATCGCGTGGACCAGTGACGTGAAGAACCTCTGGGCCGTGGAGTGGCTGAAGTGGCCCGGATATGGGCAGTTCTGGGGTCAGCTCATTCGCGAGAGCATGCGGCAGAAGAAGCGCCAGGTGTTCGACATGCGCGCCGAGATCGATCCGGCGACGGGTCACCTCAAGGCCTCGATCGACGCGATCGGCGGCGACGACAAATTTCAAAACGGGTTGGCCGGCAAGCTCAACATCAAGATGGCGCAGCCCAACGGGCAGCCTTCGCAAGACTTCAAAGACCTCAAGATGAGGCAGACGGCGCCTGGCCGTTACGAGGTCGACTACCCGATGGATCGCTACGGCTCGTTCGCGCTGCACGCGTCACTCGAGAAGCTCGTGGACGACGGTGCGGGCAACTTCAAGAACGTGACGATGGCCGAGAGCTACGGTCACGTCACCAACCCGTATCCGCGCGAGTACCTGGCGCTCGCGCCGGACGTGGAGACACTACAGCGCGCCGCAGAGATCACGGGCGGCAAGCTCGATCCGGATCCGAAGGCGATCTTCGACCCGGGCAGCGAGACCGTCACGTACCACCAAGACCTGTGGAGCCGCTTCATCAGCGCCGCCGTCGTCGTCTACGTGCTCGATCTGCTGTTGCGACGTCTGCGTCTCTTCGATCGTAAGAAGACCGCACGGCCGAGCTTCGCCAAGGCAAGCGCGTAGCAAACGAATCGCAGAGTAGTGTAGGGTCCAAGGCCTTCGAGCAACGGGCTCGAACGCACGCGCATCTCAGCAAAGTGACCACCGCCTTGGCCAAGCCCGACCAGGACCTCATTTCCGTCCGCGAAGATTTGCGATCGCTATTTCGCGATGCGATCCAGCCCGATCCCGCGAAAGCCCTCATCGGCCCGGAGGCCGAGAAGTGCGGCGTCTTGGCAGACGGACGCCCGCTACCCTTCGAAGGCGGCGTCACGCGCGTGCTCGACGCGCTGGAGAAGCTCGGGTGGATTGCCGAGCTCGAGAAGCCCGGAGGCCCACGTATCGCGCTGAAGAAGGGCGCGGCGAGCGTCACGCTGGAACCCGGCGGTCAGCTCGAGCTCTCTGGGGCGGCGGCAAAAGACGTCCACGCGGTCGCAAACGAACAAGCGCTTCACCTCGAAGAGATCCGCCCCATCTCGGAGGAGATTGGCGTGCGTTTTCTGGGTATCGGATTTCATCCGTTCGCTTCGCTCGATCAGTTCTCGCACGTGCCCAAGGCTCGCTACGTGGTCATGCGGGACTACCTGAAGACGCGTGGCGCTCACGGGCTCGACATGATGCACCGCACGTGCACGGTGCAGGGCAACTACGACTTTTCGAGCGAAGAAGACGCGATGCGCAAGGTCCGCCTCGGGATGAAGCTCGCGCCGCTGTGTGCGGCCATGTTCGCCAACAGTCCGTTCTACGAAGGCAAGCCTCACGGCGGTGTCTCCTTTCGAGCGAAAGTGTGGCTGGACGTAGACCCCGATCGATCTGGCCTCATCCCTTCGATCTGGGCAGACGACAGCACGTTCGACGACTACATCGAGTGGGCGCTGGACGTGCCGATGTTTCTCTTCAAGAGAAACACCGAGGTCATCGCGAACACGGGTCAGACGTTTCGCAGCTTTTGGAAGAGCGGCTTCGCTGGACATGCGGCGACTCAGGCCGACTGGATGCTGCACGTGAACACGGTCTTCCCCGAGGTGCGCCTCAAGCGAACGATCGAGATTCGTAGCGCGGACTCACAGCGCAAAGACCTGATGCCCGCGGTGCCTGCGCTCTACGCCGGGCTCTACTACGACGAGCGGACGCTCGATGAGGCAGAGGCACTCGCGCGCGATTGGACGTACGACGAGATCGCCGACCTCCGCACGCGCGTATGGCGCGATGGTCTGCGCACGGAGTTCCGCGGCAAGCCGCTCGCGAAGGTCGCGGAGCGCGTGGTCGAGCTCGGCGTGCAGGGGCTCCGACGCCGGGCGGTGATGAATGCCAACGGCGACGACGAGAGCGTTCACCTCGCGCCGTTGGTCGCGCTCGTGAGCCAAGGCCTCACGCCGGCAGACGACCTGCTCGCCAAGACGAAGGACGCCAAGGATCTGCGCGCCGCGATCGTCCGCGAGACCGCGCTCTAGCCGCGTCGAACGGCGGCGACGAACGCCTCGAGTCTTGCCGTGTCCTTCTTGCGCGGGTTGCCGGGCGCTTCCACGCCGCTCGCGACGTCCACACAATACGGAGAGACTGCACGTATCGCGTCTGCGACGTTTGCGGGGCCAAGACCGCCAGCGAGCGTGAGCTTGCGCGTCCTCGCGAGCTCCGTGACGAGCGCCCAATCGAACGACTCGCCAGTCCCACCGAGCGCGGCGGGCGATTTCGCGTCGACGAGCAGGTACTCGCCTCCGTAGAGGTCTGCGCGCACGACGTCGCTCGCGTCCGCGATCCGCAGCGCCTTGTACGCGTGCGGAAGCAGCGGCAGAAGAAAGCTCGGGGGCTCGTCGCCGTGCAGCTGGAGGCACCCTAGGCCCACGACCAAAGCCAGCGACCGCATGTCCTGCACGCTCATGTTCGCGACGACGCCAACCACCAACGCGCGAGAGCCGACGGCCGCCGAGATTTGTTTGCCCATCTCCTCATCGATGCGACGAGGGCTCTTCGCCACGAAATTCAGGCCGATCGCGTCGACGCCAAGATCCACACACGCGAGCGCATCGGCGACGTTCGTCACGCCGCAGATCTTGACGCGTGCCTTCAACCGTCGATCTTGAGGAGCGCCTTCACCTGCGCGATTACCTGCGGAGCCTGGATAGGCTTCGTGATGTACGCGTTCGCGCCGAGCTGCAGCGCGCGTTGGCGGTCCTCTGTAGAGCCCTCGGTCGTGATGATGATGATGGGTGTGTCTTTGTGCATGGCGTCGCTGCGCACGCGCTTGACGAGCTTGAGGCCGTCCATGATCGGCATGTTGATGTCTGTGAGGATCAGGTCGAACTTCTGACCGGCTAGCTTGCGCAGGCCGTCGACGCCGTCATCGGCCTCCACGACGCGTAGGTTCTTCACGCGTGACAGCGCGAAGACCAACAGCTGACGCATCATGGGCGAGTCTTCGACTACGAGGCAGGTGTACTCGGCGCTCATCGAACGTTTCCTAGATCCTTATCCGTATCATACGGCGTCTCGTTACGTCCCATTGGTGGCCGCCAATAGGTCGGAGGGGCGGGGGAGCACGCCATTCGCAGCGGCGAAGAGGAAGGCACCCGTGAGAGCGCACGCGGCATGTGCGGAGAGCATTTTGAACAACTCGAGATCAACTGGCAAAAAAGCCGGCTTTTGTTCGAACACCGAATAGACGACAATCACGCCGACGATGCGGTCGTCGAAGCGCATCGGCACGACCGCCGCGGGGTTGTCCTTGCCCGCCTTCGCGAGCGGGCCGCTCTTGATCATCTCGATGCCGGTCAAGAACGCGCGCTCGATCATCGGGGCAGAGAGCTCGTCCCGCTGGATGGGCAGCCGCGCCATCTTCGACGGATCGATCCCCTCGCTCGCGACGAGCACTAGGTCCTTCGCGGTCGCGTCCGACATGTAGATCGCGTGCGTGCGCGCGCCAACGAGCTGCTGCAGGAGCTCTTGGAGGTGCTTGACCACGCGGCGGAGGTCGAGCGTGGAGTGGAGCTGATAGCTGGCGACGTAGAGGTTCGCGAGCGTCGAGAGCTCCTCTTCCATCTCCGAGTAGCGTGAGGTGAAGCGCGTCGAGACGGCCTCGGCCTCCGTGATGTGGCTTAGGAGTGCGCCCTTCTCGCGCTCGAGATGGTCGATTCGCTTCAAGAGATCGCGGATGGCCTCGTCGCTCGCCAGCTGGGTACGCAGCGCGAGGTTGTCGGTCTCGAGGTCGCGGTTGTGCTTGCGCAAGCGGTCATTCTCTTGCACGAGCTCGCCAGTGAACTCGGCGCCCTTCTTGAAGAACGTGTCGACGAAGTTCGCGCGCTGCCACTGCATCTCTTTCGGAGCCGGCGGAGGCGGCGTCTTGCGACGCTCGGGCGGCGCCTTCGGAGCCGGCGCCGCGACTAGCTTGTTCCGAAGGGTCGG
>JAYVYD010000083.1:0-20578 GCA_043784605.1 Myxococcales bacterium | reverse complement strand
GAGGTCTGGATCAACAAGCCCGAGCCGGAGGTCTCGATGGATCAAGCTGCTCAGTAAATTCAACCCCGGCGTGTCTCACACTCGTTGACAGGTTCCGCTGGGGCATATGCCGGTGGACGACCTTGGTCAGATTCTCAGTAACAGCGCCTGTGAAGTCTGCGCGGAAGGCTGGGTCTGTTTTGCTGCGTAGGACCCAGGATGGGATCCCCTCTGCCAACGCGACGACCGTGGACTTCCCCGGGTAACGCTGCGCTTGGAGAGGATCACGCGCCGAAGGACTGAGCAGATACTCGCCCATGCCATCCAGCTTCATCTCTGATTTGTAGAGATCGTCCGCGCGGGACAGATCCCATTTGGAAACCCCTTCGTAGCTGGGCATGTGCCAGACGACTTGCTTGGGTAGATCGATCTCTTCGTCGTAACCGAGCAGCAGATAAACATGCGAAGGACTCGGCCCGATGTCTAGGAAGCGCGCGCGGTAACGGTGTCGATCAGAGACCTCGGGATCGAGCATCTCCATGAAGGTCGTGTAGGCCGATGCATCGCTGATCACGAGATTGCTCCTGATCTCGGTGCCGTCTGCGAGGCGTACGCCCACTGCGCGATCGTTCTCCACCAGGATGCGATCGACAGGGGATGAGACCGCGACCTGCCCTCCAGCTCCAAGAATGATGGGAACGATGCACTCGGCGATCTGACCGGCACCTCCTGCCGGCGAATACGCCCCCCACCGGTAGTGGAAGAGATTGGCAGCATGGAACGCGAACGGCGCGTTCTCTGGCGTGCGCCCGTGGTTGCCATACATGTACGAGAGAATTGCGGCGAGCCGAGCAGAAAAGCCGAGCTCGCCCTGCAACACTTGGTTGACTCGGCGCTGCATGTACTTGCGCCACTTGCCGCCCGCGACTTGGTAGAAGGTCTCACGCAGTCCCTCGGGCACCCAATCGGGCAGGAGCTTGGTCGCCGCCCACGAGGTAGCCCACCACTCGATCTTCTCCTCGAGAGCGTAGTACCCGCGCACGTCTCCTTCGCCAGGAAAGAGCCGCTCTACCCACTCGATGTTCTTCTCTGGAGAGGAGTGCCACTCGTAAACGTCATCCTGGAAGCATGCGGTCTCATGCACCTCCGGCATCTTCGTCCATACGAGCTTGCCCCCTGTGATGAAGTCGATGGCTGGGCGGTAGACGCCCCGACCAATGCGAGGATCCATGTCGCCAACCGAATCGAGTCCGCTCGGAAACTCGAAGTCGTCAATCTCGTGGCAGTGCGTGCAGCCTCCAGGAACGCTGTTTGCCTCGAGCAGGAGCACCCGCATGCCACGCTTCTGCGCCAGCAACGAAGCGATGCCCATCCCGCCGATGCCTGAGCCAATGACGATTGCATCAGGCTGTTCGATGTAGTTCGTCGGGCGCTTGTACTTGCTCTTTGCTGGGCTCTTCGATGTGTTGAGCGGCGGGCCCGCGTGGGGGCGGCTGGGGCTGTAAAATAGCTCCGTATCGGTCTGCATGGGCCAGAGTCCACCGAACGCAAACCGCTAGATTTGATTTTGGACAAGTGTCGTTGCGTACGCGCGCCGGTTGCATCTTGGCGCAATAGGCGCGCGCCGACATTCTCGATTCGGCTCCGGGACTGCAAGCATCCTGCAGCAGCGGCAGGGTATGGACATTGCGTGGGCATCCATTCGAGATGATCTCATCCACGCCGTCTGTCGGTCCCATCGAGCGCTTCATGGTCGAGGAGCATGTCCGCCTCGATTGTCTGCTGAATGCCTCGGATTCAGGGGGCTCGATCAATGGCACTGCCTATGCCCAGTTTAGGCAAGGTCTGCTCCAACACATTGCGATGGAGGAGAAAGTCCTCTTGCCCTTCGCTCGTAAAAGGCGCAGCCCACTTCCGGTCGCGATCTTGCTGCGTATGGGCCATGGGGCGATCGCCAAGCTGCTCGTCGGGTCGCCCACTTCTTTGATTGTCAGTTCGCTGCGCGAACTTCTCGGCCGACACAATCTACTAGAAGAGGGACCAGGCGCGCTCCATGCCACGTGCGACGAACTGGCCGGAGAAGAAGCACGCACAGTACTCGCTCAGCTTCGTGGCCAGCCTGTGGTTCCCGTCGCGAAATACTATGACGGCCCGCTGCACGAGAGTCGGTGACCGCCATGTCCGGTGCACTTCCTCTCCACGGTGAAATTCTGGAACCTGCTTGTCGACCGTACCTCGGCGTAGCCGCAAAAGGCTTTCGACCGTTCTTTTTTCTTGCTGCCGCATTCGCCGTTGCCATTGTTCCGATATGGCTTTTGGTTGTTGGGGGTGCGGTACGTCTGCCCCCATACCTCGACCCGATGATATGGCATGCACACGAGATGATCTTCGGATTCCTCGTCGCGGTCATCGCAGGTTTTCTTCTCACCGCCGTCGGCAATTGGACGCAGCGTGAGACCGTGGTGGGAGTTCCGCTGCTCGCGCTCTCGATGGTCTGGCTCACTGGCCGCGTTGTTATGGCCTTCGCAGAGAGACTTCCTCGCGCGGTACCCGCACTCGTCGACCTTGTGTTCATCCCACTGCTCATGATCACTCTCGCGCGTCCGATTATCGCAACGAGGAACCATCGGAACTTCCTGATGGTCGCCGTTCTTGGAGCGCTCTACGTCGCGAACGTCGCCGTGCACCTCGACGCCTTGCACATCATCACGGCTGGCTTCGCGCGGCGCGCGTGCCTGGTCAGCATCGACGTTGTCTTGCTGATCATTTTGATCATCGCAGGTCGTGTCTTTCCGATGTTCACCAAAAACGCTACCGGCGTGCAGTCGATCCGTTCCATTCCATCGCTCGATGTCCTCACTGTCGCAGGTATGGGGGTGCTCACTGCGCTCGACGTGTTCGTCCCAGACACCAGAGTCGCCGCCACCGCGTCTGGGATCGTCGGCGTGCTCGCCGCGGTGCGTGCGGTTCACTGGGGTACGAGGGGCGCGCTTCGGCAACCGCTCCTCTGGATCCTGCATGCCGGCTATGCCTGGCTGACTCTAGGGCTCTTGCTCCGCGCTGTGGCTGGCTTCAACGGCCTAGTCCCAAGCTCTCTCGCGACCCACGCACTGACGGTTGGCGCCGCGGGCTCGATTACGCTGGGAATGATGGCGCGTGTCGCGCTCGGTCACACGGGGCGGCCACTCGTGGCGAGTGCGGTCACGTGGGCATTCGGGGCCGTGAACGCAGCTGCGTTCGCGCGTGTGGTCGTCCCGCTCTTCGCGCCCCCTACTTGGTACTTCGGCGCACTGTTGGCAGCAGGAGCACTCTGGAGCACTGCGTTTCTCATCTACCTCGTCGTCTACACGCCGATCCTCATGGCGCCGCGGAGCGATGGAAAGCCCGGTTGAGCGAGGCACTCTGCGCAGTCGATGCGCATCGACGCACGATTGACGCGAGCAACCTGTGCGCACCCAACTCTTTCGGCTTCGCCTCTCACTGCACCCCCAGTGTGCTCACACATGACCATGACAGAGGCTCATGAGATCCATTGCTACGACTACGTCAATCGTCCCTACGCCCAAGTGAGCGAGGCTCTGCTCGTGGACGCATTGCTGCGCGCTCGAGCGAGCGGAACGGGTGCGCCAGGGACTTCGCCCCCCTGTGTGCCAACGTCGCGTGAGACAAGCTCCCCCTCGAAGTATGTGTGGCAAAGGCGGAGAATGGACCGACGTGTCCCGTGCCAAAACCATCCGATCAACAAGCTACGAAATTGCGCTCCGCCCCAGCGGCGCGAGAGTCAACAGCGAGCGACCGAGGTCGATTGCTGGTTTGCCTTGCAACGTGCCGCCGGTCGCCATCTCGGTGTTCCACGAGCCGATGAACGCCCAGCCGTCCGACACGAGCCTTTCGGCGTCGGCGAGGTCTTGCGAGTCCGAGAGCGGCGCGTACTCGCGGCCTAGCGGTGCAGGATATTGGCTAATCTCGATGACGTAGTCGGTATTGGGCGTGACGAACGCGCCGCCGTGGTCGCTCGCGACGAGCGGGTTAGCGATGATCTGCTTCGTCGCAAAATCAGTCAGATCCACGACCGCGATGCGGGCGTTCGCCTTGTCGTTCACGAACAAGTACTGACCGTCGTAGTCGCCTTTGGTCTCGCTCAAGCCGTCACCAGCACCTTCGCGCCGATGACTCCCGCAGGAACGGGTCGATTGGCTTTGTCCACAATTTCGGTGATGACCAGATCTTCATAGAGATGAAGACCCACGATGTAGCGAGCACTCTGAAGCGACGCCCGCCGGCTCGGTCGCCGCGTAGACGTCGAATGGCTCGAGCTTCCATGCGGCGCGGATGCGTGCGCGAGATTCCGTCGTCAGTACTTCGGAGGCGGACATGACCGCGCGCGCTGAGATATTCAGGCGGCCAGCGATTTGCTCATTGGCGAGCACGCGGAGCATGGAGGCATAACCCACTAACGATTCCGGCTGGAACGCACCAAGCTCCGAGACGATCCGCTCGATGGGATCCGTCGCGTCGATGCGCAACGTGCGCACGAAGCGGCTTTCCAATGTACCTCCCACCAATGCTGACTGGTGCCAAGGAGCTTGGCGAGCCACCTCGGTGCCGTCGCGCCCGATCGCGACTCCGATGTTTGCCTCTCGCAGCGCTGGAGCGTCGTTCACGCCATCTCCAGTCATCGCGACGATGTGTCCGCGAGCCTCGGCTGGCACATCGAGCGCGGTCGCGCTCGCGCCTCCGAAGCGGCAGCCGACGGCGGCATGGGCGTCGACACGACGTACGAGGGCCGCGAGCAATCGACCGCGTAACCTGGTTATGTCCCAGGTCCATACTTGGTTTGATGCGGTGACCGAGAGGGACGGCTTGTGGTGAACTTGTGGAGACCGTTGACGGACGGCGTTCGAGCTTTCTAAAGCCTCCGCGAGCACTCGATACTCGTGCGAGTCGACCTCAGATAAATGCCCTCGGAGAGCAGGGCGGCATACACTTCGGGCGGCGCTTGGTCGGCGAAACGCGGAGCGCGTCGATAATTGCCAATCGCTCGCGCTCGGAACATTCGAGCAGCTTGGTAAAGCTTTGCGACTATTTCACGTTATTCTCCCCCTAGATGATCATGTGATTGCCCTCATGGGTTCGGCGGCGCTTCTTCGAACTCGGCGTCGATGACGTCGTCCTTGCGCGGGGGCTCGGGCTTTGCCGCCGAGTCGCTCGCGCCGCCGGCCATCGCGCTGGCGACTTCTTGCGCGCGGATCTCCAGCCGCGCGGTGACGGTCTTGATGGCGTCGTCGTTCTGTTGCTCGACGGCGTCGCGACCATCCTTGATAAGCGCCTGGAGCGACGACTTGTCGGCGGGCTGCATCTTGCCGTCTGCCGCGTGCAGTGACTTTTCGAGCGAGTAGCAGAGGTTGTCGAGCTTGTTCCGACGCTCGACTTGTTCGCGGCGCACCTTGTCCTCGGACGCGTGCTCGGCCGCCTCTTTGACGAGCTTGGCGATCTCGGCCTCACTCAGGCCCGAGCTCGCGGTGATTGTGATTTTCTGATCCTTGCCGGTAGCGGTGTCCTTGGCGGTGACCGACAAGATACCGTTCGTGTCGACGTCGAACGTCACCTCGACCTTCGGCACGCCGCGCGCTGCCGGCATGATTCCCTGGAGCTGGAAGTTGCCGAGCGTGCGGTTGAACTTCGACTCCGCTCGCTCTCCTTGCAATACGTGGACGTCCACGCTCGGCTGATCGTCGGCCGCAGTCGAGAACGTCTCCTTGCGCTGCGACGGCAGCGTAGTGTTGCGCGGGATCATGACGGTCATCACGCCGCCGAGTGTCTCGATGCCGAGCGAAAGCGGTGTCACGTCGAGCAACACCATGTCCTTCACGTCGCCGGAGAGGACGCCGGCCTGGACCGCCGCGCCGACCGCGACGACCTCGTCCGGATTGACGCCTTGGTGGGGCTCTTTGCCGAAGAACTTCTTCACGGTCTCTTTGACCATCGGCACACGCGTCGAGCCACCAACGAGAACGACCTCCACGATGTCTTTGACCGTCTTCTTGCTGTCGGCGAGCGCCTTCTTCACGGGCTCCATGGTGCGGTCGATGAGCGGCTGCATCATCTGTTCGAGCTTGGCGCGCGACAGGTGAAGGTCGAGGTGCACCGGCCCGGATGCGTTGACGGTCAAAAAGGGCAGATTGATGGATGTCTCTTGCGTGCTCGACAGCTCGATCTTCGCCTTCTCTGACGCTTCACGCAGCCGCTGAAGGGCCATCTTGTCGTGGCCGACGTCGATGCCGCTCGTCTTGCGAAACTCGGCGACGATCCAGTCGATGATCAAATTGTCGATATCGTCTCCGCCTAGGTGAGTGTCGCCGTTGGTGGAGAGCACCTGCACCAGGTTGTCGCCGACCTCGAGAATGGAGATGTCGAACGTGCCACCGCCGAAGTCATAGACCGCGATGACCTCGTCCTTCTTCTTGTCGAGGCCATATGCGAGCGCCGCGGCCGTGGGCTCATTGACGATGCGCTTGACGTCCAAACCCGCGATGCGTCCTGCATCCTTGGTCGCTTGGCGTTGAGCATCATTGAAGTATGCGGGTACGGTGATGACGGCCTCGGTCACCTTCTCACCGAGGTAGTCCTCGGCGGCCTTCTTCAGCTTCATGAGCACTTGAGCGCTCACCTCTTGGGGGCTCAGCGTCTTGCCGCGAATCGTGAACGCCGTGTCGCCGTTGCTCGCGCGCGTCATCTTGTACGGGACGCGCTTCATCTCTTCTGCAACCTCTTCGAACTTTCGCCCGATGAAGCGTTTGGCACTGAAGATCGTGTTCTCCGCGTTGGTCACGGCTTGCCGCTTGGCGATCTGACCCACGAGCACGCCACCCTTGGCGTCCCACGCGACGACGCTCGGTGTGATGAGGGAGCCCTCTTCGTTGACGATGACCTTGGGCTCGCGTCCGACCAGGATCGCGACCACGCTGTTGGTGGTGCCGAGATCGATGCCGATTATTTTTCCCATAGGTTCCTCGCGGGTGTCCAGTTGAAGGTTTCGCGAACCTGTAGTTCGCTCGCTGACCCCTCAGTGCAAAGAAGGGTCCGTTCGACTCGTAGGTGGGGACGGGCGAGGCGCGCTTGCGCAACTGTGGCGTGTGGGGACTCGCCGTACGCGAGTTGGGCACGCTCGGTCCTCGGCGAGACCACGCGATGACGGTCCCTGGCTTGTTCACGACCGCGCGACTACACGCAGCAAACGAGCGCGAGTGCGATGTGAAGCGTCGGAGAATGGCGAGCTACTAACGCAGCGCAACGTTCTCCGCGAGCGGCTCGTTCGTTGGCGGATCCACACCAAAAGCGCGCCGACGATTCGCACGGTTTGCGGTTGCGTGCAAAAGCCGCGCTCCAAGGGAGCCACGCACGATAGTTCTTCGACACTACGTTCAGTGCACGAGTTGCTCGCACGGCAGCTCATAAGCGCTTCCTCGCCACACCGATCGTTCAGCGTGTTCCTTTCACCATGTTGCTCGTCTTGGGTGTCTGCGAGCGCAGGCTTCGCGGCATAGCTCTTGCGGACTTCGCACCGTGCACTCAGGGCGATCCTCGTTGGAATAGACTTCAGCGAAATCTCCAACGATGAGCTCGACTATGGGTTCGACCTCGCAAGCGTGCGCGACGCCAGCGTCATGCCCCTGCGCGCATACTAGCCTGATGCACATCATAGAGCGCCGATGACCCCTGACCGACGGCGATGGCTAACTCGTGGGCTGAAGGTTCTTCCGGTCTTGCTCGTCATCGCCGTGGTCGTAAGGCAACGCTTCTTCGTGGCTGTCAACGTGCGGACCGCCGCCGTCGAGCGCGGAGACGTCGTTCACGCGGTCTTCGGGCGAGGGACGATCGAGAGTCGTCGCGAGGCTCAGCTCGGCTTTGACCTCGTCGGTCGCATCAGTGAAATTCGGGTCGATGAGGGAGACCGTGTCAAGCTCGGTCAAGTGCTCGCGACACTCGCGCCAGAGCAATACGCCGCCGAGGTGAAGACCGCTTCGGAGAGCGCTTCGTTGGCGCGTAGTGCGATCGCGCGCCTCGAAGCAGACGAGCATCGTGCTGCCGCGACGCTGGAGTTTGCAAAGGGGGAAGACACGCGCGCGCAGACTCTTGCAAAGGCCGGCTCGCTCTCTCCACGCGACTTGGACCTCGCCGCGCAGCAACTCGCGCTGGCGAACGCCGAGCTCGATCGCGTGCGTGCTGCGCGGCAAGAGGCGCAGAAGCAGATCGCGGTGGCAGCGCAGAACGTCGAAGTGCGCAACGTCACTGCAGCGCGCGCTGTGCTCGTATCCCCGTTCGACGGCGTCGTGATTCGCCGTCTGCGCGATCCAGGCGACACGGCGACGATTGGGATGACGGTGCTTCGCGTGGTCGCTACGGACGCGCTCTGGAGTCGTGCGTGGATCGACGAGGCCGCTCTTCCGCTACTCCACGAAAAGCAGGCGGCGCGGATTCGTATCGGCGCACAAGGCTCACCGAGCCTCGCAGGTAGCGTCGACCGGATCGGGCGTGAGGCCGACCGTCAGACACACGAGCTCTTGATCGACGTTCTGCTGTCGTCAGTGCCCGAGCGGATCGCGATCGGGCAGCGCGCCGACGTGTGGATCGAGCTCGAGCGCCGACACGACGTCACCCGCATCCCCGTTGCGTTCGTGAGGCGCGAGGGGACGAACACCTTCTGTTGGGTAGACCGCTCCGGCGGGATCGGACGAGCGACGATCACGCTGGGTCTCGATGGCGGCGACTTCGTGGAGGTGACCGCCGGTCTTGCGCCGAATGAAACGGTTCTCGCACCGATCGAGTCCACCGCCGTGTTGGCCGAAGGTCGTCGATGGGAGGCCCCGTGAACCTTGCGCTGCTCGACGTGCGGCGGAACGTGGGACGCTTCTTCGGTACCAGCCTCGGGGTCGCACTGCTGTTCACCGTCGTGCTCGCGATGGCGGGCATCTACCAAGGACTCGTGGACGACGCGACGCTCCTGCTCGACGGCATGCACGCGGACGTCTGGGTCGTGCAGCAAGGTACGCGCGGTCCGTTCGCAGACGCGTCGAGGCTCGACCCCAGCGTCGAGTCACGCGTGGCGACGAACCCGCACGTCGTGAGCGCGCGCTCCTTCACGTACCAAGTCCTGCAACGCGAGCGAGCGGGCCGATCGCTTCGTTTCGCGCTCGTCGGCGTGAGCTGGCCCGACGACCACGGCGAGCGATTGCCGCTGATCGCAGGGCGAGCGATCTCTCAAGGTCATGGCGAGCTCATCGCAGACGCTTCGCTCGGGCTCGACGTGGGGACGACGTTCGTGCTCGCAGACGAACAGTTTCACGTCGTCGGGTTGACGCGACAGTTGCTCGGCTCGGGTGGTGACGCGGTGGTCGTCGCGACTGCGTCGGATGCGCAGCTCATCGGAGACGATCTGCCGCCTGACGCCGTCCGCACCGAGCGAGAGCGACGCGTGCAGCGACTCCTCGCCACGGACCTCGGCAACGCCCAGCCCGCGCTCTCGGACTTGCTCGTCGATCCGCAGTGGCGCATCCCTGCGCTCGCAAGACCTCCAATCGCTGCGGTCTTGGTCACGGTCGATGACCCGTCGCACATAGCCGCCGTGAAAGACATCATCTCGACGTGGCCCGACGTCTCGGCATACTCGACCGACGACGAGAAGCGGCTCCTGCTCGACGGCGTCGTCGAGAAGCCACGCAAGCAGCTCGGACTCTTCAGCGCGATCCTCGTCATCACGTCATCGGTGCTGATCGCTGCGGTGATCTACATGATGACGATGGACAAGACGCACGACATCGCCGTCCTCAAACTCATGGGCGCGCACTGGACTCGAATCGCGGGAATGGTGCTTCAACAGGCGTGGATGATGGGCATCGTCGGCTATGCGCTCGCAGTCGCGATCGGGAGCCAGGCGTTCCCTCACTTCCCAAGGCGTGTGGTGCTGACCGAAGCGAGCGTCGCTGCAGTAGGCGCGCTCGTGCTCGCCGTGAGTACGATCGCCAGCGTGCTCGGCGTTGTCTACGCACTCCGGGTCGATCCGGGAAAGGCGCTCGAGGGCTGATGGAAGCCTTGCGCGCGGAGCACGTGAGCAAGTCGTACGGCACGGGAGACACCCTCGTACGCGCGCTCGACGACGTCTCGCTATCGCTCCAGAAGGGCGCCGTAGTGGCACTCCTCGGGCCGAGCGGCTCGGGCAAATCGACTCTCATCAAGGCGATAGGCCTCGTCTCGCTCCCGGAGGTGGGTCGCGTCTGGATGGACGGCAAGCTGGTCCTGGACGCCGGCATTCCGATCGCGAACGTTGGAGCCCTTCGCCGCAAATACTTGGGATTCGTCTTTCAGAAGGCCAACCTCATTCCCTTCCTCACCGCGTCCCAGAACGTGGAGATCGCGTGCGAGATCGGCGGCCACGCCGACCCACGGCGCCGAGCGCTCGAGCTACTGGACTATCTCGGTGTTGGCCATCGGGCGAGCGCTCTGCCGGCGACGCTCAGTGGTGGTGAGCAGCAGCGAGTCGCCATCGCGCGCGCACTCGCCAACAGTCCCACGCTCCTGCTCGCGGACGAGCCGACCGCGGCGCTCGACAAAGATCGGGGACGCTCGGTGATGGAGCTCTTCGCGCGCATCGCGCACGAGCAGAAGGCTGCGGTCCTCGTAGTGACCCACGATCACCGCACGCTCGACGCCTTCGACGTGACGTACGAGATGGAGGACGGCCGCATCAAATCGGCTTGAAGGTCACGACCGTATGCTGACCATGACGGCCTCGGGTTGCCCTCGACGAAGAGGCACGCCAGTCCTGCGCTCGAACGCAAGCTTGGCGCGATACAACCAAGCGAACTTCATGTGCGCACGTGTGAAATGCAGCAAGTGCTCGGCGACGTCCCGAAACACCAGCGCTGCCGGTGCCGCCAGACCGCGAGAGACGAATCGAAAGGTGCGGCTTCCGTCTTGCAGCGTCTGTTCGGCCAACAGGAGGTCGTCATGAAACGCGTCGTGTCGTCGTTGATTGGAGTTCTCGCTTTGTTCGTCGCGTGCGGCGGACCGATCGCACCCGTCGCGTCCTCGACGACGGCCGCTGCCGTCGATGACGACTACGCTCGCGCCTGCGACGGCGTAGCGCCGCAAGACCAAACCCGATGTCCCCTCATGCGCTGGACCAAGTCCGTCGAGGATGTGAACGGCGGCGTCGTGCTGCACCTCAATGATCAGGCGCCGGCGCCTGCCGACGTGGAGAAGCGAGGTCGCTGTCACCGGGCGTGGATGGCTCATGATCCCAAGAACGCGATGCCCACTTGTCCGCTCGGCTCTCCAGGCATCACGATCTCAGCGGCAGCGGCCGCCGACGGCACGGTTTTGTCTTTGACAGCGAGCGCGCCTGCGGACGTCGAGGAGGTGCGTCGACGTGCCCATTCGGCGCTCGAACATTGATTTGTTCGCGGAGGTCCACGCGCAGATTCAAACGTTCTTCGACCCAGCAACCCACACGCCGTCCGAGCAAACCTCAGGGTGCATTGGGCAGTGTATTCGGTGACGACCTTCCGCTCCGGCACGGCGAGCGGCGGTGCATCCGTACAAGTACGCCTCAGCCGCGCCAATAAAGCGAAGGCGACAGAAGCAGAACTGCTGTCCCTCGAACGTCAGCGAAAGCGAACTCGCCACGTTCTTCCAAGCGGCAGACGGGTCGCGCAAACTTCAGTACGGCCGACGCAACGCGAAGCCAATGGCGTGCGGCGCGTCGTGGCGCGGTCTGTGCATTTTTGTGGGTATGGATCCCGCCGGTGAATTTACGCTTCGGATCGAGCAGGTGGACGGTTTCGACTTCCGCGTCGACTTCGACAAGGAGGAGTACGCGAGCCTCCGCATGGACGAGCCCGCACCTCTCGGAAACGATGCCGCGCCCAATCCGGTGCGAATCCTCGCTGCGGCCATCGGAGACTGCCTCTCGGCGAGCCTGGTTTTCTGCCTCAAGAGGCGCGGTATCATCGTGCAGGGGCTCCGCTCCGAAGTGCGCGTTCAGCTCGTACGCAACGAGCACAAGCGCCTCCGTGTCGGTCGAATCGAGGTCGCGATTCACCCCCGAGATGCCATCCCGGACGAAGCGCTGGACGCCTGCTTGAAGACCTTCGAGGACTTCTGCGTAGTCACGCAGAGCGTGCGCGAGGGCATCGACGTCTCCGTCAACGTGTCCCGCCCGCCCGTCGCGGCGCGCTCCGAGCCCTGATGCCCTACCGCCCGCGAACGGACGGATCATGCGTCATGTTTGCCCTTCAGATACGCTCAAGGGCGCGCCGAAGACGCTGCTCAGCGTCCGCTGCGATTGCCGCGATGCTGTCGCTCGCCTTGACGACAGAGAACATCGCCTTCGGCGACGCCGCCGAGACGATAACGTCCGCACCGTCGACCGCGAGGACGACGTTGCAGGGAAGGAGAAGCCCAATGCCCGGCTCCTCCGTGAGCGCGGCGTGCGCGAGTTGAGGGTTGCACGCGCCGAGAATGACGTACGGTGCGATGTCGACGTCGAGCTTCTTCTTCAGCGTCGCCTGCACGTCGATCTCCGTGAGGACGCCGAAGCCTTCGGCCTGAAGGGCCTTGGTCGTGCGAGTCCGAGCGTCATCCAACTTCACTCCGTGAAGTCGTCGCGTAATTCCATAGGGAACGTCGATGTTCATGTGGAGTCCTCCGAGCCCCTCTGAGCGAGCTCCGTGCCAAGACGAATCGAGACCCTCCGCGATGCCGACGCAGCACCCAAATCACGCTTGCGCGCAGCGCGATCGGGTCGTCCACGCCGGGACCGAGACTGACCGGGCGAGCGGCACGTCGCTCGCTGCGCAGCTTCGACAGCGTAAGTGCGGCCCTTCCGCGGCTCTCCCCGGTCCAGCTTGCTGCCGATGAATCCGTCAGTCAGATGAAGATGCTCTGCGCGGAGCCGGCCTTGTCCGAGATCACATCCTGCACCTCGGGCTCCACCGCTTAGGGCGGCACCTTGAACATGTCCATCGCCAGGTGGCGCGGTCATGTGGAGGCCCGCCTCAGAAGCGTGCCTCGTCGTGTTTCACACCGTAGGTGCGTATCGGTCAAACCGCACCGACAATGGCGCTCGAGGGGTGATGCACGGGTTGCGTGCGCATGCGGCTATTTGCATTCCGTTCACAGTGCGAGTCCCTCGGCGAGCTGCGCGGCAGACATCGCCCCGCTCACCCGCTTCGCCTCGACCCCGTTCCGGAAGAGCACAATCGTCGGAATGCTCCGGATCGCTTGGCGACCGGCGACGTCCGGGAGCGTTTCGGTATCCACCTTCGCGACCACGACGGTGCCAGCCCGAGCCGTCGCTAGGGCTTCGATCTGCGGCGCGACCACGCGGCAGGGGGCGCACCAGGCGGCCCAGAAGTCGACGGCGACCGGGAGCGGAGAGTCGCGGATCAGCTCCTCGAAGTCTGCGGTGGACGAGATCGAGAGCGGCCGGTCGGGTGGAGAGAGCCGCGCCTTGCACTCACCGCAGTGTGCGCGCGCGTCGATTCGCGCTGCCGGAATTCGATTCTTCGCGGAGCAGCTGGGACAGGGAATGATCATTGGAATGCGATGCGATGCAGCATTCATGCGCATCGTTGTAAGACAATGAGCTCAGGATCGTTGTCGACCGATGCCGAAATCCTCGCACCAACCAAGCGCGCTGTTCCTCATGACGCTATTCGGAGCGGCCGTCTCGGCTTGATAGCAGTCGACGGAGGCATGAGACGTGGCAGTCGACGCAATTCATTTCGGCGGTTCGCGCCCCAAGGTTCCATGGGCTGCCTCTCCGAGGGCTTCGAACTGCCACTACGTCGCAAATCGGTTTCAGGCGCGTGTGCGTAGCTCGCTGTGAGTCGCCCCCCCCCGCATTTTTGTAGTGACGAGCGTCATCGATGTGGACACTGACGCGTAGGAGCGGGGGCACTCGAGCTGCGGATGAACGCCGAGTACGTCCCCAGCCGACTATCTCAGCCGGGAAACGATCCTGGGAAGAGAAACCCAAACCCTCCGTCATGGAATCGTCCGATGCAGTGGTGAAGATCGCCAGAACGACAATCTGCGGTTCCGATCCGCACATTCTGAAAGGCGACGCTCCTACCGTCACCCACGGTCGTATCCTCGGTCACGAAGCGGTGGGGGGGGTCGACGAAGTTGGCGCGGTGGTGTCTAGCTTTTAGGCGCACTCGCAACGCGAAGACAAAGGCATGCATATCTGGGCGGAGAGTCACCTTCAACGCCAAGACGAGGCCATCGGCGATCTTCATTTAGTATCGTGTCTGTGGGACGCAACTACTAGCCATCGACAAGGCGCTCTTCGCACCCGTGCGCACTCACTGCGCCAGAGAACGCGGGTGTTTCTTGGGACTAGTGAGAACTGTGGACCTGCGTTGTCACTACTGCTGAGAAGTTCAGGATGAACGCGCCTCGTGCTCTGAGCGGCCGCACCACGGACAGCTCGGCAACCAACGTATAAGGGCGCGCGCGAGCATGATTCTCTCCATCTTGGCCGTGAGGCGGCGAGAGGTTCAGGCATGCGTATTGCTCCGCCTGAACCCATGCAATCCCACGCAGCGCTCATGCCCGCTACCATTCGCGATCGCCTTCTCGCCGACCACCGTCGACTCGAGACACTTCTCGAACGACTCCTCGCCGCATTCGAGGCGAACGATCGAGAGGACATGGCACAGGGTTGGACGGAATTCGAGTCGGGCCTGCTCGCGCACCTCGAGGCCGAGGAGACCTACTTGTTCCCGGCGCTGCAGCGCGCGTCCGCACGAGACGCTAGCGTCCTTATCCGAGAGCACCGGCACATCCGCACGCGCCTGACCGAAATCGGCGTTGCCCTCGACCTCCACACCGTGCGGCTCGCCTCCGCGCGCGACTTCGTCGACGAGCTGCGGGCACACTCTCGCAACGAAGACCGCCTCCTCTATCGATGGGCGGGAGACCATCTCGACGAAACTCAACGAACCTCGCTCTTCGAGGCGCTCTCGACCGTCGTGCGTGCGCGCCCAAGCAAGGTGGTCACGTGACGCGGAGCCTCCTCAGCGGAGACAGCGGCTCGTGCGTTCCTGGGAGCTGAACTCGCTCGTGGCGTGGGTCGCCTCGCCAAGCAAGACGAGTCTTACCGCCCCCACGCTTCCTATTTGTCGCCGGCAGGGCTAAGAATTCCAACGGAACCCGCCAGCGCACATGTCCAAAACCTTGCAGACCAATCCGGCTTCGGCGTCGTCGACGACAACGATGCGAATGGTGCGCTCGCAAAGAGCACACTCGAAGACGAGGGGCACCGCGCCGTGCTCGCCTAGGTCCCGAGGCGATCGCTGCGTTCGAGCGAGAGCGTCCTGACACGCCAGAGATGGACGGGTTCGCGGTCTGCGAACGCACGGGTGCAGCGGAACGGAACTTCGCATCGCGGAGCTTGGACCTGGGAGTCCGACTAAAAATGAAACGGAAGAATGTCGACCCGTTCGTGAAGCTGGAGGGCGCGAGGCCCAGGCCATGGCCGCTACGAGTAGGCGGAAGGCTGCTCGCCCGGCACGACGTTCTGCTTGAGGTTGCCCCATGAAGGCTGACGACGCCGAGCATCGCTACCTCCAGATCCTCGACACCGCACCAGACGCGATGGTCATCATGAGTACGGAAGGCAACATCACTTTCGTCAACCTGCAGGTCGAAAAGCTCTTCGGATATGCGCGGTCGGATCTGCTCGGTCAACGATTGGACGTTCTGATCCCGGAGCGTTTTCGTCATGCGCATGGGGGACACATCGATGGCTACTTTACCCAGCCAAAAACGCGCTCGATGGGTTTTGGGCTAGAGGTCTTCGGACGCCGCGCAGACGGCACCGAGATGGCGATCGAAGTCAGCCTCAGCCCGGTTAGCACCCACGATGGGATGTTCGTTTCGGCTGCGATTCGCGACATCACCAAGCGCAAGGACATCGAGGCAGGCGCAAAGCTCAACGCGGACCGGTTGGCTAGCGCGGTGGACAGTATCCAAGATGCCTTCGCATTGTTCGACGCCCATGATCGCCTGGTCCTCTGCAACAGTGTGTATCGGCATATGGTCGGCGAGGCGGTGAACGGTTCTCTCGTGGGCATGACTTACGAGCAACTGCTCGATGTCTGGTTGGTGGATATCGAGTTCGCTGACGACGCCGAAAGAGACCTCTTTCGTGGCGAGCGTCTCGTGCAACGTCGCGAGCCGACCAGCACCTTCGACGTCCGCATGCATGACGGCCGTAGCTTGCGCGTGATCGATCGCCGAACCGCGGAGGGTGGGCTCGTCAAGACCATTTGGGATCTGACGGGCAACGAGCAACGAGCCGAGGAGCTGCGAGCTGCACGCAACGCCGCGGAGATGGGTAGTGCTGCAAAGAGCGAGTTTCTTTCGTCGATGAGCCACGAGCTACGGACTCCGCTCAATGCGATCCTCGGTTTTGCTCAGCTCCTGCAACGAGACAAGAAGGAGCCGTTGTCGGTCCGTCACATCGAACGCGTCGATCAAATCCTCAAAGGGGGCGAACATCTCTTGCGCCTCATCGACGACATCCTCGACCTTTCGCGCATAGAAGCCGGCGCCGTATCGATTTCGACGGAGGAGGTGGATGTTATGGCGGTCCTCCGTGAAGTGAACACGACCCTGGAGTTCACGGCGACGCGCGCTGGCATTCGCATGACCATCACGCCGACGTCAGCGGAAGTTCCGATGATTGCCGCGGACCGCACACGCTTTGTTCAGATCCTGATCAACTATGCGTCCAACGCCATCAAGTACAACAGGCCGGGCGGCACCGTGACCTTCATGCTCGCCGTCCATCCCGAGTCGGTTCGTGTGACCGTGGCCGACACTGGGATGGGCATCGCCCCGGAGAAGCAGGACAAGCTTTTTCAGCCGTTCCAACGCGCTGGGCAAGAGACCGGGCCCATCGAAGGCACGGGGATTGGGCTGACCATCAGCAGGCGTCTCGCCGAACTCATGCAGGGCAGTGTTGGCTTCCGGAGTGAACTATCGAAGGGGTCGGAGTTCTGGGTAGAGATGCCGGTCCACACTTCCGATGTGAAGTCGATCGCAATACCCGTTCTGGCTCGCGAGGACGTTCGCTTGGATGGTGAGCGACGCTGTCTCATTCTCTATGTGGAGGACAACCCAGCCAATGTCACTTTCATGAAGGATCTGCTCAGTACTTTTGACGGCATCGAGCTAATCTCGGCGCCCACTGCGGAGATGGGTGTGGAACTCGCGCGTGGAAGAGTGCCGCAGGTCATCATCATGGACATCAACTTGCCTGGGATGAGCGGCCTTGACGCGCTCCGCATTCTTCGCGACCGGCCCGAAACACGGCGCATTCCGGTCATCGCGTTGACAGCCGCGGCATCCGAGCGGGACCGTGGACGCGGCAAGCGTGCTGGCTTTTATCGCTACCTGACCAAGCCGGTGAAGGCCGCCGAGCTAGAAGACGCGATCGAGACTCTTCTCGCCCGGTAGCCTATGGGAGAAAAAGCCAAGCCTCAGAGCACCGTCTTGGTTGTCGACGACAACGAAGCGAACCGCTCGCTCGCGCGCAACACGCTCGAAGATGAAGGCTACCGCGTCGTTCTCGCCAACGGTGGCGCCGAAGGGATCGCGGCGTTTGAACGAGAGTCTCCAGACTGCATTCTCCTCGACGTCCGCATGCCCGAGGTCGATGGCTTCGCCGTGTGCGAGCTGATCCGGGCGCTCCCGCGCGGTCGCGAGACGCCGCTCATCTTCCTCACTGCGCTCCGCGACGTCGACACCTTCGATCGCGCACTTCGGGCAGGTGGGGACGATTTTCTGACGAAGCCAGTCCGCCCTACGGAGCTGATCGTGCGTGTGCAGACCATGCTCCAGTTGCGGCGCATGAGGGTCGAACTTCGCGAGCACTACGACCTGCTCAAACACCAGCGTGACGACCTCTTGCGTCTGGGGCTCCAAAAAGAGAGGCTCATGACGTTCGTCGTCCACGACTTGAAGAATCCCGTCAACTCGATCGATCTTCACGCGCAGATCCTGTGTCGCGACCGAGGGCTTCCAGAGTTGGCGCGCGAGTCCGCAGCGCACATCCGCACCGAGGCGCGGCAGCTCAATCGCATGATCTTGAACTTGCTCGATCTCAGCAAAGGCGACGAAGGAAAGCTCTCACCCAAGCGGACGGATATTGACGTGCGCTCGATGGTAGCGGAGATCCTCGCAGAGCTTGGCGTCGCGGCCGAGAGCCGGAAGGTGCAGCTCCACACCTCGATCGCCGCCGATCGAATTCACGTCGACGAAGACCTCCTCCGACGCACTCTCACCAACCTCGTCGAAAACGCGATCCGCTACGCGCCGCCCGAGACATCGATCCACATAACGGCTACGCGCATCTCCGGAGGGACCGAAGTTCGCATCGCTGACGCGGGGAGCGGGATCCCCGCAGAGATGCGCGAAAAAGTCTTCGACCCGTTCGTGCAGGTGGAGGTCGGCGAGCGGCTCGTCGACAGCGGTGGTCGCGGGCTCGGCCTCACCTTCTGCAAGCTCGCCGTCGAGGCCCACGGCGGCCGGATCTGGGTCGAGGATGCGGCGCCCGGCACTGTCTTCTGTATGAGGTTGCCGCATGGCCCGTGAACCAACGCGGGCGACCCTCGGTAGATTGCAGCCTATCCGCCGGGCGTGCGCGAGAACGGGCGTGGTCGCGACGCGCCAGGCCATCGCAGCGTGCACAGAGGTCGCAGTCCGGCCGGAATCCGTCGACCGCCGCCATTGCCCCTGCATCGGCGCACTGAGATGAGCGCCGCCGAGCCGCCGCTCGTCATCGTCGAAGATCTCGTCAAGACCTATGATGACAAGGTCGTTCTCGACCGCGTGTCGCTGCACGTCGACCGTGGTGAGACGCTCGTCGTCGTCGGCGGATCCGGCGCGGGAAAGTCGACGCTCATTCGCCAGATCTTGGGCCTCGAGAAGCCAGATTCGGGACGGGTCGTCATCGACGGCGTCGACATTTTTTCGCTGGGCGAGGTCGCGCTTCTGAAGGCCCGCCACACCTTCGCGCTCGTGTTTCAGAATGGGGCTCTGCTCGACTCGATGTCCGTGTTCGACAACGTCGCGTTCCCATTGCGCGAAGAGCTGGCCCTTCGCGGGGCCGAGGTCGAGCGTCGCGTCATGGCCAAGCTCGAGGCTCTCTCTCTCTCCGACGCACGAGACAAATTGCCGGGGCAGCTCTCGGGAGGAATGGTCAAACGCGTTGGCGTCGCTCGCGCGCTCGTGGTCGAACCCGAGATCCTCCTCTACGACGAGCCGACGACCGGTCTCGATCCCATCATGTCTCGCACTGTGGATCATCTGATCGAAGAGATGCGCGAAACGTTCCTCGTGACGTCCCTCGTCATCACTCATGACATGGCCACGGCCTACGAGATCGCGGATCGCGTCATGCTTCTCGAGAACGGAGTCTTCGTCGCGGAGGGGCCGCCCGAGCAGTTCTTTGCTTCGGACAATCCGACGGTTCGGCTCTTCGTGGACTCCAGCGCCATCGAGCCAAAGAAGCTCGCAGCTCGCCGCGCGGGCCGAAAAACGCCGGCGCAGATCCGAGCTGCGCTCAGCTCCCGCTGAGATGGGTATGTCGATGAGCCAAGCGTGTTCTTTCGCTGTCAGCTCTGTCGTGTTTTGGGTGTGCGAAGAATCATCGCCAGGAGCGCGAGAAACTCTCGTCGCCGATACACATTCGTCTAAATGAAGTTATTCACGGCCATGGCTCTGCTGCCTCTTTTCGCCAGCAGAGATCATCATGATCGACCTCGATGATCATCGTCTCGAGGTGGCAAGGAGTTTGGGGGCCACCCACTCTGTGAACAGCAAGGATGGCAAAGGGGTGGACCGAGAAGGAGGGCGTCGACGACATGATGAAGGCCTACGAGACGTTCGGCGACGCCACGAAAGAGAAGGCGCTCAAGGTCGTCATCCGCTGCGATTGCTCCTAGAAGCGAGTCGCGTTCACAACTCACGATGACGAGTACGCCGGTCAGGCGATGAGCTACGCGGCGCTCGAAGGGTCCCCATGGCTCGTGGACACGAGCATCAAATCGGCACTCGACATCGAATGGAGTGACCGCGAGCAGAAGGCGTCAGCGATTGCGACCCTCGTGGAGCAGCTCGACCGACTCGAACAATGGATTGCAAAGGAATTCGGCTCCAAAGTGGCAGAATCGCCGCTCGCCGAGCCCCTGGCGACACTCCAGCCATTGCGCCAACAGGATCTCGAGCCGGACCCGCCCGACAACAAGCCGCGTATTGGCAAGGGCACCGCGGTGGACCGGCGCGTGTCGGTCGAGGACAACGACATGCGTCACGGGCGCAAGAGCAAGTCGAAGCGATTCAACCGATACAAGGGACACATCGCGAGCGACCTGGATACCGAGCTGATCCTTGCGTGTGGCATCACCGCCGCCAATCGCCCAGAGGCAGATCGCGCACAACCAACAAGACCTGAAGACCGCGCTCGCCGCTCCGGCCGCGACCGCACGCATGGTCATGGTGCTTCCGCTGGTCGGCGTGCTTTTCGGGA
>JAYVYD010000082.1:0-18431 GCA_043784605.1 Myxococcales bacterium | reverse complement strand
GTCTCCTCAGCACGCGCTGATGGGCGCACCCACCGCGCGAGAGCTCGTCACTGTCACGCAGGCGCTCATCACGGCGGGCAAGCTCCCGAGCGGGCCAGGAGACGTACAGACACGAATCAAAGACATGCAGTGGAAGTACGGCATCGGCATCGATTGCACCGACTACGTCATTGGCGCGGCGATGAAGGCCAATGGCAAGAGCTGGTCGGACGTCAGCATCGTCGTTGGAAAGTTCACACTTCCGGTACCAGGCACTGACTACTTCGGGACTGCGGACAGCAACCCCCATTTGTCGCGCGTCACTGCGTCGAACGCCAAGACCGGAGACGTCTTCTGCCTCGATTCACCGCAGCCAGGCGAAGTCGGTCACCGCGCAGTCGTCTATTCGAATGAGGCGTGCGACGCGAAGCGCTGCAACGAACTGGGCGCAAAGTACGGTGCTTCCGCGACCGATTTCTTGAAAGGTGGGCCGGTTCACGAGATTCAGGTCGACGCCTCTTGGGGCGCGATGGATACCGGCGAGGCGTTCGGTGGCGTTCGACGAGACACGTGGTTCTACAACGAGTCGAGCCACGAATGGGCAGAGCTCAACGTGCGCAACAGCACCAAGACTCCTAGTTTCGAGGTGACCTCCAACGGACCCGCGGGAGAAAACCTCCACGGCGTCTACAGGTTTCGGTGAACGCCATGCGACGAACGTCGACTCTCATTGTGTGTCTCACGATGGTTGCCTCGAACGCGATGGCGGTGGAGATCAAAGTGCACTCGCACCTCGTGGCGCCAGCGGGCGCGCAGGTCGGCGAAGCGGAGCCAGGCTCGCTACCGACGGCCGCGCACCCAGAGGGCACCGTGTTCGCGATCGCTTATCCGAAGGGTGTGTCGCGGCCACTTCTCGCCGAGGTGGATGTGGCTTCGAGCGCAATCGTTCGCCGCGCGAGCCTCTCGTGCGACACCATCCTGCGCGCCGGAACGCGACTGTTCGCCAATTGCGAGAACGAGCTCGTGGCGTTCGATTCGGCGCTCAATGTGCTCTGGCGCTCTCCCATCGGTGGGTGTCCAGAGGCCTCGCCGCGCGTCGGGCACAAGCTGTTCTTCGATGGCGCGAGTCGCTTGGTCGAAGCCGACTCTTGCGGCAATGAACTCTACCTTCGCGTTGCATCCTCCGAGTCCGGCACCTTGTTCGCGAACGTGGAGACGGGCCTCGGTGCGCTGCGCGACTGGCTGGGCGTGCAGATCTATTTTCACGGTACTGCGATCTTGGGAGTGTGGTCTCAGGCGATGCCGGGCATTCCGACGCCGGTCTTCGCGCTCTCCAGCGATTACACGCGCATCTCGACAATGCTCATGCTGTCTCGCGGCGAAAGGGCATGGGACGACGGCACGCATGTGCACGTCAGTCAGGACGCCGAAGCGCAAGCATGGTTCGCCGATGGTCAGGGACGAAGTCGGCTGAAATGGCTGGTACCGGACCGTGACTATGCGTTATCGGACTCGCTCGCACCGCTCGGATGGACTCCAATGAAGGAGCGGGAACCGACCCCTGACTCTCTCATCGGAGACGTGATGAGCGGCGGTTACATTGCATACGAATTCGATCAGGGCCAGCAGCACTTCTGGCTCGCCCGCGGATGCTGCGGTAGCGGCGGCGGAGGCCTCTACGTCGGCAATCGAATTACTTCACAATCGGTCCTTTACCCACTAATCGATCACGCAGAGTCTCATACCCGACTTTGAGGACGGGGTCCGCGCCCTGGCTAGGGTCGGTGGGGACCTTCTTGACGTCGATGAGGTCGTCATCGTTGAGCGCCCCCCCGTCCGTCGTGTAGTGAACGACCACGCCAGCATCCTGCTCGTGCGAGCCCTCTCCGGGGAGGGCGCCCTCCGTGTCGCCTTCGCGCACGATGGGGATGCCTCCGTCTGCCGCAACCGAGGGCGCTACGGTGATATCCGGGTGCAGCCCGTCCGCTTGGATCGCGTGACCGCTCGGCGTGTAGTAGCGCGCGGTCGTCAGCTTCATGCCGTCGCCGCCGGGGAGGTCGATGATGCTCTGAACGCTGCCTTTTCCAAAGGATCGCACGCCGACGATGAGCGCGCGCCGATTGTCTTGCAGCGCGCCGCCGACGAGCTCCGAGGCGCTCGCGGTCCACTCGTTCACCAAGATCACAATGGGCACTTCGTCGAGCGCGCCGCCAGCGTGCGCGGAGACCTCCTCCACCACCTGACCGCGGTGCCGCGCGGTGTAAATCGTTCCGCTCGACAAAAACTCGTCCGCGACCCCCACGGCTTGATCGACGAGCCCGCCGCCGTTTGCTCGTAAATCCAGTAATACGCCATTGATCGGTTGATTGCCCTCTCGCAACTTGGCAATGACCTTCAACAGCTCTTCGTGGGTCTGCGATTGAAACTGATTGATGCGCAGATAGGCAATGCCACCCTTCAGCATCTTGCCGCGCGCGCTGCGAACGTGGACGACCTCGCGCACGAGATCGAACGTGATCGGCTCTTTGACGCCGTCGCGCTGGATCGTGACCTTCACGTGCGTGTTGGGTGCGCCGCGCATCTTGCGTACGAGCTTGTCGAAAGCCGTGTCGTGCACGCTTGCGCCGTCTATGCCGATGATCTTGTCGCCGGACTTGATGCCTGCGCGGTCCGCCGGGGCGCCTTCGATGGGCGCGATGACGGTGATGACTCCCGCGCGCGCGTCCACCTCGACGCCTACACCCGCGAACTGGCCCTCGGTCTGCTGAGTGAATTCGGTGTAGTCCTGGCCCGCAAAGTAGCTCGAGTGAGGATCGAGCTCGGCGACCATTCCCTTCGCGGCGCCCTCGAGCAGTCTGCGGCGATCGACCGGATCGACGTACTCATTCTCGATCTCCGCGACGATGCGCCCGAGCTGGCCCATCACGAAGTACGGACTCTCGGTCTGTGGAGAGGCGTCCGCCGATTGACCCGTCAACAGCTGCGCAAACAAACCACCTACGAACGCGAACAGAGGCAAGGTCACCGTGCGGATCCAACGTCGAGTCATGCCCCGATTTTAGCACTGTTCGCGTCTACTCTCGCGGCAATGGCAACCAAGCGCGCGAAGAGGATGTTGCTGAGCGTCGCCGCCGTGTCGCTCGGAGTCGTGGAGCCCATGGCGTGCTCGTCGACAGGCTTCATCGGAGACGTCGCCGTTCCTCCAGATGCCGCTGCCGCGAGGAGTGACTCGTCGGACGCGAGCCCCGATGCTCCAGACGTCGGCGCCGTCGGCAAAGTGCCGTTCGACTCCGGCAAAGACTGATGCGGCAGAAGTGCTTTCTCTTGAAGGTCGCGACCGTCTCGGTGGGCGTGGCGGTGACGACTGTCGCATGCGGTACGAGCATGGTGGGTTCCGTCTTCGTCCCGCAAACCGACGCGGCCTCCGACGCGCCCGGCAATGAAGAGTTCATGGCTTCGTCGGGCGAGACGCCGGCCCGGATGCGCCAGACGTCGGCGCGGTGGGCAAGATGCCTGTCGATTCTGGCAAAGACTGGTCGCTGACGGTGCGTCGCGAGATCGATCTCACCTTCACTTCGAAGCTGAGCGCCAGCGTCGAGCGCGTGTGGGCGCATGCAGTGTCGATGGACGGCGTGAACTTCGAGCTCTCGCTTTGGGTCCGCATGAGCGTTCCGCGTGAGCGTGCGCAGAAGACGATCGCGGACGCGCCGCTCGAACAAGAGGCGTTCGTCAGCACGCTATGCGCACTAGGCGTGTTTCCCTTCGACAGTCACCACCTCACGGTGGCGAGCAGGAGAACGGCCGCAGCTTCCCTGAGCGATCGTGGTCCCTGCTGCAACGAAGCTGGTGGCACGAAAGATCCCTACTGGGGCTGTCGCCCGACACGTGCACGCTCACGGATCGACTGAGAGTCGTGCCACGCGTCGCCGCGAGCGCAGGGTTGGTTCGGGCGATCGTGAACAGACTGTTCGAGCCTCGCCACGAACGACTATGTCGGAAGTTCGGTCAAAACCGATAATTGAGGCCTACGCCCAATACGTCTGCTCTCGCGGAGTAGAGACCACCATTGACCGCTTCGACGGGAACCGGATTACCGTGTACCGGATTGACTCGTCCGATCGCGGCCTCGGCCGGCGAGACCTCAGTGTCGAATGCGAACAGGTGGGCGTAAGAGAGGTCGAAGCGCCAGTGCGGACCAATGTGGATCGCCCCGCCAATCGCGACCGTCACCTTGTTCATGTCCACGGTCAATGGGGACAGGAACGCCGTCGGGATGGCGCTCTGCTCGAACGCGACGCCCGCGCGAATGTCGAGGCCGTAGGCGCCCCTCAAGAAGTCGGCGTGACCCTCGCCGCCGAGGTGTACCGAGTTCGAGTCCTGAAAATTGCGGGCGAGCGTGATCTTGCCTATGGGGAACGGGCTCGGAAAGCCCGTGACGTTGACGAGCGCAATGTTCTGCGGAACCACGTCGATCGTGTCGTGCATGCTCCAAAACTCGTGTGCGTACGAGAGCTCCACGCGCAGCGCGGGAATGGGCCGCGCCTCGATGCCCAAGCGAACGATCGGCGGCAATCGAAACTTCACGCGCGCGTCGTTGCCCTGCTGGCTCGCGTTGTCGAACGGCGCCGCGGACGGCAGCTTCACGCTCACCGTGGCGGGCGCATTGACCCAATATGGCAATTGCCCCGAGAGCCCCAATCGCACGTGCGGCTCCGGTGTCCACGTCACGCCGGCGTTGGCGCTAGGAGAGAAAATTGGACCCACCTTCAATTGACTGAGCGAGTCATACGCGGGGTCTTCAGGCGCGCTCAACGTACGGTCTGACGGGTTCGTATTGAAGACGACCTGCGACTGAAAGGTACCCACGAGCGCGGACACTCCGACGCCAAACGCCAACTGCGGGTTTGGCTTGTAGGCGAGATAGGCGCCCACGATGATCAACAACGAGCCGTCCAAAGACACTAGCGAATAGCGCGACGGTGCCGGCTGATTGTCGGCAGTCGTCGGAAAGCTGGTGATCGCTGTGTATGGGGCATAGACGCCCATCGCGAACGTCCACGGCTTGTTCCGCTCGCCCTTCCGCAAATCACCGAAGTTGTACGAGAAGCCGATCGTCGGAATCGGCAAGAAAGGCGTGGTTCCGGTGACCTTCGGGAAGTCGTACGTGCGCACGGTTCCGCCCGAGTCCACGACGCGCGATCTGCGCGAGAAGTCTGCGCTGAAGTTGAGCCACGAGGCGTCGAGCATGAAGCTCGTTCCGGCGTCTGCGAGACCCGCGGGGTTGTACCAAATGGCGCCGAGGTCGTCGGCCCCTGCGACGAACGCGCCGGCGCGCGCGAGCGGACGTACGCCGCGGTCCGAGAAGTAGAGGCCTCCCGCGTTTGCGCGCGACGGCAGCAACGCGAGGGCGCCCGCGGCGCAACAGAGCGCCGCGTCGCGCATTGCATTGAACGTCATTCGCGGATGGTTCCTTGTCGCACGACTTCGTAGAACTGCTCGAGCCCGCTCTGCTTGTCGAGCATGAAGCTCGACACCTGCGCTGCGATACTCCGATAGTCAGCGGCCTTGAGCTTGTCGGTCATTGCGGGGTCTGCGCGATTGACGTCCGCAATGACGTCAAGAATGACCTCTAGCGGCGCCTGCGAGGGCCGCCCTTGTGCGTCCTTGACCGGCGTCACGAGGTCCCCCAGCACTGCCGACAATATCGAGCTGGGGTCGACCTCCTGCGCGCAGATCTCGGTGCCGTTCTTGTCGTAATATTTGCCGCTGATGCGCGCGAGTAGCGCCAATTGGGCGTCCGCGAGGCTCTTCTTCGTGTACTGCCCCTCGGCGTTCTTCACGCTGGGTGCGAGTGCGGGCGAAATCGCGTGGAAGAGCGGCACGAGGTTGCTGTCGTCACGGAGCACCTGCAAGACGTCATTGGCGGACGCGAGCATCGCCGCGAGCGCGTCGTTCTGGCTCGCCGCCGTGAGCAGATATTGTAATAGCGCCTCGAGCTCTCCGCGCGCCGCGCCGTCGCGTCGAATCGCGTCGACGATATCGACGAGCCCTGCGAACAGCGGGCCCTTCACGGAATCCGACATGTTGTTGACGAGCTCGCTGTTGGCCCACGCACACGCCTTGTACGGCGGCGTGAACGTGCTTGGGCAGTGCGCGAATACCTGCGCGCGGAGCATGTTGATGAGCACCGGCACGATCTTCGGCAGCGCGGGCTCCGAGAAGGTCGATTGAGCGCCAGACCCCTTGACTCCCAAGAACTGATCCATCAACTGCGAGCGCGCCGATCGCCACTGCGCCTGTCGAACCGAGCCATCCGGTTGAAACGCGGCAAACGCGGCGTCGTCCCTATTCAGCGCTTCCGCCAACAAATAGATGGAAGTCGTCTGAGGGTTGGTGGTGCCGTCGTTGCGCAGAGAGGTCGCGACGCCCGCCCTGTTCTTGAGTCCCGCCGCCTTGGCCTGGTCGGGATCGAGCAGACCGTGAGCGGTCCGCGCCATCACCGTGTTGCCGTCGTACGGAACGGACGCAGTACACGCGTGCGACGTTGCGTCGACCGCCGTGCAATGCGGCACGGTGTCCGTCGACAAGATCTTCGCGACCACGTTGAGCGCGGGCATGATGTCGCCGTTGCCGAGTGCGTCCGCGAGGAGCGGCTCATAGCCGAGCACGCCATCATGAGAGCAATAGCGAGGATTGGACTGCGCGTTGCCAGTCGTGTCGCACACGCTCGGCGGCACCTTGTCATCGCCCCAATGGCGGTACCAGACCTCCATCATGTCGAGCAGTAGGTCTTCGCGGTTGTGGTTCGCATAAGCGGTAATCAGCGGTGTCATCGCTTGGTAGAAGCCGAAGTTCTCCCAAGCCACTGTCGCGTCGAGATCCCGCTCGTACATGGAGTCTCCCGCGGCGCAGCTACGCAGCCCGTGGACCTTGCCGTCCGACGAGGCATCCGGGGCGTTGGGCAGAGGGTCCGCGATGATGCGCTCGGGGCACACCACCGAGCCCACCGAGTGGAGGCCCATCAGGTCCTTCAAGAACCGGTTGGTCCTGTAGTTGGTCCCCGAGTTGGGACTGTCATTCTGCAGATCGAAGAATACTTGGCGATTGAGGAACTGCGGAGTCGGCCTGAGCGTCTTGCTACCCGCGCCGTCCCAGAAGCCGGTGATGCCGCTCGACTCCTGCATCAATCCGACCGTCGCCGAGCCAATGCCGAGGATTCCGTTCCTCAGCGTGTCATTGCGCAGATAGAGAGTCGCCTTGCCGATGATGGACTGCAGATAGAACTTCGCGAGATCTTCTAGCTTGAAGACCTCGCACTCCTTGTAGGTCCCGCCGAAGAGCGGCATATCGGGAGTGAGAAAGCCGAGCTTTGCATGCACTACCGCGCCGGCCTTGTTGCAAGCCGTAACGTGGTGCGTGTCGTGGATCGCGGCCAAGAATCGCTGCATTGCGCTCTGATTGAAGCCTACGTCCGCCTTGCTGCGGTCCACCTTGGTGGTCATTTCGGACTTGCTGTTCGTGTCGAAGTTCCACGCCTTGCCGTTCAGGTCATTGCGGTCATACGAGATGTGATCTCGATAAAGCATGTAGTTGGAGAACACCGTATTGAGCGGCAATGAGGCGTCGCTCGACAAAGAGCGCAAGACGTCCTCGAGGAGCCCGGGCTCCTTCTCTGTTTGGGTGAGCACGTCGATCATCTCGTCCCAGAACGTGGACTTCGCGGGCAGCTTGGCCTCGGGGTATTTGTCCGCCGTCGTCTTGAACGCGAGCGCCGCCCCGATGACGCGCGCGAGCTCGCTCGGATGGTCGGTCATCAGCTTGCTCGTATACGCGAGTGTGTCGTCCGCCGATGGATCGCCCATGATTTGGCCCGTGGCGTAAACGAGGTCGAGCAGCGGAGAGGTCTCGGGGTGATAGGCGTCGTACGCGATCGTCACGAGCTGATTGTTCGTGGAAGCGTCTCCGGCGTACGCCTGCTGCGTGAGCGCCGAACCGTCCCGACCGCCGAGCAGCACATACGCGCCCGCGAGCGCGTCCATGAGCGTCTCGTGCTTTGCGCTCGGGTCGGGGTTCGCGAGCGGGTAGAGGTCGACAAGCAGCGCGGCAGCGAACGAGTGGCTCGTGTCTAGCGTGTCGTACATCGGCGCTCCATTCGCCGAGATGAGCGCGCGCCCGAACATGTCGCGTGTCGGAGTGTCCACCGAATGCGGAGCGAAGAACGGCGTCGGCGGGGCGGTGCCCGTGGAAGAGACGAACTGACCGAGGTCGTCCACGTCCGCCAAACCGTCTTGGTCTTTGTCGACGAACGGGGAGGGGAGCACGCCTCCCCGCTTGGCCACTCGCACATAACCGCGATTGTCGCGTAATGCGATATAGCGAGAAGTCCCGCCGCCGAAGGCCGGGTCTTGTGCATAGAGGACTTGCTGCAAAGCTTCGAGATTGTCGCGAGGTCGCGAGAGTACGTCGCGCACGGCGGTTGGATCGTAATTGACGATCAATGGAGGTGGCGCCAGGCTCGCTGTCTTGGACCGCATCTCCTGTTGGAGCACCGCGAGCACTTGCGTGAACTGCGGATAAGCGGCACCCGGCTCGGGGATGCGGCGCCCATTGGAGTCCAGTTTGGGGCTAAAAGTGTAGGGATTCGAGTCCGCCGAGACGATGCGCAACGTTGCGTTGGCCATGTCGCGTAGGCGCGGATACGCCATCATCGGGCGCACTGCGCCGAACGCGACATCCACCGGGCGATAGCCCTGGCGCGACCCGAAGCGCGCTAGCGCCGCCTGAGCATCGGGCGAAGCTTGAATCGCATTCATCAATTCACCGAGCGACTCGGTCGATTGAGGGATAGTGCCGTCATTGTAGAGCGCCATGAAGCGGCTCATCATGTCCGCCATCTGCTTGCCCAGCTTGCCCTCGCCGCTCGCGGCCGGGGCGTTGCAACTCTTGGTCGGATCGGGATTAGTGAGATCCTTGATCGGCACCGCTCTGTCGGGGAACGTGGCGTCAATCGCGCCAATGAGATCTTGTCGACGGCGAATGAGCGCCTTGACGCGCGCCAACGCGTGCTCGCGGTCGGACTTCTGTTTCTCCACGGAGACGGGCTTTCCGTTCACGTCGACTGCGTCTGCCGTCAAAGGCGGCAATCGCGCCTCGTCCACGGAGTCTGCGTAGCTGCCGCCTACCTTGTGACAGACCGCGTGAAAGCTCGCGCCATTGAGGTCTTCGCGCAGCGACTGACCCGAGACGCGGTCGCAGAAGATGCCATAGACCTCTTCTCCGATGCTGCCACGCACCGGCGGGACGTGCGTCGTGTCGAAGTCATTCGAACAAGCGGCGAGCACGAGCGATCCTGTCGCCAGGCTGCTGTGAAACAGAGAAAGACGGCGCATGGGTCCATCTTACTGCCTCCCATTGGACACGAACACGACCCGCGAATGACGCGCCGCGCCATCGAAAGACGAGCCACCAGGCCCAGGCCACGGTGGGCCCCTCCCGACCTTGCCTCGCCGGAACCAGCCGGATTGTAAGCATGCTTACAGTCCGCAGGCCCGACCCTTAGCGAGCCTATTTAGCGGCATGAACACGCGCATGGTTTGGGTGACGTCTCCTCTGGTGTACTAGTCAGCGCATGTCCAAGACGTCTGCCGTCATTCTCGCAGCGGGGCAGGGCACCCGTATGAAGAGCACGCTGCCGAAGGTGATGCACCCGCTCGCGGGTCGGCCTTTGGTCTACTTCCCGGTGCGCGCAGCGATCGATGCAGGATGCACGGAAGTCATCGTCGTTGTCGGACACGGGCGCGACTTGGTCACGCGCTACCTCGAGGTCGCGTTCGCGGACCATCACGTGCGCGCGGTCGTACAAGAGACCCAAAAGGGAACGGGGCACGCCGCTCGCTACGGAGTCGACACCATAGAACACGACGGTCGCGTGCTCGTGTTCTACGGAGACGTGCCGCTGCTCGAGTCCGCCGACGTGGCCAAGGTGCTCGCCGTCCAGGGGAACGCGCTCGCGACGTGCGTAGTTTCGGACCCGACGGGCTACGGGCGCATCATCCATGACGCCGCAAACGTCATCGAGATCCGCGAGCACAAGGATCTCCGCACCGACGCCGAGCGTGCCATCACCGAGATCAACCCTGGCATCTTCTGCACGTCAGTCGCGTTCATGAAAGAGGCGCTCGGTAAGCTCCAGCCCAACAACGCTCAAGGCGAGCTCTATCTGACAGACATTGTCGCTTATGCGGCAATGCGCACCCAGCACTTTCACGCAGTGGACTCGCGCGCCTCGGTACTCGCGGGCATCAACGACCGCGTGCAGCTCGCAGAGGCCGAAGGCTCATTACTCAATCGCATTGCAGATGCTCACAGACGCAATGGAGTCACGATTCGCGCGAATGTGCGCATCGAGGACGGTGTCGAGATCGGCGCGGACTCGGTCATCGATCAAGGCGCGGTGTTGCGCGGCGCGACGAAGATCGGCGCGGGTGTGCACGTGGACGTCGGGTGCGTGCTCACGGACGTGGTCGTCGGGGACGGCGTGACGATCAAACCCTACTCCGTTTTGGAGAAGAGCGTGGTGCGCGCGAGGGCCCAAATAGGCCCGTTTTCGCACGTCCGACCCGAGAGCGACATCGGCCCCGACGCGCACGTGGGAAACTTCGTCGAGACCAAAAAGACCAAGATGGCCGCCGGAGCCAAGGCGAATCACTTGGCCTATCTCGGAGACGGCGTGATCGGCGAGCGCGCCAACATCGGAGCGGGAACCATCTTCTGCAACTACGACGGAGTGCAGAAGCACATCACCACAATCGAGGCCGACGCATTCATTGGCAGTGACTCTCAATTGGTCGCTCCAGTCACGGTCGGCAAAGGTGCATATGTCGCGACGGGCACCACCGTCACGCGAGACGTCCCCGCGGACGCACTAGCGATCTCGCGCCCGCGACAAGAGAACAAAGACGGATATGCCGCCAAACTCAGGGCGCGCTTCAAAGCGGCGAAGGCGATCAAGGCGTGAGCGAGATCGTCCTCGTCTCACGGGTGCCTTGGCCGTTCGTGGAGACCGTGAAGGCGGCGTTCGAAGAGGCCCGCAACGATCGCAGCCGGTCTCCACTGCGACCGTTCTTCCGATCGAGCGCTCTCGATGGCGTCGAGATTGTCCGCAAGAAAAAGTACAGAATCTTCGGCGCGGTCGAGACCACATTCGCGCAAGCGAGTACGTTCTTGACGGCCGCGATTGAGCAGAAGAGCATCGCGTCGATCGACGTGGGAGACGCGCCAACGCGATCCGAAGGAGACGCTCTCAAGGCTATGTTCAGCCATGATCACGGCCTGCCCAAGTGGATGCACGGCGACAAGGGCCCGAGCCTGGTCTCACCGGAAGAGCGTCTTATGCTCGTCGCGATCCTCGGGCAGATTGACATCGGTTGGACAGAAGCAGAAAAGCAGCCGCTCGTCGCGCTCTTGGCCCAATGCGCGCCTACGGACGGACTCATGATCGAGCTGTAGTCCGTTTTTCAGGGCTCCGAGTCGTTGCCCATGCTCGTGCAGTTCGTTCCCTCGACGGACGGCAAGCACCTCGAGGTCGACGTGAGAAGAGGGTGGAACAAAGGATCAAAAGATCAGGAAGTAGGGATTGGGGTCCGAACCTCATCGCCATCACTGATCTTCCCGATCTTTTTGTGAACTCCTCTTAGTAGGCACGAGATTGGACAACGTCGCTCGCGTATGGTCGCATGTGTCGTCTCGATAGACACCTGTTCGGGAGACATGATGAAAAAGCAGCTAATCTGCTCGATGGGACTGCTCGGTACGTTGAGCGGCTGCGCTTCGTTCTCGACCTTCGGGCTTGCGCGCACGCTCAATCAAGGCGCCGTGCAAGGCTGGGTCGCACCGGGAGGGGGCGGCGGCTCGGCGACTACGACGACGCCCAATCCCAACGGCACCAGCCGCACCCAGACGGCGACGTTGGCGTATCCACTGCTCGAGGGCGGCGTCCGCGTTGGCGTGACTGACAATATCGAGCTCGGTGGAAAGCTCGGCTTCAACGGCATCACGCTCGAGAGCAAGTTCGGGCTCATTCGCTCGCCCTCGATGGACAGCGGCGTCAATCTCTCGCTCGCGCCGGCCGTAGGATTCATCGGATATGGAGGCAGCAGCGGCGGCACCAGCGCGTTCCTCGGCGCTCTGTCGTTCCACCTGCCTGTCCTCGTCGGGATCGACTTCGGCGGTCATGAGCTCGTCCTCGGACCTCGCCTCGTCGACCAGGTCGTCTTCGGTGGGGGTAGCAGCAGCTCGGGTAGCGGCTCCTCGACGATCAACGTCTTCTACGTTGGAGGCTCGATCGGATTCGCGATTCGCGTCTCGTCAGGCGTCAGAATCCTGCCCGAGTTCGCCGTCGGCATTCCGACCGTCGCGACGGGCGACGTCGGGCCGAACGCGAAGGCCTTCAATGCGCTCCTCTTCCAAGGGGGAGTCGCGTTCCTTTTCGGAAGCTCCAATCAATACGACCCGCCGACCGGCAGAAACTCCCCCCTTCCGGCAGGGTCTCGCACGCGTTCGACGAACTCCGTCGAGTAGGGGTCAACGTGTGGACGGTGTTGGGCCAACGGCCCAGTCCCATCCGCGACGAAACGCAGTTGCCGCCGCGTCCTCTTCTGTCTCGTCGAGGAGCAGACCCTCCTTCTCGAGTGAAGCGACGAGCTTGCTGCGGTGATGCCCCAACCAGTATTCGGCCTCCAGATCGTTCGGGTCGGCGCCCTCGCCAAGGCGCTCTGCCCACTCGCCGCTCTCCTTCGCGGAGCGCAGCGCGTCCAATCCGAGGATGAATCCCAGACCGACAATGCGCTCTTCACGCGGAACGCGCGTCATGTCGCTCGCGCGCTTCTGTCCTTCAAAGAGCAGCTTCTCGATTCGTTCGCTCCCACACGTCGGACAGAACGGCGGTATCGAGCGATCGAGCGCCTCCCACTCGGCGCCACAAGCCGCGCAAGACGTCCAAGTGAGCTTCATTCTAGTTTGCTTTCTTGGGAGTTTGAGCGATTGAAGCGTCGTGAATCACGAGTCTAGTGCCTAGTCTATCGCCGGTTTGAAAGACGCCGTGCCACCCGGTGGGCAATCGTGGTTCCGTCCAAAAGAAGAGCTCGCGCGCGTCGATTGGAGACAAATTCACGCACCCATGACTACGCGGAGTGCCGAACAAGTCGTGCCAAAACGCCCCGTGCAGCGCGTAGCTCCCTTGAAAAAACATCACCCAAGGGACGTCCTCGATCGAATAGGGTCCGTCCGTGGCGACGTCGCCGTCCATGGTGGCAGATATGTGCTTTTCATAGATACGATAGGTGCCAGTCGGCGTCGGATGAGCGTGCTCGGGGTCCCATGGCTGGTTCTTCCCGGACGACACCAGAGTGCCAAACACGGGTCGGTCACCCTCGTACGCGATGAGCACTTGATGCTCTAGATCAACGTCAATCCACTTCTCATTTGGCAATAGGCCATCCGGCTTTTCCACTTTGGCGATCCTGAGGTCCGCCAATCGGACGACGAACCCGGAGGTCGTTCTTTGGAACTGCACACCGTCCGAGGTGATGGGGTCGCCGGAGAGCTCCAGCGCGGTCCACTTGGCCAGCGGTGTCGTCCAAACCACTTTGCCCTTTTCGTTCACTCTGTAGTGCGCGGCAAACTCCGTGCGGACGAGCGCGGCGGTCCCGCTACCTGCGGCAACTTCGCCGCCGTCTTCCTCGGGGGCGCGTGTGATCCAACCGCCGTGAAAGCCGGGGGACCAGCCCGGCATCGCCATTCGCTCGTAAGGAATCGCGAACCCCTCCGCCGTGCGCCACCAGTGCGCCTTCGCCGCGGTAAAATCGTGGTCGAGCGCGACGTAAAAGCCCCTCATCATCTTTCGCGCGAGCACACCACGCCCTTTGAGGCTGTCGAGCTTGATGATGCCTGCGTCCTTGGCGCCGGCGTCTTTACCGGCTTTGACCTTGGGATCGTCGTCATAGGGATTGTCCTCATCGACCAACGCAGACGGAGGTGGCAACAGCGCACTAGCGGAGGCGCTCGGCGCGACCGGCGGCAAGAGCCACGGCTCGTACTTCAATCGATCGGCCATCGCCAACACTCGACGATAAACCGGAGTATTGTTCCCCGTCGCGTATCCATAACTATAGGGCATTGGCTGATCGAGCTTCGGCGCGCTCGCCGCCCACTTCACCGCAGGGTCCTTCGGATCGAGCGACGCGTACTTGCCACATACGAAGCCGCCCTCGAGCAGCTCGAACCAACCGTCGGGGCAATCATCATTCTTGATGCGTGCGTCGAACACTGGCGCGTGAGACCCGTGTCGCAAGTAGCCCAATCGATGAACTCCGCTCGGAGCGGGTGGCGCAACTCCCCCATCCGGCGGCGCGTCAGGCGGCCACTCGGGAGCGCTCATTACGCTCGTGCGCACTGCCGCGGCGTAGAGCTGTGCGCCGGTCCAATGTCCTGCGTCGAGCTGATCGCGCGCATCGCCGAGCTTGTGTGCGCGCTCGGCCCAAGCCTCTGCGTCGGGATCGCGCGTGTCAGACTGCACGTCCAGCTCGACGTCTGCGAGGTCGGCATCGGCGACGACTGCGGCAGGATCCTTCGCGCAGGCTGCGATCGCTATTACGAGGATGGCCTGACGGCGAAACACCGTCGAGCGTTTAGGCTGCCGCTGTGTACGCATCAAGGTCGATGTTTTCCGCTGCGCGCGGGGCGAGGGGGCACCGGCTGGCTGGATAGGTTGTGGCTCGGCGACGCGCACTCGAGGCGTGCAACGGCTCAACGATCAGGGGCCGGGCGACACTAAAGCCTCGAAGCCGGGTCACTCACGCGCGCATCACATGGTCGCCCGTCCCAGGAAAAAAGCACCGCACGCTCGCCGGTTGTTTCGGTCGCCGGTGGCTAAATGGGGATAGGGGATAGGGGAGAATGGTCGGTTAGTTTGGGGGCGTTATGGGGCCGTGGACGCCTTTTGTGATGTCGGAGGGGAGGCCCATGTCGTAGAAGGTTGGGTCGATGTAGTAGCGCTTTTCGCCCGTTGGTGTGCTGTCTACGACTAGCACCCAATCGTGCTCTCCCATGCCTCGGCCGGGTACGATTTGGCCTAGTAGACGGGCGTCGGTGGAATGTACCGAATAGGCGTGGGCACTCGAGTGGGCTCTTGTGGCCATTCGGTCGAAGATGAGGGCGAAGAGGTTTGCGTATTCGATGCAATTGCCTTCGCGCTCTTCATTGTCGAATGTCAGGCTAGTCGGGTGATTCAGTCCGAAGTGCAGATAGGAGCCGGTCGTTCGCAGGGAACGATCGATCAACAGCGCTGTCGTCGTCGGCGCGACGTCACTCGCGAGCTTGAGGTCGAGGTCTTTCGTCGTTGTGGCGGCTGAGTGGCGGGCGACGTGTGGCGCGTTGAAGGAGACCATCGCGGTCGATTCGGTGCGCGCGATCCCCACGAACCCCACTAAAATGAGCGTGAGCGCGACACCCACCACGAAGACACGCTTCTTCACCCTCGGTCTTACGGACGCTGGCTCGGCGATATTCCCACGGCGGCGTAGCCTTCAACCTTTGTGTTCGAGCGCCTCTCGGGCATGAGCGAGCGCCTTGCTGCGGATACGGTCCCGCAGGCCGTTGGCGTAGACTTGAGAGAGTGCGGCGAGGCCTAGTTTCGCCACCTCACGCGTCTCGCCCGTCCACGGCTCGCTCCCGAGCCTGCGCCATAGGAGCTTCTCGAGCGCGCGCGGCTTCTTCGATAATCCGTGGATGGCTCGCTTCAAGAGGTCGGCGTCCGCGGGCTTCAAGCGCAGCGCGCGCAGATAAAATTGCAATGCGGCCCCGCTGCGTCCGATCGCGGCCGCGCACGCGTCGCCAGCGTCGCAGAGGGCCGTCGCTCGCTCTGCGTCGTCCTTGGCGGCGTCGATGCGCGCACGCGCCGCCTTCAAGAGCGTGCGCAGCGGCATGCGCTTGCCGCCGACCCTCGGCCTGACTTGGTAGAGGATATAGGCAGCAAAGGCCGCCGTCGCGACCGCGAGCGCAAGAGTCTGCCAGGTCTCCATAAGGTGCAGGGACTTCTATCACGGCGGCGGGAACGGTTGGGTCGCGGCCGGCGTTCTGGTGAAGACTTGCTCCGGTGTTCGCATTCCGGCACGATCCAAACTCGATGTCCCGCCTCGGCTCAACGCTCGTGCTCTTGGCGCTCCTCGCGCCGGCCGCGGCGCGCGCGGACATCTATCAATTTACCGACAAAGACGGCGTGATTCACTTCACGAGCACGCCCCCGTCGAACGCACCTGGCGCCAAGCTCGTGGTCCGTGGAGGCGGCAACGTCGGCACCAAGCCCGGCGTCGTCCCCTTCATGCCCCAAGACAGAGAGATCGCCCGCTTCACCCGCTATGACGACTGGATTCGCCAAGCCGCGACTCTCTATCAAATCCCCGAGGCGCTCGTCCGCTCGGTCATCAAGGTAGAGAGCGACTACGATCCTCGCGCGGTCAGCGTCTCGGGCGCGCGCGGTTTGATGCAGCTCATGCCGGACACGGCGACCAGCCTGCAGGTGAAGGACATCGACGACCCACGCGAGAACATCTTCGGCGGCGTGCGCCTCTTGCGCATCCTCGCCAATACGTTCAATGGCGACTTGGAGCTCACGGTTGCCGGGTACAACGCGGGCCCAGACGCGGTAATGAAGTTTGGCGGCATACCGCCTTATCAACAGACTCGCGACTACGTCGTCAAAGTGACTGGCTATTATCGGCGCTATCGGTCCACGCCAGACCCAGTCGCCGCGAGCGTGGGGGTCCCGTGAGCTTGACGTCACCGAGCGGCAAACGTCAACGACTGAGCGGTTGGCTTCGCCAGCCCCAATTAGGTGTTGTGGCGATTCTGGGCTTCGTCACACTGGCCACTAGTGCGTTGGCTCAGCCGCCCGTGGTGGAGGTGCAAGAGGTCGCGCAGACGGGCTCCATGCCGAAGGGCGCGGCGCTGTCTCCGGACGGCACCAAGTTCTTCGTCACCAACTTCGGCCAGGCGAATGGCAACAACATCACGATGTACGACGCGAGCTCGCTGTCGAAGCTCGGCACGATCGACGTCCCCGGCATCGTGGTGGAGAGCGTGCTGTCTCCGGACGGCTCGTTGATCTACGCGTCCAACTTCACGCGAGACAGCGTGCAGTACATCGACGTGGCGACCAAGTCGGTCAAAAAAGAGATCCAGACGGGCGCCCACCCGAAGATCCTCGTGCTCACCAAAGACGGTAGTCGATTGTTCGTCGCCAATTGGGACGGCGCGTCGGTGAGTATCGTGGACACTGCCAAAGGTGTAGTCACGCGGACGCTGCCTGTGGGGTTGCACCCGCGCGGGATGGCGTTGACCACGGACGGGACGCTCTTCGTCGCGAACTTCGACGGCGCGTCGATCGACGTATTTTCGGGGCCCGATTTCGGTTTCACCCACCGGTTGCCGGTGTGCCCGATCCCGCGTCACTTGGCGCTCTCGCCGGACGAGAAGACCTTGTTCATCAGCTGCTATCACGACAGTGAACTGCACGCGATGAGCGTCGCCACCGAGTCCGTGGAGCACAAAGTTTCGATTGGCAAGAATCCCAAATCGATTGAAGTGAGCCCAGATGGAAAATACGTCTATTCGGCTGACTACGGACCCTCCAATAGCGTGTCAGTCGTGGACACCACGGACTGGCTGTCACGCACGTACACGGTCCCCGGATTGGATCGCGGGAGCGGGATCGCGGTCACGCGAGACGGTCAGCACGCGCTCGTGACGGGCTGGTGCGACAATCACATTTATCTCGTGGGCTTCGTGGGAACGGGTGGTCACCCGACCGAGACGCGAGACAAGATCGCGCACACGATGCAGGGGCACTGCACAGCGCCCCCCACCGCCAACAACTAGGAGCGCGGCGTTTTTCGCCGATAGCGGCGCGATCCCGTCGTCGGGAATCGTTACCGTACAGGAGTACGGCGCCTCATCCGCTCCTAGGGCTCGCTTGCTCTCGACGAAAACCGCCGCACTCCTAGAGTATCGATCAGTCCAGAACTGTCGTCCTAGAGCACCGAACATGTTCAACATGTTCGGTGCTCTAGAGCGACAAACAGTTCGATTGTGACGCAATTGCGCGGCAAGGGTGAGCGCCCTGCGGTGGATGGCTTCGAGGTTGACGACAGCGGCGTGCCGGCGGAGGTCGAAAGCGTTTTTCGGATTCCGAGGTAGCGAGCGCGGCGACCCTGCTTGCGTGAGAGGTGCGCGAGCGCATGTTCGACCTTCACGCGCTCGCGTTTGCGTCCCTTTGATGAGGCAATCAAGTTGCGGAGTCTGTGCTGCAATGGCTCATGCGCGATTGCAACGGTGCGCCCGTAGCCTGGCTCTGCGGTCGTGCATTGTTTTCGGAGCGGGCAGCGCTCGCAGGCTAT
>JAYVYD010000081.1:0-13259 GCA_043784605.1 Myxococcales bacterium | reverse complement strand
CCCCCCCGGCCGACCTGGACAGCGCAAGGACCAGGCCAGATGTAAAGGACTCTGGCCGAGGCTGATTTCAGCCGCGTTGGCGATCCCGACTAATTGCGTCGTTAGCGATCTAACCGCTCGGCGTCAGTCCCGAGCGCTCGCGATAGTTCGCGAGCGGGCTCGCGATGGCCTTCGAGGACAAGCCGCGATCCCTCACGATTCACGCGTTTTCTCGTGTTCGCGAAACGGCACGAAGCGTGCGATGCACCGGCGTATGCGCATTGCCCTCGTCGCACTCGCCTTGACCTCCATCGCTTCAGTCGCTTGCAGCAGTAGCTCCGACAACACGTGCGCGAGCAGCGCCGCCGCGCTTTCGATCTGCGCGAAAGGCGCGGTCACCAAGGGCATCGACGTGTCCACCTATCAGGGCGTCGTGGACTGGCAGAAGGCCAAGGGGGCCGGCGTGGAATTTTCGATCGCGCGAGTGAGCGACGGCACGGGCTTTCCGGACAACCAGTTCGCGGCCAACTGGCCGGGGATGAAAAAGGCCGGCGTGCTCCGAGGCACCTACCAGTTCTTCCATCCGGGGGAGGACCCCATCGCGCAAGCGGACTTGATGTTCTCGATGTTGAAACAGGCGGGTGGGCTTGCCTCGGACGACCTCCCGCCCGTCATGGACATCGAGGTCACGGACAACCTCGGCCCCGCCGCGATCCAAGCCTCGATGAAGAAGTGGCTCAACTACGTCGAGGGCAAGATCAACCGCAAGCCGATGATCTACACTGCGGCGTTCATGAGCGGCAGCGTGGGCGCGGGCTTCACGGCGTATCCGCTTTGGGTCGCCAACTACGGGCCGAAGTGCCCGACGATGCCGAGCGGTTGGAACGAGTGGATGATCTGGCAGTACACAGATAGCGTCTCGTACGCGGGCATCGGCAGCAACGCTGACGGCAACGACTTCAACGGTACACTCCAAGACCTGATCAACTTTGCGAAGGGTCCGCAGCCGCTACCGACCGATGGCGGCGCTCCTCCGGTGAGCGACGGCGGTGCGCACGGCGACGCGAGCGCCCCCATCGACGCGAGCGTGCAAGCGCCTAAGCCGACGTTCGACTCTGGCGTGACTCCGCCAGCGAACTCGTGTCCGTGACCTAGAACTCCCTCGGCACAAACGCAAAACGGCGAAGCCCTCTCGAGCTTCGCCGTTTCGCGTTGAAGCGAGTTCAGCTCACGCGTCTGCGTGACCCGACTTGCCCTTCTTCTTGTCCTTCTTGGACTGGCCGTTCGACTTCACCTTGCCGCCGAGGAGATCGTCGGCGAGCTTCGCCGCACGGTTGGTCTTCTCCCAAGCGAACTCGCTCCGGCCGAAGTGACCGTACGCGGCGGTCGCCTTGTAGATGGGGCGAAGCAGGTTGAGCTCCTCGATGAGGGCCTTGGGGCGCATGTCGAAGTGTTCGACGATGTACTGGCCGAGGCGCTCGTCCGAGACCTTGCCGGTGCCGAACGTGTTGACGTTGACGCCGACGGGCTGGGCCACGCCGATCGCGTACGCGATCTGCACTTCGCAGCGGTGAGCGAGCTTGGCAGCGACGACGTTCTTCGCGATGAAGCGCGCGTAGTAACAGGCCGAGCGATCCACCTTGGAAGGGTCCTTGCCGCTGAACGCGCCGCCGCCGTGACGGCCCATGCCGCCGTACGTGTCGACGATGATCTTGCGACCGGTGAGGCCGCAGTCGCCCTGCGGTCCACCGATGACGAAGCGACCCGTGGGGTTCACGTGGAACTTGGTCTGCTTGTCGATGAGCTTCTTCGGGATCACCTTCTCGATGACGAGCTCCATGATGGCCTCGCGGAGCGTCTTGTACTTCACGTCCTCCGAGTGCTGCGACGAGACGACGATCGCGTCCACGCGAACGGGCTGGTCGTTCTCGTACTCGAGGGTGACCTGCGTCTTGCCGTCGGGGCGCAAGAAGGCCGCTTTGCCGTTCTTGCGGACCTGAGCGAGCTGGCGCGCGAGCGCGTGCGCGTAGTCGATCGGGGCCGGCATGAGGTTGTCGGTCTCGTCGCACGCGTAGCCGAACATGAGGCCTTGGTCGCCTGCGCCCTGGTCCTTGTACATGCCCTCGCCTTCGGTCACGCCTTGCGAGATGTCCGGGCTCTGCTTCTCGATGGCGGTGAGTACGGCGCAGGTCGTCGCGTCGAAGCCCATCTCGGAGTTCGTGTAGCCGATGTCGCGGACGGTGCTTCGGACGATGGTTGCGTAGTCAACGACCGCGGTGGTCGTGATCTCGCCAGCCACGACGACCATTCCGGTCTTCGCGAGCGACTCGCATGCGACGCGGGCGCGCGGGTCCTGCGCGAGGATGGCGTCGAGGATCGAGTCCGAGACGGCGTCGCCGAGCTTGTCCGGGTGGCCTTCGGTGACGGACTCGGACGTGAAACGATAACGCGACATGAAACGCTCCTGAACTGAGGGGCCTAGAGAGGCGAGGGAGCGATGTAGCGCATTTCCAGTGAACCGAAAAGGCATGTTCCGCCCTCGGCGCTGCGATGCGCTAGCGCTTTTTCCGCTTCTTCTTGGGTGCGTCATGGCCTGCGCGCGTGTGCAACACGAGGCGCGCGGGATCGTAGAGCGCCGCGTACCCACGGCTGCGCTCGATGGATCGAGCAATACGCGCTTCCGCGCGAGAAACTCGGCAGGGCGAACCTGTCCGTCCGCCCCAAGCCAGCGACCCCCCGCCGCCGCGTGATCACAGTCACAACCACTGCGCCGAGGTACTAGTGCCTTCGGGTCGTCGAGAGGTCGTACGCGCGTGAGCGCTGCGTTGGCCTCGAGCGCGTCCTTGACGATCTCCGCTTTCCAATCGACGACGCTCACACCTTCACCGGTACGGCCGCTGGGATTCGAACGCTCGGCCTGTGCGGGAGCTCGATCTCGGCGCCCGGCAATCCCGCGATCGCGATCGTCGCGACCGGATCGAAGACCACCGGAGCGTCGGGGCCTCCGGCGAGCTCACACACGCGCGCCGTGATGCGCGCGGCGACGGCTGGCGAGAGCTTCGAGTACTCGGCCCGCCATTCGCTCGCGTCCACGAGCGCCGTCACGAACAGGAGCGCGCTGCGGAACGTGACGTTGTGCTGCACGACCGTGTGCCGCACGAGCGCGACCCCGGCCGACTCCATCAAGAACGCGAGCGCGTTTCGTTCGGTGTCGATGCGAACGCGCGCAAAATCGAGCGCCGGATCGATCTCCCGTGCGGCCGTGGCGAGCCAGTCTTGCGGATCATCGGGCTGCGCGGGGCCCCACATCATCAGGCCGAGCTTGCCTTTGGGGCCGAGAGCGTCTCGCCACTTCGCGAGCGCGGCGCGACGATCGGCCTTGTGCCGGAGACCGAACGCGCACACCACCGCGTCGAGGTCGGAGCCCAACGCATCGCCATCGGAGAACGTCGCTAGGCCGTGCAGGTCTTGCGCGCTCGAGGCTCGCTTCGCATGCGCGCTGCTGCGAGGGCTCACGCTCGTACATGTGCAAGTGCCCGTTGGGCGCCACCGCGCGTGCGAACGGCAGCACGTCCGGTCCTGCATCGATGAGCGCGACACGGTCACCCGCATGGAGCCCGACCTCGCGCGCGAGGTCGAGGTGATAGGGCACGAAGCGCGGCTGCCACTCCTCGAGATATGCCTTGGTCGTGCGATCCCAGCGCGAGCCCACGGGCTACAATCATAACGGCACTCGCGCAACGAGCCAGATCATTGAAGCCACGAGGGGAAACTTGGTGTAAATTTTTCGCTAATTGGGCTGGTAAGCCACCCACTCACTCGTGGTCGTGCGACACGCACGCCTTTGGAGGTCTCAATGTTCGCAAGAAGCAGGACAGCTCGACTCTCTCGCTGGGGTCTCGGTTGGGGTCTCGGGCTCGCAGCCGCAGGGCTCGCGGCTTTGTTCGGTAGCGGCGCGGGGGGTTGCGCGGCGAGCAACGGAACATGCGGCGGCGCGAGTCTATTCTGCGACGACTCGGGTGACCTCGACGCGAACGACGGCGGCAACAACGACGAGGCGCCGATCCTGCCCGGCGGCGAAGGCGGCAAAGAGGGCAGCACGTGCGCGTCGAAGTGCTCGAGCGATCTGCACAGTGTGACGGACTGCAACGGCGTCGTCACACAGACCTGCATGGGCTCGAACGGCTGCGACATCTCGACGGGGACCTGCACCAACGCATGCCAAGCCGCCGTGAACAACAAGCAGTCGATCGGCTGCGAGTATTACGCGACTCAGATGGACCAATACAGCGGACCGTCCGTCTGCTTCGTCGCGTTCGTCGCCAACACGTGGAACACGCCGGTGAAGATCGGCGTCGACTTCAACGGCCAAACCATCGCCAACGTGCAGAGCTTCACGTGGACTCCGGTCGGGTTCGGTCCATCCATCACGTACAGCCCTTACAATCCCCAGGCGGGTCTGCCTCCGGGACAGGTCGCCATCTTGTTCCTCGCGGGCCTGACGGGGGCGAACCCCCAGTGCCCCAAGCCCACCGCGCTCGGCGCGAACGCGATGTTGCAAGGTACAGGCATCGGTCACTCGTTCCACGTCACCACGGATGTACCCGTCGTCGCATACGAGATGAACCCCTACGGCGGCGGCAACGCGGCGGTCACGGGCGCGTCGCTGCTCTTGCCTGTGAGCTCGTGGGACACGAACTACATCGCGAACACCGCGTCGCCCTACACGGTCAGTGGTCCGTCCATCAACATCATCGCAGCAGAAGACGGCACCACCGTCACCATGCTCCCGTCCGTCGCGCTGGTCGGCGGGAACGGTCTGCCGTCTGGCGCGGCCAACACGCAGGTCAAGTTCAACCTCAAGAAGGGTGAGCAAGCGCAGTTCATCCAGAATGCGGATCTCGTCGGCAGCGTCCTTCAATCCAACAAACCGATCGGACTGATGGCGGGCAATCCCTGCATGAACATGCCGCAGGGAACGTCCTACTGCGATCACGGCGAGCAGATGATCCCGCCGGTGCGCGCCCTCGGCAGCGAGTACGTCGGCGTCATGTATCGCGGGCGGACGAGCCCCAACGACCCAACAATTTGGCGCTTGGTCGGCGCGGTGGACGGCACCACGCTCACGTACACACCGCAAATCCCGGGCGCTCCGAAGACGCTGAAGCGAGGTCAGATGGTCGAGTTCGTCACGAACACTCCGTTCGTGGTGAAGAGCCAAGACGACCAGCACCCCTACGAGTTCTTCGACTACATGAGCGGATCCAGCTGGTCGATGCTCGCGGACCAGAGCGGCTACGGCGACCCGGACTTCTCGGTCATCGTCCCGCCGCAACAGTACTTGAACAGCTACGTGATCATGACGGACCCGTCGTACCCGGAGACGAACCTCGTGATCATCCGGCGCAAGGATCAGAACGATATGTTCCAAGACGTGACGCTCGACTGCGCCGGAGTCCTCAAGGGATGGACGAAAGTGGGCGAGTACGAGTTCACGCGCCCGGACCTCTCCACCGGTGACTTCCAGCCCGTGGGCAAGTGCTCCAACGGGCGCCACGAGCTCACGAGCGCGGCCCCCTTCGGCGTCGGCGTCTGGGGTTGGGGCACGCCGAAGACGGGCTCGTTCACCGCGAACGTCTCGTACTCGTATCCAGGCGGCATGAACGTGCAGCCCATCAACACGGTCGTCATTCCGCCCACACCCAACTGATGAGTTCCCACGACATCGGTTGGCGGGTGAAGATCGGGGTGGGCGTCAGCGCGCTCGTCGTGATCGCGGTGTTCGGGTGCTCGAGCGCTCCCGGGCAGACCGCGGCCACGTGCAGCGCGGGCGAGACGATGTGCAACAAGGAGTGCATCGACACGTTCAACGATCCCGCCAACTGCGGCTCATGCGGCGTCGCGTGCAAACCGGGAGAGGTGTGTAGCGCCGGCACCTGCGCGCTGACGTGTGGCGCGGGCTCTACGCAGTGCGGGGCCTCGTGCTTCGACGTTCAAGTCGACTCGAAGAACTGCGGCGCGTGCGGCAAGTCATGCGGCGGAGGTGAAGTCTGCGCGGCTGGCAAGTGCGCCGCGCAGTGTCCGGCTCAGCAGACGCTCTGCGTCGGCGACGGCGGCGCAATCTCTTGCATCAACCCGAACACCGATGCGAAGAACTGCGGAGGCTGCAACGGCGTGTGCCCCACCGGTCAGGTCTGCTCGGCGGGCAAATGCGGTAACACTTGCGGAGTCAACGAACAGGTCTGCGCGGCCGACGGCGGCCCTCCGTTCTGCTCGGCCGTCCTCAACGACAACGCCAACTGTGGACAGTGCGGCGTGGTCTGCGGCAACGGCTTCGTGTGCAGCAACGGCAAGTGCCAAAGCAACTGCGGGCTCAACGAGACGCTCTGCGCAGGCGACGGCGGCGCGCCCTACTGCGCGAAGACCGACACCGATCAGGCCAACTGCGGGTCGTGCGGCAAGGTCTGCAACAACAACAACGGCGAGATCTGCATCGCGGGCAACTGCGTCTTGCAGTGCGGCAAGGGGCTCAGCTCGTGCGGCAAACAGTGCATCGATCTCACCTCGGATCGGGACAACTGCAACGGCTGCGGACTCGCTTGCGCGCCCGGCTTCGTGTGCGCCAACAGCACGTGCACGAACTCACAGCCTTGCTCGGTGGTCGCGACGGCGTGGTGCAAAGCCAAGGGCTGGAACATCTCGCCGTGGTCCACCGCCTACCCGAACCCTCCGGGCGGCGCGATCTACTGCACACAGAACCCGAACTCGGCCGCGAATGACTGCGACACGTGCGGCACGTACAACGAGCTCGTCTGGAAGAACGTCGCCAAAGACGCGTGCAGTTCCAACCAGCCACTCTCGCCCGGCTCCATCTACGGCGGTCACAACCCGTGCAGCTGCGGACCGAACCTCTACAACTGCGGCTCGTGGAACATGCAAGGCTGCACGCCCGATTGACCGCGCGCGTGCAAAACGCGTAACGTGCGATGCCGATGACGACGGAAACTCTGCGACGCACCTCTCTCTACGAAGCGCACAAAAAGGCCGGCGGGAGGCTGGTGCCGTTCGCCGGATTCGAGATGCCTGTACAATACACAGGCATCGTGGATGAGCACACGGCGGTGCGCACGGCGGCGGGCCTCTTCGACGTCTCGCACATGGGCGAGCTCGAGATGCGCGGGCAGTACGCGGGCGCCGTAGTGGACTACTTGGTGACGAACGACGTGAGCAAGCTCGGCGATGGGCAGGCGCTCTACACGTGCGCGTGCAACGAGCAGGGCACCATTCTCGACGACCTCATCATCTATCGCGCCTCGGCCGAGAGGTTCTTGATCGTCTGCAACGCGTCGAACCACGCAAAGATCTCGGCCCATTTCAAGCGGGCGGCGGAGAACCACTGTGACTACGAGGATCGCACCGACGCGACAGCCCTCATCGCGCTCCAAGGTCCGAAGGCGTTTGACGTCCTCGCGCGCGCCGGCAGCGATGCGGCGAAGCTGGTGGAGCTGAAGAGCTTTCATTTCCGAGACGCTGTCATCGCCAACGTGAAGACCACGGCCGCGCGCACGGGCTACACGGGAGAAGATGGCGTCGAGATCTTCTGCGCGTGGAACGACGCGCCGGCGCTCTGGGAACAGCTCCTCGAGCTCGGACGAGACGTTGGTCTCAAGCCCGCGGGGCTCGGCGCGCGCGACACGCTGCGACTCGAGGCACGCCTGTCCCTCTACGGAAACGACATCGACGAGACGACCAACCCGATCGAGGCAGGCCTCGGCTGGGTGACGAAGCTCGGCAAGGCGAGCGACTTCATCGGCAAGGCGGCGCTCACCGAGATCAAGAGCAAGCCACTGGTGCGCAAACTCGTCGGCTTCGAGGTCACGGGGCGCGGTATTGCGCGTCACGGATACCCGCTGCGCGATCTCGAAGGAAAAGAGATCGGCATCACCACCAGCGGCGGCCCCTGCCCGACCCTTGGCAAGAACCTCGGCCTCGGCTATCTGCCGACGCCCATGACGGAGGTCGGGACGAAGTTCTTCGTCGACTGCCGCGGCAAGAACATCGATGCCGTCGTCGTCCCCACGCCGTTCTACAAGCGCACCAGCAAATAGGAGCCACCGATGAGCGATTTCCCGGAGACGCTGAAGTACACGAAAGACCACGAGTGGGCGAAGGTGGACGGCAAGCGCGTCACTGTCGGTATCACCAAGTTCGCAGTCGAGCAGCTGGGGGACATCACGCTCGTGAACTTCGACGCAAAGATCGGCGACACCGTCACGGCCGGCAAGGCGTTCGGCACGATCGAGAGCGTCAAGACGCTGAGCGATCTGTTCGCCCCGCTCGATGGCAAGATCGTCGACATCAACAAGGAGCTCGACAGCAAGCCAGAGCTCGTGAACGAAGACTGCTACGGGCTCGCGTGGATGGTCGTGATCGAAGCCACCGGCGATCTCGGCGAGTTGCTCGAGGTCGGGGCGTACGCCGCGATCGTCAAAGCCGCGGGCTGAACGAGTCTCTAGACGCGCCTCTAAAAGTGCGGTGGTTTTCGTCGAGGCCGAGTGAGCCCTAGGAGCCGGGATTCCTGTACGGTGATTATTTCCGACGACGCCTGCGCAGCCTTGCGAAGAGGGATCGCGAAGTTGTCGACGAAAAACGCTGCACCTCTAGGTTTTAAGGCGGTCGTCGACCCAATCGCTCCACCCGGCTCGCGGCGTCTGCGAGACGATCTTGCCTTCGGACAGGAAGACCTCTGCGGGTAGCGCGCGGCCGTTGTAGCGGCTCGCCATCGTGTAGCCGTAGGCGCCCGCGTCGAGCAGGGCGCAGAGCTCGAGCGCAAGGCTCGCGGGGAGTTCGTGCTCGCCGAAGTCGTCGGAGCTCTCGCACACGGGGCCGACGACGCGCCATCGCGTCTGCTCACCCGAGACCTCCTCGAGCGGGATGATCCGGTGGTGAGCTTGGTAGAGCGCGGGGCGGATGAGATCGTTCATCCCCGCGTCGATCATCAGCCACCTTCGTGCGCCGGAGACCTTGCGCTGGATGACACGCGTCAGCAGAACGCCGTGCGTCGCGACAAGCGCGCGACCCGGCTCCACGTAGAGCGCGAGATCGCCGAGTCCGAAGTCCGCCATCGCCTTGCACGCCTCACGAACGAAATCGGCGGGCCGTGCGGGGCAGCCTTGTCCGTAGTCCACGCCGAAGCCTCCGCCCGCGTCGACGAACGAGAGGCGGTGGCTCTTCTTGATCTCGGCCGCGAGCGCGAAGAGGTCCCGCGCGGACTTCACATACCCCGCGGTGTCGGTGAGCTGCGAGCCGATGTGCGAGGAGATGCCGACGAGTTCGACGTGACGCGCCTTGGTCACCGCCTGCAGCGCGGCAGAGAGATCGGCCTTGGGCACGCCGAATTTCGCCTCGTCGTGGCCCGTGGTGATGTGCGCGTGCGTGTCGATGACCGCTTCCTCGAGGCCGGGGTTGATGCGAATCGAGACGCGCGCCACGCGGCCGAGGGCGTGAGCGCGAGCGTCGATGCGCGCGATCTCTTCGACGCTCTCGACGCTGAGCGCCTCGATGCCTCGCTCGCCTGCCCCGATCGCGAGATCGATCTCGGCGTCCTGCTTCGCGACGCCGCTGAAGACGATCGAGTCTGCCTCGATGCCACAGCCGCGCGCGACGAGCAGCTCGGGCCCGCTCACGACGTCTGCGCCGAAGCCCAAGCGGGCGAGGGCGCGAACGATCGGAGCTGCGCTGTTCGCCTTCACCGCGTAGCAGACCAGGTGTCGCTGCGGGCCGAACGCGTCGTCGAGCTCGCGTGCCTCGCGAACGATGGCGTCGAGATCATACGCGTACGTCGGTGAGCCGGCGCGGGCTACCACGTCCGAGAGGCGCACGCCGCCCATCGACAATGAGCCCGATCGATCTCGAGAGGTCGCCACGCATCAATCAATTACCCGACACCCATCACGAAAAACACCCCAAAGGTCGCCCTTTTTGGCAGACTCCCCGGCGTGGTGATTCGACGGACCAAGCTCGTGTGCACTTTGGGCCCGGCTTGCGACTCCGAAGAGATGCTCGGCGCGCTCATCGACGCGGGCATGGACGTCGCGCGCTTCAACTTCTCGCACGGGACTCACGAAGAGCACGCGACCCGCTTCAAGCGCCTGCGCAAGGTGGCCGACGAGAAGCGAAAGGCCGTTGCGGCTCTCCAGGATCTGTGTGGCCCGAAGATACGAACGGGCACGATCAAGGCTCCCTACGAGCTCGCGACGGGCTCCGCGGCGATCTTGGTCGAGGGCCTCGAGAACCCCGACGAGCAGACGATAGCGATCCAGTACGAGGGGTTGTCCGACGACGTGCGCGTGGGCGACAAGATCTTGTTCGACGACGGTCGTATCGCGCTCGACGTCACGAGCGTCGAGCCGCCTCGTGTGCACGTGCGCGTTTCGCAGGGCGGCGGCATGCGCAGCCGCATCGGTGTGCACTTGCCTAGCCGTACGATGCGCGGCGGCGCGCTCACGGAGAAGGACAAGACGGACCTGTTGTTCGGCCTCTCGTTGGGCGTCGACTACATCGCGCTCTCGTTCGTTCGGCGCGCCGAAGACATGCGCCTCGTTCGCGACATCGTGCAGGCGTGGGGCGCTGACACACCGATCATCGCGAAGGTGGAGACACCTGACGCCGTGGACAACCTCGAGAGCGTGCTCGCGGCGAGCGACGGCGCGATGGTGGCGCGCGGAGATCTCGGCGTGGAGTTTCCGCCGGAGCGCGTGCCCATCATCCAGCGACAGATGCTCGCCGTCGCGCGTCGCGTGCGCAGGCCCGTGATCGTCGCGACCGAGATGCTGCAGTCGATGACGAAGAACCCGCGACCCTCACGCGCCGAAGCGAGCGACGTCGCGAACGCCGTCTACTCGGGCACCGACGCGGTGATGCTCAGCGGCGAGACGGCGAATGGGGACTACCCCATTGAAGCTGCATCGATGATGTCCAAGATCTGCATCGAGGCAGAGAAGAGCCCGTTCTTCGATCAAGCGCCGCCGTACGCGAGTCGCGCCACCACGATCACCGAGGCCATCGCACGAGGCGCGTGCAACACGGCGCGCGAGATCGGCGCACGCTACATCGTCTCGTTCACCGAGAGCGGCACCAGCGCGATGAACGTGAGCCTCTCGCGCCCGCACGTCCCCATCATCGCGTTCTCACCGAACGCCAAGACACGCCGGCGCATGGCCATGTTCTGGGGGCGTCATCCCGCGCGAGATGCCCGCGATTCACAACACCGATGCTCTCGTCGACTGGTGCACGGGAGATCTCATGGCGAGCGGCCTGGCCTCCCCAGGCGAGCGCGTCGTCATCGTCTTTGGCGCGCCCATCGGCGTCTCCGGAAGCACGAACTCGATCCGAGTCCACGTCATCTCCTAGCGGCCCGCGTCTCAGGCAGCGGAATTCACAAGAAGTTCAGGAAATGGGCTTCCCAAATCCGCTCCTGATCTTTTTGTGAAACCTCTGTCGGCCCCGAGCGAGATGGCTCAGAAACCGAAGGCGAACGCGAGCTCGGGCTCGAGGGAAATCAGCGTGCTGTTCGGCGGAATCGAGATGACGGCCTTCACGGGCGTCAGCATCATCACGGCCTTGGGTGAGCCGAGCTGAACGCGAATGCCTCCGCCCACCGACGCGAACACCGGACCCCCGGAGGCCCACGCGTCTACGAACTTGAGCGGCGTACCGGCGGCCTCTCGAACGGGCACCGACACCGCCGCGTCGTACGTGCTCACGCCGGCGCCGACCATGATGTACGGCGAGACGGCGTGCTTGGACCAGAGAGCCTCTTGACCGAACACGTAGTGGAAGCGCACCTCGACGTGCAGGTACGGCAAGCTCGAGATCGGCGAGCCGTTGAGCACGATGCCCGCGCGACCGCCAATGAGGATGTTGCCCGTGGGCGCGTAGTCGAACGAAGCGAGGATTCGGAAGTTGCCGAACACGGTGCCGGACTGGACCGCACCGGCGTTGCCGTTCGCGTTCAAACCCGTGAACTGTGTCGAGTTCGACGGATAGGCGGCGCCGTTCTCGGCGCAGCGATAGCCCTCGTCCGGAGCCGGAGTGACGCCCTTCGGCGCGCCGATACCGCCCAGGCACGCCTTCTTGGTGCTCGCGTCAGTGGAGCTGATGAACGTGATGTCGAACGCCGCGCCGAGTCCGATGAAGATCCTTGGACCCTTCTTCGGACCCACGGCAGCGCACTTGCCTTCTTTGCAGGACTCGCTGGAGCACTCGTTGTCGGCCTCGCAGCTCTCGCCGTCGCTCTTGCCTTTGGCCGCTGCCTCGGCGCATTTGCCATCGGTGCACATGCTGCTCTTGCACTCGGTGCTCTCCGAGCACTCGGCGCCGACCTCGAGTGTGCCGCCACCGCCGCCGTCGCCCTTGCAGCTCTCGGGATCGCGGCAGCACTTGCCTGCAGGACCCTCGGGGCACGTCTCGCCGCACTGCTTCTCGGGCTTCTTTCCGGGTAGGCGCGGGGCGTCGCCGTTCATGTCGTCCACGGACGCGCGGATGTTGACGACGAACGGGTTCTTGCGGCTTCCGGCCGATGCGATGACGTCGTTCTGATCGTCGAAGCCTTGAATGAAGTACTTGAAGTCGCCCTGCTGGACGTCTGTGCACTTGGCCGAGGCGCCGTAGCCGGAGCCCATCTTCACCATGTCGACGTTGGCGAACTCGGTCATGCCGAAGCCCTTGTAGCGAAGGACCACGCGCTTGAGCGCGCCGCTGCCCGTGTATTCTACATAGACAGGCACGGGCGTCTTGACGACCTGCTCGGCGACCGGCGTGTGCGCGAAGTCGTTGACCGACGGAGTGCCGCCACCACCACCACCACCACCACCACCGCCGCCGCCACCACTGTCGTCACCGCCACCGCCGCCGCCGCCACCGCCACCAGCGATCTGCTTCTTCGCGTCGGCGAACGCGGCTTCCATGTCCTTCGTCTTGAGATCTTTGCTGAGCGTGATGGTCGGGTCGAGCTTCAACGCCTCGACGAACGCGGCGGTCGCCTTGGCCTTGTCGTTGAGGCCGCCGATTTGGACCGTCCCCAAGTCACGCTGCAAGTTCGCGCGGACCTTGGCGGAGCACGAGCTGCACATCTTGATGGCGTCGCTCAGCTTTTTTTGCGCGGCCGAAAAATCCGCGGTGAGGTAGTCCTCATCCATCGCCTTCTTGTCGAGCGCCTGCGCCTTGCTCTCCGCGCTCTGGGCGAGGGCGGTGCGGCTGGCAAAGAGCCCAGCGATGAG
>JAYVYD010000080.1:0-20960 GCA_043784605.1 Myxococcales bacterium | reverse complement strand
GGTCTCGAGTTCAAGTCTCGAAGGCGGCCCGTGATCCTCCAGGATTTTGGCCCGACGCGGTAGCCGACAACGCCAAACGCCCTATCAACACCTTCCGGCATGCTGCTGCCTCGTCGCCTTCAGGGGCTCGTTCCAGGCAGCATGCCCAGCTGCCAATCTCTGTTTCCAGCGCTTCCCACGGTCCACAGGCTGGTGGTGTTCGCTTGGAACGCGACCTCGAATCCGTCGTTCGCGGTGGCCTCGATGGCGGGGCTCGTGCCGGGCATCATCCCTAGTTGCCAGTCTTTGTTTCCGGCGCTTCCAACGGTCCAGAGGTTGGTGGTGTTCGCTTGGAACGCGACTTCGAAGCCGCCGTTGCTCAGCCCGGTGATGCTCGGGCTGGTCGTGTCGAGCATGCCTAGTTGCCAGTCCTTGTCTCCCGCGCTGCCGACGGTCCACAGGCTGGTGGTGTTCGCTTGGAACGCGACCTCGAAGCCGCCGTTGCTCAGGCCGGTGATGCTCGGGCTCGTTCCCTTCATCATCCCTAGTTGCCAATCTCTATTTCCCGCGGCTCCGACGGTCCACAGGTCGCCGGTGTTCGCTTGAAACGCGACCTCGAACCCACCGCTCGCTAGCGAAGCAATGCTCGGGCTCGTGCCGGCCATCATCCCTAGTTGCCAATCCGTGTTCCCCGCGCTGCCGACCGTCCAGAGGCTCGTCGTATTGGCTTGGAACGCGACCTCGAAGCCACCATTGGGGAGCGCGGCGATGCTGGGGCTCGTGCCCTTCATCATCCCTAGTTGCCAATCTTTGTTTCCCGCGGTGCCGACCGTCCAGAGGTTGCCGGTGTTCGCTTGAAACGCGACCTCGAAGCCGCCGCCGGGGAAGCGCGCGATGCTGGGGCTCGTGCCGGGCATCATGCCGAGCTTCCAATCGGTGTTGCCATCGTCGCCGACGGTCCAGAGGCTCGTCGTGTTCGCTTGAAACGCCCACTCGAGCTTCGGCGTCGCGGAGGGACCCTCGCCCGCGTAGGCGCGCAGCTCGGCCAGCGAGCCATTGAACACGTCGTGATCGAGCTTGCCGTTACCATCGCTGTACTGCCACATGAGCCACTTGCTCCAGCCCGCCGGGAGCGAAGGACACGAGGGGCCATAAGCGGCAATCCAAATCGGATATTGCCCAAACGAACTATCTTTGACGTGGTCCTGCCAGAAGTACGAGCCGGTGTAGATGAAGGGGCGCTTGCCGGTGCCCGCTTCGACGATTTGCAACCAGTGACGTACTTTCGCGGCGATCGTCGCCGGCGACTGACCGCCAGTCGCCTCGACGTCGATCATGGCAGGGAGATCGCCCGAGCCCAGGTGGCCGACCTTGGCGACCATCATGTTCGCTTGCGCGACCTCACTCTCGCCGGGCTCGAAGAACTGATACGCACCGCGCATCACGCCCGCGGACTTCATGTTGGTCCAGTTCTCGTCGAACTTGGAGTCGATGGATCCCGTGCCGTCGCTGATGCGCGCGTAGCCGAAGTCGACGTGCGCGCCTGGCCAATTGAAGTTGCCTTGGTAGGTGGAGACGTCCACACCTTGCACGGGTCCGTTTGCGGACGCGCCGCAAACCATGGTGACAGGTTGCTCACTCGACGCGCTGTCGTCTTGAGCGGCGGAGCAAGCGATCAACAGTGCGAGGGCGGGGATGGCGAGGAGGCGCATGACCACCGACAGCGCAACGCACGTGCCACCCCACACGCACCCGCGACAGCTCGCGACGTGGCTAATTCAAGGGGAATCGGTGATCCAATCTTCGCGACGAGTCGCGCACGGACGCCGAAGTGGATCGGCGACTCACCATACGAGCGGTCGGATCACCCAGCGTCGGTGGGCACCATCATCGCGACCGCAGTCGTCGGGCACGAGGCGTCGTGCGAGTGCGTCTCTTCGGCACGCAAGAAGCCGTAGGTCTCGAGTTCAAATCTCGAAGGCTGCTCCACCTCGGACGTTCGAGACGCTTCATCTGATACGAACATCGAGTAAGGCTCGGTATTGTCGCATTCCTCGAGCAGACGACGCTAGGGGCATGCCCCACTGCGGGCTCTCGCAAGGATCTCATGCACGACACAGGTCTTGGCGTCGGCGCAATTTTGTAGATACGCCCCATCCCCCGCTGCAAGGAATCTCTTCTTCCGTGGTCGCCTGCGTCTTCGGCGGGCTTCCTTCGGGAGTGCTCATACCCGCAACGCTACCGGGAAAGCCGGGCGACCTGGCGGATAGGTCAGTTCTTGCGAAAGAGCACACCAGGCGACGGACCGTCTTTCAGTCTCTCCGTTGGGTGCGCGCTCATCCATGCGTTCGTTCCGCCGCAGAGGGCAATGGCGTGGTCGAACCCGCGTGCTCGCAGTAGCGCAGCGGCGGTGTCAGATCGACCGCCCCCTTTGCCGCAGACGGTGACCACGAGCGCGCCGCGCGGAATCGTACCGACCGACTGATCGAGAGTCGGCAGCGGAATGTTTTTCGCGGTCGCGACGTGCCCGGCCGAGAACTCCTCGGCGGAGCGCACGTCCACCACGAATACGGACTCTCGCTTGCTGAGTCTGCCATCCAAGTCATCGACCGTGATGCACGTGGGCGCAGTCGGGTTGACGGTAGATCGCTTTTGCAGCGTCTCTTTCATGCGGATCGCGGCGAGGAGTCCCGAGCCGACCGTCAAGCCGGCGATGAGCCAGATGGCTGCCTTGACTCCGAGCGCATCGGCGACGACCCCGGCGAGGAGAGCGCCGATGGCATACCCAAGATCGCGCCATAGTCGATACACGCCGACCGCCGACGCACGCCATGTCGGGTGGGCCACGTCGCCGATGGCCGCCAAGAGGGTCGGGTAGACCATCGCGGTCCCGACGCCGAGCAGCATTGCCCCGATCGCGAACCCGATAAACGCCTTTGAAAGCACGGTCACCATGATGCCAATCGCTTGCACCCACATACCGCCGACGATGAGCCACTTGCGACCAATCTTGTCCGAGAGCGCGCCCGTCACGAGCTGCGCTAATCCCCATACGCCGGGATAGATGGCCGCGAGCCACCCGATCTCGACGAGGCTCATGCCCGACGCCGCGAAGAGGATCGGGAAGAGCCCCCACGCCATTCCGTCGTTGAGATTGTTGACGAGCCCGGCCTGGCTCACCGAGACAAATTTCTGTCCTTCAGCGACGTGAGCGCGAACACCTGCCGCTGCGATGGCATCCCTCCCGGCGGAACGTTTCCATCGAGCTTCGCCTCGTGGCGGACGTGGTGCTTCGTCTCGCGCACGAAGAGCACCGAGAGCAAGAGCCCGACGACTACGAAGCCGATACCCAAGTAGAACGGCTGCGGTCGCAGGCCGAAGTTGGACGCGACGTAGCCCGTGGCCAGCGCCGACATCGCCACTGCGAAGTAGCCGGCGAACTCGTTGAGACCCATCGCGAGCCCGCGGTTCTTCGGACCCGCGAGATCGATCTTCATGATGACGGTCGTAGACCACGTGAGCCCTTGGCTAATGCCGAGGAGCACGTTCGCGAAGAGCACCCAGCTCCACGACGGCGCCCACATGAGGAGGAACGGCACCGGGCTCGCGACAATCCATCCGGAGACGAGGACTACTTTGCGGCCATACGCATCGGAGAGGCGGCCGGCAAGGTAGTTGGTGAGCGCCTTAGTGACGCCGAAGACGACGATGAACGAGAGGATGGCTGCGCGAGCGGCGAGATGAAAATCGTGCTCGGCGATGGCCGGAAGAATGCTCCGCTCCATACCCACCATCGCGCCCACGAAGGCGTTGACGACGATGAGTAGAGAGAACTGCGCCAAGTTGGCCCGCAGCCCAAGTGTGATCTCTTGCGGCTCGGCCATGACGTTCATCTTCATCATCGGCACTATGATGTGGTGGAGCAAGCGTATCGTGGCATTGAGGGTGAGCATACCTCCCTGCCGGCTAAAGCCCTGGCGCAAAGATGGTGGAAGTGGCAACCACGCGGATGAAACTTTACTTCGCATTCTTCTCGTTGGTCGCGAGCGTCGTGAATGTCGCAGCGTGCGGAGATCGGTGCCCACCGAACGGGGTGCTCGTGCCTTCGCCGGACGTCGCGGCCTCGTCCCCCTGCGGGTTCACAAAGGCGACGACGACCTGCTCGGGTGGCGTCACCTGCGGCACGGACCCGATCGCGCCCGCTCCGACAACGTGCGTCATCAAAGCGGTGAAGGACGAGAACTGCACTGCGTCATTCGTCAAGACCAATGGCGACGATGATGAGATGACGATCGTCTTTAGAACCGTGACCGACGCCTGCGGCAGTGGTCGCCGGCATACCGTGACCGATTCCTTCGTGGCGGGCGCAACCCGTGCGTCGCGGACGCTGGCGTGGATGCTTTCTCGGATAGCGGCAGCGACGCGCAGCTCGATGGTGCGGCGGGTGACGCAGCAGACGCGGGCAAGGACTAACTCGAGCGCACGCGTGAAGTCTGACGCTTGACAAGCGACGTCGTCGTGCGCTTTCTGTCCGTCCCCCCGGAGGTCTTTTTCATGAAGCTCTATCTCAATCCGTTGTCTCCCAATGTTCGTCGCGTGCGATTGACTGCTGCCGTGCTTGGGCTCGTGCTCGAGGAGAAGGTGATCGATTTCGCGAAGGGCGAGCACAAGAGCGCCGACTATTTGTCGCTCAATCCCAATGGCGCAGTTCCTACCCTGGTCGACGGCGATTTCGTGCTGAGCGAATCGCGCGCGATCATGCAGTATCTTGCGTCCAAAAAGCCCGAAGCGGGATTGCTGCCGAAGGACGAAGCCGGGCGCGCTGACGTCACGCGCTGGCAGTTCTGGGACGCCGCGCACTTCGCGCCGGCGCTCGCGACGCTCGCCTTCGAGAAGATCCTGAAGGGCATGATGGGAATGGGAGATCCCGATCAGGGCAAGATCACCGAGGCACTCGCAGGCTTCCGACGCTTCGCCGCCGTGCTCGACAAACGATTGGCGACGCACGAGTACATCGTCGGCGATTCACTCTCGATCGCCGACCTGACGATCGCGGCCTCACTCATGTACGCAAAACAAGCAGAGGCGCCGGTCGCCGAGTTCGCGCATCTGCAGTCTTGGTTCGGCCGCATGAACGAGCTGCCCGGCTACAAACAGATCGCCTGAGCGCAAGGACCCTGTCGCGCCGGCCGTCCCTCGACGTGCCGTGCGCGCGGGACCACTCGTTCGTCAGGGGAAACCACACAGTTTGTCTTCATCGTGCGGAAGGGTCCCGATCCCTGTATCTCCGCAGCCAGGACAGTGGGTGTATGAAACGGTCTTGATGACGATGCCATCTTTGAGGCACTCACACATCGCCGACGGACAGTGACACACAGTCTTGTAGGGGCTGCTGTTCGCCGTGCACACCCACTTCACGGTCAGGTCGCAGCTCGACATCGTGCCCGTCATGCTGACCGTGCCGCCGCTGCATCCTGTCGCTCCGTCGGTACTCGAATCCGCTGTCGCGTCGTGGGTCGAACCGGCAGCGGCGGTTGTGCTCGTTCCGCAGGCGACGCAAAGAATCACACCAAAAGCCAAGAGCGAGCCGCATCGCGCTTTGGGAGTCATCCCGCAAGTCCATGTGAACGTCCCACCAAGGACGCTATGCATTTGAATTGCCTGATCCGCTCGCGATGTCGAAGGCGCCCCGGTGAGAGCGAACCACCGAAGAGAGGAGCGCGGCGTGCACGAGGCCGCATCCCGCGAGGACGACCGCCGCTCGCACGGTGACGATATCTGCCCACGCTGCGCCATTGCTGAAGCCGTGGAGACACGACATGAAGAGCAGCCCAGCGTAGAGGAATACGGAGCCGACGGTCGCGAGTCGCATCATCTCGAGCTGGGTTTTCGAGGGCGCGACAGTGGCGACCCCGCAACCCCCACAGAAGACCGCCATCAGCGCCGCCGCGACGAGCGAGACCGCTAGACCCTCGAAATGGAGGCGCGGTATTGCGACAAAGAGCGTGGCGACCCCCGTGGTGGAGAGCGCCATGGACGCGATGGCTGCGACTCGCACGGAGAGCGGAGCGTGCACTCGGTACTCCGTAATCGCCGACACGTTGCGATAGGGGATGTCGACGCGAAGCGCTCGCAACGGGATTAGACGCCAGCGCGCTCGCCCATGTCGCTCGAGGAGCACATACCCGACGATCCCTGCCAGCCCAACCACACCCGCGAAGACCATTGCATCGCCATACTCACGCTCGATGAGCCACGCCATTTCGTCTTCGCGAAAGCAACGCGCGCGCCAATCCATACATCGGGCGCTTTCGACGTAAGAACAAGGAACGGTGTCTTTGTGCAGCGCGGCAGCGCGTCCCGCACCACGATGTTGAGCTGCACTTCTTGTCGCATTTGAAGGCAATCATCAGTAGCTCGCAGTGGCCCGACGATTGCTTCGGCACGACCGTCCATCATGCTTCCTCGCCATTTCTTGTTTTTGGCCTTCTCTTATGTAGGCGCCTTGTCCGCCTGCCAAGGGTCGGCTGCGGCGAGTCGTCCCACCGAGCCTCCTATGGGTGAGGTGTGGTTGACGGACGCCCAGGCCGCGCAGGCGAAGATCGAGCTTCGCCCGCTAGCGAGAGAAAACGTCGATGACACCGTGGTGACCGCAGGTCGCTTTACCTTCGATGACGCGCGCGTCGCACATGTCTATTCACCCGTGAACGGGCGCGTCACCAACATCGCCGCCGCTCTCGGGCAGCGCGTGAAGCCACGGGGTCCGCTCGCGACGATCGACTCGCCCGAAATCGGGCAATTCTCGTCGGATGTGAACAAAGCGCAGGCCGACCTCGTTGCCGCAGAGCACGACTACAACCGCAAAAGGGACCTGTTCGCGAACCACGCTTGCTCACAGTTCGACTATGAACAGGCAGAAGACAACTATCGTAAAGCCCAATCCGAACTGGATCGAGCGCGCCAGAAGATGCTCTTGCTCCACGGCGCGAGCGGCGGCGGCGTCGACCAGCGATATCTGGTCACCTCCCCTATCGAGGGGGAAATCATCGCGCGCAATATATCGCCTGGCATCGAAGTCCAAGGGCAATACTCGGGCAGCAGCCCCGTCGAGTTGTTCACTGTCGGCGAGCTAGACCGCGTGTGGATGCTCGCAGATGTCTACGAGATGGATGTGGCGCGCGTGAAGCTCGACGCGAAGGTACAAGTCTCCGTCGTTGCCTATCCCGGCCGACAGTTCGAGGGCAAGCTGGACTGGATCAGCGGTACCCTCGACAAAGACACGCGAACGATCAAGGTCCGGTGCACGTTCGAGAACGTCGATCGCGCACTCAAACCGGAAATGTACGCTACCGCGACTATCTCGGTCGAGGCGCGCAAGGCGCTCGCGCTCTCGCGAAGCTCCGTGGTGCGTATGGGGGATCAGAGCATCGTCTTTGTCCAATCGGGCAAGACGGTAGACGGTCGTTTGAGATTCGAACGCAAGCCCGTTGCTGTCGATGACCGCGAGGACGCTACCTGGCTACCCGTCGAGCATGGCATCACGGAGGGCGAGCTGGTTGTCTCCGCGGGCGCTATGGCGCTCTCCAGCCGAATGTAACAAGGGTCAATACAAGCCACCTTCGAGCAACCCTCGAGTACCTGACGGAGAAGAGATGATTCAGCGCCTCGTGGCATTCGCGCTGCGTATGCCCATTATTATTTTGGCTTGCACCGCGGTCATACTCGTCGCGGGTATGTTCGCATATAGCGATCTGGACATCGAGGCCTACCCGAACCCCGTTCCCCCGATGGTGGAGGTGATAACGCAGCCCGACGGGTGGAGCGCCGAAGAGGTCGAGCGCTATGTCACCATCCCCCTTGAAATAGGGCTCGCTGGCATGCCTGGCCTCGACCACATCCGCAGTCAGTCGCTGTTCGGACTGTCGGACGTCAAGTGCTACTTCAAGTGGGGCACCGAGTACACGATCGCGAGGCAAGAGGTCATCAATCGCATCCAATTCGTGCAACTCCCACAGGGCATGCAGTCCAGCCTCTCCCCGTGGAACGCGATAGGTGAGGTCTTCCGTTACACACTCGAGGGTGACGGCTACACGACCACCGAGCTCAACACCGCAGAAAACTGGACGCTCGAGCGTGAGTTCAAACAGGTCCCCGGTGTCATCGACGTCACCAGCTTCGGCGGCGAGACCAAACAGTTTCACGTGGGGGTGGACCCGTATCGACTCCGTGGGGAGGGTGTCTCTCTCACCGATTTGATTTCGGCGATCTCCAACGCCAACCAGAACGTCGGCGGGCAGCGCCTCGTGATTGGTGAGCAGTCCTACAACGTCCGCGGCGTCGGCCTACTGCGCAATTCGCACGATATAGACGATGTCGTCATCACGGAGCGCAACGGCGTGCCCATTCGCGTCAAAGACATCGCGACGACCGACGCCGGCGGCGCGCCCAGGCTAGGCATCGTCGGCAAGGACGACAAACCCGATGTCGTCCAAGGCATCGTGCTCATGCGCTATGGGGGCGAGACGCCATCCACACTTGTGGGCGTACACGAACGGCTCGCACAAATCGAAAAGTTTCATCGACTGCCGCCGGGTATGAAGATCGTTCCCTACTACGATCGCGGCAAGCTGGTCTCACTCACGACCCACACCGTGCTCGAGAACGTGGTCGTCGGCATCGTGCTCGTCTCACTCGTCTTGTTCGTGTTCCTCGGGCACACGCGCGCAGCCCTGATTACGGCCATCAACATCCCCATCGCGCTCTTGATCGCGTTCATCGGTCTCGTTGCGACCAAGACGAGCGCCAACTTGATCTCCATAGGCGCCGTCGACTTTGGCATCGTCGTCGACAGCACGGTCATCATGATGGAAAACATCTTCAGACACCTGGGGCCGCACGGCAAAGGATCGATGCGCGAACGCGTGCAGCTGGGCGCTCGTGAGGTTGGCGGGCCCATGATGTTCTCCACCATCATCATCGGCGTCGCATTTTTACCGCTCTTCACCATGACGGGCGTGTCCGGCGTCATCTTCTCGCCTATGGCGCATACCTATGCGTTTGCCATAGGTGGGGCGATCTTGATGGCACTCACGCTGACGCCGGTGCTCGCCGTGAAATTCGTCTCTGCCCATGCCGAGGAGAAGGAGCCGTTCATCATGCGCGTGCTTCACCGCGCGTACGCTCCGCCTTCACACTTCCTCATGAAGCGACCTCTCGTCGCGCTCGCGCTCTCGGGGCTCGTGTGTGTCGCGTGTGGTGCCATATTCCCATTACTCGGCGGCGAGTTCATGCCCAAACTGGAGGAAGGAAACTTTTGGATTCGAGCGACGCTACCGACGTCGATATCACTCGAACAATCGGGACGGTACGTCGGACGTATGCGAGACATCCTTCGCGGCTGCCCGGATGTGAGAACGGAGCCGTGCACCACCGCGAACCGCAGACACCCAGAGGTAGAGACGGTCATCTCGCAGCTCGGGCGGCCCGACGATGGCACCGACGTCTCGGGATTCTACAACATCGAGCTCTACGCCCCGCTCAAGCCGTTCGACGAGTGGCCGCGTGGCGTCACCAAGGAGTCACTCACCGACGAGCTGTCAGGAGAGCTCAACGAGGCATTCCCTGGCGTCGTGTTCAACTTCTCACAGATGATCTCAGACAATGTCGAGGAGGCCATCAGCGGCGTCAAAGGCGAGAACTCGGTCAAGATCGTCGGACACGACCTAAAACTCGACGAGGACAACGCGACCGCGATCACGGACGTCATGAGCGGCGTGAAAGGCGTCAAAGACCTCGGCGTGTTCCATTCGCTCGGGCAGCCCAACGTGAAGATTGTACCGGATCGCGCTGCGTGCGCTCGCTACGGGCTCAATACCGGAGACGTAGAACAAATCGTGCAAGCCGCAATAGGCGGGCAAGCGGTTACTCAAGTCTACGAGGGCGAGAAGCACTTCGACCTCACTGTGCGTTGGCTGAAGCCGTATCGGGAGTCCATAGAGGCGATTCGCGAGATCACGGTCGCCACGCCCGATCACCAAGTGATACCGCTCGGTCAAATCGCCAAGATCACGCAAGAGGATGGGCCGACGGTCATTTATCGTGAGGATGGGTCGCGCTACGTACCCGTGAAGTTCTCCGTTCGCGGACGAGACCTCCAGTCCACCGTCACGGAGGCGCAGACCAAGATCGGCGACAAGGTGCACCTGCCGTACGACTCGCACCTCGAGTGGGGTGGCGAGATGAACGAGCTGAAAGAGGCGTTTCAACGCCTCCTTATCATTGTCCCCATCACGTTGTTGCTCATTGTGTTCCTCTGTTATGGCGCTACGCGGAACTGGCTCGATACATTGATCGTCGTGCTGGCCATACCCATGGCTTGTACTGGTGGTGCGCTCGCGCTCCTCGTTACGCGCATCAACTTCTCGGTGTCCGCCGCAATGGGGTTCATATCTATTTTTGGCATCGCCATACAAGACGCGATCTTGATCGTCACCTACTTCCAGCGACTGCGTAACGTCGAGGGGCTCTCACTCGAGCAGGCCGCGCTAGAGGCGGGCGAGAAACGATTCCGTCCGGCGTTGATGACGACGCTCGTCGCCACGTTGGGTCTCTTGCCGGCGGCGCTGTCCAACGGTATCGGAGCGCAGACCCAGAAGCCGCTCGCGGTGGTCGTGATCGGTGGCTCGCTCATGCTCGCGATTGTCACACGTCTGCTACTGCCCCCGCTGGTGCTGCTCGTGCACCGCTGGTTCGATAGGGAGACACCCCCGAACTCATTGCCGCCGGCTTCCCTCGGTCCGGACGCGGCATCAGACGTGTAGTCGAGTTCGGCGACCGACCGAGGTAGACTGCGTAGCGCCGTGGCCCTAGAGAGGCGCGGTGCGTACGCTCGTCTGGTTTCGAGGCAAGGACCTTCGCGTTACGGATCACCCTCCGCTCGTGCGTGCGGCGCACGAGGGCGAGCTCGTGTGTCTGTTCGTGCTGGACCCATACTTCTTCTCCGCAGAGCGCGCGCGCGAGCTCCCGCATCGCATGCAGTTCATGCTCGAGTCGATCGTCTCGCTGCAACAGAACCTCGAGCGCCTCGGGTCGCGGTTGTTCGTGGTGAGCGGCAAGAGCACCGAGATCGTCCCCAAGCTCGCGCAGCGGTGGAAGGTCGACCGCGTGTTCGCGCATCGATGGACCGAGCCGTTCGGCCAAGAGCGTGATCGCCGCGTCGCCGCCGCGCTGCGTGTGCCTCTCGAGCTCGCGGAGGGTGAGACGATGTTACCGCCAGGTTCCGTCCGAACCGGCGCCGATCAGCCGTATTCGGTGTTCACGCCGTTCGCGCGCGCGTTCGCGAAGCTCGCCAAGTCCTCCCCCGCCCGCGCGCCCTCGCAGCTCCCCGCGCCTCCCAAGGACGTCACGTGCGACACCGTCGAGGTCCCGACCCTCGAGGCGCTCGGCCTCGCGCCCAATCGCAACATCCTGGTCGGAGGAGAGCGCGCCGCGCGCGATCGTCTCACCGCGTTCCTGGCCGGCGCGGGCGAGCGCTATCACCTCCAGCGCGACCGCATGGACGTCGCAGGTACGAGCCGGCTGTCCGTCGATCTCAAGTTCGGGACGCTGTCGGTTCGCGAGGTGTGGGCGCGCGCACAAGCGTCGCTCGAGGGTGAGGCGAAGCGGATTTTCTGCAACGAGCTCATCTGGCGAGAGTTCGCCCACCACACGCTGTTCGATCGCCCAGAGCTGTTGAAGCACCCTTTTCGGAAGGACTTCGAGGGATTCCCCTATCGCGACGACGAGAGCGGCTGGCGCGCGTGGACGGACGGCAAGACGGGCGTGCCCATCGTCGACGCGTCCGCGCGACAGCTCTTCGGCGAGGGGTTCGTGCACAACCGCGCGCGCATGATCTCTGCGAGCTTCCTCACGAAGCACCTCACGATCGACTTCCGGCGCGGCGAGGCTCACTACCTGAAATGGCTCACGGACGGCGACTGGGCGCAGAATGACGCGGGCTGGCAATGGAGCGCCGGGTGCGGGTGTGATGCGCAGCCGTACTTCAGAGTCTTCAATCCCGTTTTGCAGGGGGAGCGCTTCGATCCGAGTGGCGACTACGTTCGCCGCTGGCTGCCGGAGCTCGCCCGCATGCCGGCCAAAAACATCCACTCGCCGTGGCTCGCACCCAAAGACGTTTTGCAGCAAGCGGGCGTGGTCTTGGGTGATTCTTACCCGACGCCGATTGTGGAGTTGGGCGTCGGGCGTGATCGGTTCTTGGCACTAGCAAAGTCTCATGTAGCCAGTCAGCGCTCGTAGCGCCGTGCTTCGCCAGCGAGACCTACTTGGAGGCCTTGAGGGCGTGACCGGCGAGCTGCTCCACCCACGTCCTCAGCTCTGCTTGGAAGTCGCATGGCGGCGCGGCCCTCATTGCGGCGTCGATCAGCGTCTTGCATCGCGCTCTCGCGCCGACGACTCCCTCTGCGCGTACGGCGCTCGGGCGCGAGAGAGTGGCATCGCGCCCGGCAGTCTTGCCGGTGGCGGAAGATCCGCTAGCGTCGTTGAGATCGTCGACCACCTGATACGCGCGGCCAATGGCCTCGCCGAAGCGACGCCACGGCTGCTCGGCTCCGCCCGCGACGATCGCTCCCATCGCTCCTGCGGCCGCGAAGAGCGAGGCAGTCTTGGCGCGATGATACTGGTCGAGCAGCACGACGCTCTCACTCTCCCAAGCTTGCCCTGCGACGATGCCTCGCATCGTACCCGCACCTTGCGCGAGCTCCGCGACGAGGGGGCCCACGCGCTTGGCCGGAGCGCCTCTCGCGAGCACGTCGAACGCTGCAACGATGAGCCCGTCACCGACGAGGAGTGCGAGCGCATCTCCGTAGACCTTGTGCACGCACGGACGCCCGCGGCGTATGTCCGCATCGTCGAACGTCGGCAAGTCGTCGTGCACCAACGACGCACAGTGAATCAGCTCGATCGAAGCGGCGACCGCGCACACTGCATCGTCATCCACCGAGCCGCACGCGGCCGCGGCGATGAGCGTGAGGCGCGGGCGAAGCCTTGCTCCGCCGGGAAACACCGCATACCGCAGGGCCTCAGCGAGTCGCGGCGGGCATCCGGGCCCTGTCGCACTCGTGATGCTCGCGTCGAGAGCTTCCTCGATCCGAGATGCGTCGGGGGACTCTGCAGGCGCGGTAGAGAAATTCATGGCCCCCATCATCATGAGGCATACCTTAGACAAACTCAAGACATGATGCACAGAGATTGAGGTCGGGGCGGGGTTTTCACAATTCGCCTTGTTTAAAGGTGTATTTCTCGCGGCGGAGGCGCGATCAATGGAGAGTTTGCATAACCTATGCGCGATCACCGGTCGGCGTCGCTCAAGCGCGTGAGGGCTCGAGCGTGCTCGGGGTCTCTGCGGCGGGCGCGCTCTCTCGGGGCTGCTTGGCTCGAGCCTTCGTGTGGTCCTTCGCGATCAACACGTAGACCGAGGGCACCACGAAGAGCGTGAGCACCGTCCCGATGGTCATTCCGCCCACGAGCACGATGCCGATCGAATTGCGCGCCACGGCTCCGGGGCCGGTGACGAGCGTCAGCGGGAAGTGCCCGAAGACCGTCGCCACCGTCGTCATCAAGATAGGCCGCAATCGCGTCTGCGCTGCGGCACGGACTGCCTCTATTTTGCTTAGACCGAGCATCTGCTGCTCATTGGCGAACTGAACGATCAAGATTCCGTTCTTGCTCACCAACCCGACGAGCGTCACCAATCCGACTTGCGAATAGATGTTGAGTGTCGTCGTCCAACCCTCGGTCAGTTTGAAGTGCATTCCGGGGGGGCCGGCGAACTTCAAGAACGTGAATACGAGCGCGCCGAACATCGCCAGAGGCACGGACCCGGCGAGGATGACGAACGGGTCGCGGAACGAGTTGAACTGCGCCGCGAGCACGAGGAAAATCAGCACGACCGCGAGACCCATGGCCGGGAGGAACTTGCCGCCCTCTTGGCGCAACTGGCGAGACTCACCGGTGTAGTCGACGTGAGCACCCGCCGGCAGGATCTTGGCCGCGGCGGCCTCGAGCACTCTGAGACCGCCGTCGAGACCGCGCGGCGTGAGGCCCGAGATCTTCACTGCATTCAATTGCTGAAAGCGATTGAGCGTTCGTGGCTCGATCGATTGTCGCATCGTCGCGATCGAGCTGAGCGGAATGACCTTGCCCGCGGGGCCGGTCACATAGATGCGGTCGAGCTGCTCGGGCGTGAGGCGTGCCGCGCGCTCGATCTGCGGAATCACCTTGTATGCGCGCCCATCGATGTCGAAGCGATTGACGAAGTTGCCTCCCAGCATCGATCCAAGATCGGCGCCGATTCCCTGCATCGACAGGCCCATTGATGCGATCTTCTGACGGTCGAGCTCGATCTCGTATTTGGCCTGATCGATTCGCACGTCGGTCAACGGCGGGAACGCGAACTGACCGCTCTTCAGTGCCTCTTCGACGATCTGTCGCGCGAGCTCGACGAGCTCCGTGTGACTCGCGGTGGATGCGATCACGAACTCCACCGGGAACGTGCCCGGGCTCGGCAGCGCCGACGGCAAGAACACGGGCGCGCGCACGCCGGCGATCCCGCTGAGCTCGCCGAAGAGCTGCTCTTGAATCGGGAAGATCGAGCGCTTGCGCTCCTCCCACGGCTTGACCAACACCCCGCCGAAGCCGCCCGTCGGGAACGTGAGTTGGAAAGAGTGGTCGAACTCCGGGAGCGCCTCGAAGTGGCGATTGATCTCCGCGGTGTAGGGCGTCACCTGCTCGAGCGTCGCGTTCGCAGGCACGTCGACCGCGCCGAACACGACGCCCTGATCCTCATTGGGTGCGAGCTCCTGCGGAGACAGCAAGTACAGTGGCACGATCAAGAGCGTGAGGACGACCCACACCGTGTAGACCAGCCCGCGTCGGATGAGCGTGCCCGCCAGCAGGCGCCCATAGGTTCGCTTGATCGCCTCGAATCCCCGGTCGATCAGCCTCGCCAAGAAACCCTGCTCGGAGTGCGGGCGAAGCAGCTTCGACGACATCATCGGAGAGAGAGTGAGCGCGACGACGCCGGAGATGAACACGGCTCCGGCGAGTGTGAACACGAACTCGCGGAAGAGCGCGCCCGTCAGTCCCCCTTGAAAGCCGATGGGCGCGTACACGGCGCCGAGCGTGATCGTCATCGCGATGATCGGGCCAACGAGCTCGCGCGCGCCGACGATCGCGGCATCGAACGCGCTCTTGCCGTCGCGCATGTTTCGCTCGACGTTCTCGACCACGACGATCGCGTCGTCCACCACTAGACCCACCGCGAGCACGACCGCGAGCAGCGTGAGCAAGTTGAGCGTGAAGCCGAACGCCTGCATGAGGAACACGGCGCCGATGAGCGATACGGGGATCGCGACGAGCGGCACGAGCACCGACCGCAGCGAGCCCAAGAACAAGAAGATCACGATGACGACGATGAGGACCGTCTCGAGGAGCGTGTGCGTGACTTCGGTGATCGCGCTGTTGATGTACTTGGTGGAGTCGAACGCGACGTTCGCTTCCATTCCAGACGGGAGCTCCGCCTTGATGTTCGCCATCTCGGCGCGCACACGGGCGATGACGTCCAGTGAGTTGGCGTTGGGCAGCACCCATACGCCCATGAACGTGGCCTTTTTCCCGCTGAAGCGGACCTCTTGGTCGTAGGTGTCCGACCCGAGCACGACGTCGGCGACGTCCTCCAAACGAATGAGCGTCTGCCCGTCTTGTCGAACGACGAGCTTCTTGAACTCCTCGGCGCTGTGCAGATCGGTCGAGGCCGTGAGGTTGGCCTGAACGAGCCCGCCCTTGGTCTGCCCGACCGCCGAGAGAAAGTTGTTGGCGGTGAGCGCCTGGCGAACCTGCGCGGGGCTCACGTTGAGCGCGGCCATTCGGTCCGGCTTGAGCCACGCGCGGATGGCGAAGGTGCGCGCGCCGAGGATGTCCGCGCGCTGCACGCCTTCGATCGCGGACAGTCGCGGTTGAACGACTCTTATGAGGTAGTCGGTGACCTGATTGTCATCCAAGATCGTCGAGTCGAACGACAGATATGCGGCGGCGATCACCGAATCGCTCGGCTCGATGTTGATCGACGGGACCTCTGCTTCGGGAGGCAGGTCCGCGCGTACTTGATTGACGCGCGCGCTGATGTCCGCGAGGGCCTTTGCCGCGTCGAAGTTGAGCTTCAATCGCACGTTGATCGTGGAGAGGCCCTGGACGCTCTGGCTCTCGATGTAGTCGATGCCGTCCGCCGCGGCGATCGATCGCTCGAGCGGCGTCGTGATGAAGCCGCGCACGAGCTCTGCGTTCGCGCCGATGTAGGCCGTGCGAACGGTGACCGTCGCGCTCTCCAGCTTGGGATATTGACGCACGTTGAGCGTGCGAACGGCCTGCAAGCCCGCGATGATGATGATGAGATTGACGACGATCGCCAACACAGGTCGGCGGATGAAGAGGTCGGTGAATTTCATGGCGGCTAGTGATTGACGGGGTGCGGATCGAGTGACGGAGTCACCTTGACCGCGTCGTTGTTCACGACGACCTTCACGCCGTTGTGCAGCTTGAACGCGCCGGCAACGACGACCTCTTCACCGGACTTGAGACCGTTTTCTACGCCGACGAAGTCGCCGCGGCGCTCGCTGACCTTCACGAACTGTTGGCGCACCAAAGACGCATCGCCCGTCTTCGGCTCGACGATGAACAGCGAGTCGCCATAGGACGCATGAACGAGGGCGGTGGCGGGGATTTCGACGACCGACTTGGTCGCTTCCAAGATGACCTCCACGGTGCCGAACATTCCGGGGCGAAGCGCGTCGTCCTTGTTGGGGATGGCGGCGCGCAGCTTGATCGATCGCGTGACCTGATCGAGTGATGGGTCGATCGCCGCGACGGTACCGAGGACGACGGGGTCCTTCGCGCCTTCGATGGTGACGCGCACCTTGCTGCCCACGTGCACGTCTGCGAGTCGCTGCTGCGGCAGCGTGAAATCCACATAGACCGACTCGAGCGCATCGAGCACCGTGATGGCAGTGCCCGGATTGAGATATTGGCCGAGGTTGACGTTGCGAATTCCGAGGCGGCCCGCGAACGGAGCCCGCACCACCTTGCGGGAGATCTGCGCCTGCAACGCGTCGAGGTCAGCGCCCGAGCTCTTGAGCAGCGCTTGGTCGTTGTCGAGCTGCGCCTTCGGCAACGAGTCGGCGACGACGAGGCTGCGCGTGCGGCCTTCGTTGATGGTGGCGAGCTCGCGGCGCGCTTGGGCCGAGGCGAACTGCGCGCGCTCCACGCTCGTGTCGAGGACCAAGAGCACCTGCCCGGCCGAGACGTTCGCACCAGAGTCGAAGAGGATCGAACTGACGACTCCCGGAGCGTCGTTGCTCACGGTGACGCCTTTGACCGACGTGATCGTCCCAATGGAGAAGATCGTCTGCTCCCACGCGTCCGACTTCGCGAGCTGCGTGCTCACGGTCTCGGGCGGCGGACCGTTCTTCTCGGCCTCCTTTCCGAACGCGATGAGCATTCCAATCTGTTTGCCTTTGGTGATGCCGAGCCCGGCGATCAGCAAGATCCCCACGATGGTGATTAGAGTCCTCATCGCTCCGTCAGATGCCGCATAAGGATGTTGCGTCGCACGATTTCGCGCTTATTTATTGCGGGCTTGGTGTGGCGCTCGTCGGGCGGCCAGCGTGGCGACGGCGCCGATGCCGAGCACTGCGGTGGGTGCGAGCTGACCCAAGTGATAAACGACGGCGAACGCAGCAGCACGTTCGAGCGGGACTCCGAGCGCGACGAGAGATGGCGAGTCCACACCAACACTGAGTGCTCGCGCCATGCCAGTCTTCTAACGGCCGCTTGGCGCGAAGCCACTGCTCGGTCTGCTCGTCGGACCTCTCAAAACCACGGACAACGTCGTCGCGATCTTCGACGGGCGCGCGGAGACCGCGGACGTAAGCCTCCGTGGGCGGGCCGGCGGTCATGGTGCGCTGCGATCCGCAGCGCTTGAAGGCGGCGCTCCTCGACCTCGCGAGCAACGCGCTCGAGGCGATGATTGCCGGTTTCGGCCGCACCGGTCGCTTTTGGGGAATCGACCACTCCCAAGTACGGCCCGACATCATCACACTAGGAACGGCGTTCGGAGGTCTGCTCACTGACGACCGTCATCGGCTACTCGTCCCTCTTGCTCGCGGAGAATCGCGCGCTCTTCTTGTTCGGACTGTTCGCCGTCATGGGAGAGATCGCGTGCGTCACCACCGCCGTGGTCGTCCTGCCGTCGGTACTCGCGGCGTGGGAGCGTCGCAGGCAGCCAAAACACGCCACTCCGTGAGTCGATAACCGATTGGTGCCCAGCCCTCACCGCACGCGGTCCGCGTGATGCTCGCGAGCCCTCTCCCACGAGGGGAGTCGCGAGCGCTGAGGACGCCCTAGTCTTTGAGCGTGCCGACCATCGTGTCGAGCTCGGCTCGCGCGGCGAGTACGGTCTTGCTGGGTCCGGTCATCTTGAAGAAGTGGGGCATGTCGGGCGTCTCGACGACGGCGCCGAGCAAGGCCCAGTTCGGCTTGTTGCTGGCTTGATCCATTCCGCCGAACTTGCCTTCGATCTCGACGATTTGAACCGTCAACCCGGCGACGATGCGCTTGGTCCTCTTGACGTTCTTCGGTCCGTCCTCGCCGAACTGGCCGATCCATCGATCGATGTTCGCCTCCGCGCCTCCGCCGACGTGCGTGACGCTCATCTCCGCGTCCTCGGTGTCGCCCGCGGCGCGCGGGATTTTGTACGTCGCGAGGCGCATGGAGCTCGTATTCGGCGCGACCTGCCACCGCGCCGGCGCCGTCCACTTGAGCGTCGTCGGGGCCGCCGGGGGGAGATCGCTCTGTGCACCCACTCCACTCACGGTCGGGTGACCCAGGGGCAACGCCTCGGGCGCTTCGGTCGCAGCGGGCTCGGCGGTGGGACGCGCGACGGCGATGGGCGGCGCGGCGGGAGGTGTGTTTGCGCTGCCGATCGCATAACCCACGGCGCCAGTGATCGCGGCGATCAACAGCACGGTGGGGAGCGTGACGGTCGTCGGGAGAGTCAACGTCCCGGCTTGCGGCTTGAGTTGCTTCATTCGCCGTGGACCTTAGTAGATCAGAATCACAGACGCCAAACTGCTATCCCGCAGCGAGCGTCGCATCGCACCGAGGTGCTGATGACGCTCGCCATGCGCGGTGAAGATCCGGTTCGTGCGCTGAGCTTGACTCGCTTACGGTTCCGCGTATGTTGCGCCGCCTGTTTGGCCGCCTTAGCTCAGTGGTAGAGCAACGGTTTCGTAAACCGTAGGTCTCGAGTTCAAGTCTCGAAGGCGGCTCGAAGTTTTGGGGCTTATTGCGGGCTTATACGCCGCGCGCATCGCGAGCCCGCTCGTGGCTTTTGCGTAGCGCTCGGTCGTGATGATCGAGGCGTGACCCATGAGCTCTTGCACCGCTTCGAGGCTCCACGCTTCGCCCGTCAAGTCGTCGCGCACGAGGAGTGTTCCGCAGGTGTCGGAGATCGTGCCAGCGCACAGGGCGAGAGATCTCGGCCTTCGCCAAGTAGCCGCACCACACGTCGTGCTCGATCATGTGACCGGCGCTCTTGGTGACACCGCGCGCGCTCGGGAAGACCTTCTCATCGAGTGATGGGGGGCTGACCGGTCGCCATCGCTCGAGCAGTTTCACCGTCTCGGGGATGAGTGGAACCCGGCGCAGCTTGCCGCTCTTCGTCGGTCCTTTGGGCTTGCCGTGGCGCACCAAGAGGTAGGGCTCGGCGCCTTCGGTGTGGTCGCGAGCACGCAATCGATCCAGCCAGGACTTGACCTCTCGGCGCCCGATGGAAGCGAGCGGCCAACGCGAGCACTCCCACGTTTCCATGTATGCGCTCCAACGGTTGCGGTCGGTATCCGCGCTGCGCAGGTGCGCTCGCCGCTTCTGCGCCGTCGTCCACCAGGCCGCGAGCGTGGTGCCCTCGTGCGCGTGATGCTCCGCTGCTTCAACGGTGAATCCATCGAGTTCGCGGGCGGCGGCTTGGGTGGCGAACACGCCCACTTCGACACGTTTGGCACCGAGCGAGTATCGGGCGCGGAAGCGCCCATCTCGCGTTCACTCGATGGTCCCGGAACCCTTCGCTCGTCGCTTCATTTCGGTACCCATCCGTGTTTAGCAAGAAGACGCCGCGCCGAGCTCGAACAATTCTTCCACGATGGGCAATGTCGTTTGCTCCGTGTTGCCAAACCTCTCGCGTCGCTTCTTCGCCTTCTCGGGCTCACTCGCGAGCTGACGAGGCCGACAAGACTTGCCCGAGCTGCGGCGGTGACCTCGTTCCGATGAAAGAGCAATTCGAGACGAGCAAAAGGGTCGACGTCGTCGAAGTCTCCTATCGCGTCGTGAAGGTGAAACAGCAAAAGTATACTTGCAAGTGCGGCGGCTGCGTCGAGACTGCGCCCGGCCCCGAGCGCGCGACGTCAGGCGGTCGGTACTCACTGGCGTTCGCCGTCAATGTCGCGATTGACAAGTATCTCGGTCATATCCCGCTATTGCGACAAGAGCGCATTCCCAAACGCCACGGTCTCCTCGTCAGCTCGCAGACTCTCTGGGACCAGCTCAATCCGCTCGGTCGCAGACTCGAGTCCGCTTCGAGAGCCCTACTCGCAAGGGTGCTCGCGCAGCCGGTCATTGGGCTCGATCAGACGAGTTGGGGGAGGCTCGATGGGAAGAGAGATACGCCTTGGCAGATGTGGGCGCTCACCGCGCCGGGCATGGTCGTGCACCGAATTCGAGACGACAAGAGCGCGGGTACCTTCAAGTCGCTGATTGGCAACTATCGAGGCATCATCGTCTGCGACGCGCTCAAGACTCACGAGGCAGGCGCCCGTGGCAACGACGCCATCGCGCTCGCTGGGTGTTGGGCTCACGTCTATCGAAAGTTCGAGGAGGCC
>JAYVYD010000079.1:0-20662 GCA_043784605.1 Myxococcales bacterium | reverse complement strand
GAAATGGCGGAAATCAGCGTGATCGCGACGATCAACGCGACTCGAGACCACCGCCTTGCCATGCACGGCATCCTAGCTCTCAAGAGGTGCGGGCTTGTCAGAAATGACTCGATGTCCCACATCAAGGTTGGAGAACAAGAGCCGTTCTCTTGACCTGTCAGCGCTCGTTGCTACCTTGTTTTCAGAGCCCACCAACCGCGAGAATTGGATGTTGCCCCCTTTCATCATCGAGCAAATTCGAAAGCGTGAGCAGGAAGAGCGCGTCCGCTACGAGCAGCCGCAGCTCGACCTCCCGCTCGCGCCGATGCGCAGCCCGAAACCCGCAGAAGACGGGGACCACGAGCGACGCGGCGTGATCATCCTCGAGCTCCTCTGAGCCGCGCACGCCGTCCAAACCCCGCGAACACGGAGCGAACGCGTTTCACGATGCGTTCTCCTCGACACGATGCGTCTCGCTGACTAGGCTTCGCGCGTCCGATGTTCCGACTGGTGCGACTTTTAGGCTCTAGCGCCGCTGCCCTCGTGGCGGTCGCCGCGCTCGGCGTCTCATCTTGCTACTCGGCGGGGGGTGGGCAAGCCCCGCCCATGAAATCTTTCTACTACCCGATCGGGATGGCCGTCTCGGAGCACGGCAACGTGCTCTACGTGGTCAACAGCGACTTTGATCTGCAGTGGAACGGCGGCACCGTGCAGTCCTACGATCTGCACCTCATTCGGCAGGACGTCGCGCGACTGATCGCCAGCCCCCTGCCCGGATGTCCGTCGAATCCGCCGCGCCAGAATCCGAGCAACCCGAGCGCCGTCCAACCTGGCAGCTTCACCTGCGCTCCGGCAACGGACTCGTCCATCTACGTGCGCGACTCTGCCATCATCGGCGCGTTCGCGACCGACATGCGCCTCGTCTCGCAGCGCGACGCGCAGGGCAACCTCATCGACTCGGCGCCGAGCCGCTTGTTCATGCCGGTGCGCGGCGATGCGTCGATCACGTGGGCGGACGTCGCGGTGGACTCAGAAGCTCCCGCGCCCGAGAGCGCGACGGACGCGAGCTCCTATCCGCCGTTCGCGCTCGATTGCTCTCCGCGGACGAGCGACAATCGATGCAGCGACACGCACCACGCGGGAACCAACCCCAATGAGATCGGGAACACGCGTGGCATCACGCTCCCAGGCGAGCCGTTCGCGATGGCGTTCACCGAGGACAACACCTCGCTCGTGATCACGCACCAGTCGGACACCAAGGCGAGCCTCTTGCGCACCGGCCTCTTGTCGGCGACTGACCTGACGACCGCTCAGAAGGCGCGCACGGCCCCGAACCTGCAGTTCGTGCTCGACGGACTGCCGACCGGCGGCGTTGGTCTCGCGACCATCCCACACGATCCGCTCGCGTTCCCGAAGTGCGCTGGGTGCTTGGCCGCGCCGCGCCCGGCATTCCTCGAGGTGAGCCGCGCGACGCCCCAAATCTCGCTGCTCCGCTACTACGACGACGACGGCACGGCCGGCTCCTCTTCCCTGCTCCGTCCGTTCTTGGTCAACGAGTCGAACTACGTCATCACCGCGAACGCGGGCGGACAGGACTCGCGCGGCATCGTGATCGATCCGTCGCCGCGCATTCGCTGCGAGGCGAACGTGTCCGGTGTGGACTTCACCGCGCAACCTCCGCGGACGCAAACGGACGTCGACGCCGACACGCTCAAGTGCGCGCGCCTGCCCGCGCGGGCGTTCATCACCAACCGAAGCCCGGCCTCGCTGATCGTCGCCAGCATCGGAGACGACGGCACGAGCCAGTCGGGGACATACAACGCTGACTCGTTCCGAAACGCCGAGAACGTGCCGCTCCCGGCGGGCCCCTCACGCGTGTATCTTGCACCTATCGTCGACGTGAAGGGCAACTACGCACTGCGGGTATTCATCCTCTGCTACGACGCCGCGCAGGTCATCGTGTACGACCCGGACGCGAAGGCGCTCGAGGGTGTAATCCGAGTGGGCCTCGGCCCGTTCTCGGTCGTCTTCGATCCTTTCAACTTCAGGGACGTCGCGCTCGGTAAGCCCGCCCCGATCGATCCGCGCATCAACATCGGGACCCACGATCTCCTGCGGCGCTACTCGTTCGCGTATGTCGCGAGCTTCACCAACTCGTTCGTGCAGATCCTCGACCTCGACGCGACGCGGCCAGAGAGCTTCGAGACAATCGTGTTTCGTCTGGGCACCCCAACGGCGCCGAAAGGTTCTTGATGTCGTTGCGCGGATGGGTCGTCGGCTCGGGCCTCCTGCTTGCTGCGGCGTTGGGCATCCTCGAGACGAGCTGCTCGTCCGCGAGCACCAACCTCGTCGTGCGAACGTTCGAGCGCGCACAGCGCATGGACGTCGTGTGCATGCGCGTCTTGGACGACGCCAACAACCCGATCCCGGCACAGCCCGCCGTTCAAGCGCAGTGCGCTCCGCTCGTGAGCGGGCAGAACCCGTCCACCGCGCCATTCCACTTGTTCGCGCTCGTCACTCAATCGCTGCGTGGAGAGCTTGCGGTGGTCGACCTGACCGCCGGGGTGGTCATTGACGTATCATCCACCACGCCCGGCACGAACTTCTTGCCCGTGGGGCAGCTCCCTACCGACGTCGCCGCGACGCCGGACGGCAAGACCGTCTTCGTCGGAGCCGCGGAGCTCGAGAAGCCTGCCATCTACGCGCTGCCGAGCCCCGCGATCTTGGGCGACTACTTCCACGTGTCAGACTCGACGTACCTCGACGCGGGTGCCACGCGACCTCCGCCGGTTGCGCTCACCGCGTGGCCGGTCTGCCAGCTCCCGCAAGCGCCAGGCAACATTTCGATCGTCGCCAAAGGAACGGACGATGGCGGTGTTGCGACCGCGTACCAGCTCGTCGTCGTGCTTCCGGGCAACGCGACCGCGACCGCGAAGGTCGTCACGATGGACGTCGACGCGTTCGCGGATCCTGCCAGATTTCCGCCGGGCGGTGGCACTGCGTCCAAGCTGCCCGCGTGCGCGATCACGAGCGCGATCGAGCTGAAGGACACCGTCCCGCCGACCTGGTCGCCCGGCCCCCATTGGGACAACGGCGTCCCGTACGCGCCAGACATCGATCTCTCGGGAGTCTTCGACGCGGGCTCGACGATCGCGGACGGTGGCGTGGTCGTCAACCAAGTGCACCGCACGCTGCCTGCACAGTTCGGCTGCGACGACGCTGGCGCGGACGCCGCGACCGCGGACGCGAGCGTGGCGCTGCGCAAGACGCCTGGAACGCGCCCTCACGCCTCTTCGCTCGCCACCGCTGGCAAGTACCTCTACATCGGTGACGACTCGTTGCCTGTCATCCACGTCATCGACGCGACCAACCCGCTGGCGTTGCGCGAGATCGACCCACTGCTGACGACGAGCTCACGCGATCCGTCGCGCGTGGTCACGACCAAGTCGATCGCGATCAGCCCCACCACGAGCGACTTCAAGCGCTTCCTCTACGCGATCGATCGCGCCGAGGGCAGCATCATGGTCTTCGAAGTGACCGACCCCGTCGCGTCGCCACACGTCCCGCTGCAAAAGCCGAACGCCGAGCTGAACCCGTTCCAGCCACCGGATCGCATCCTCTTCGGCGTTCCGATCGCCGCGGTCTCCTTCGTGAAACACGACGTGCCGCTCACGCAGGCAGGCAACAGCGCGACGGACACGGGCGTCTTGTGCAATCCGAACCCGTCGATCGATCCCAACGATCGAGCCGCGAAATACAGGCCCGGCGGCGGCGCGCCCATCGACATCGGCCCGGCGCGGCTGCGTGGCGTCTTCGCGTTCGCGACACTCACCGACGGGCACGTCGTCACGATCGACGTGGACGATTGGGATGCGCCTTGCCGTCGTCCGACCTACATGGGGCTTGCGCCGGCATCACCCGACGGGCATGTCCTTTCACGCGGAGTTCTCTCACGCGATCAAGTCGCGAATGGCAATGGGCCCTACCAAGCACCGGCGGCGATCTACAACACGACGCTGACGAGCACGGACGAGTGGTTCTTCCCCTCCGTCGCGCCGCACAGGCTCCGCTCTGCTTATTTTTTGCGTGACGATACGAACGGCAACCATGTCCCGAAGGTTTTGAGCACGCCTATCCTCTTGGAGCGAGGTGCACAAGCGCCGCTCACCTCGAAGAACGCACAGCTCACGCGTCCGTACAAGTTGGGCGACGATCAGAATCTGGGCGTCGCGCTCAGCTTCGACGATCCGACGGCCCACTTCGATCAAGACTGGACGATCACGTACGAGGGTACGCTCATCGGATTCGACGGCATCGCCGGGACGCTGTCTTCGAGGGACAATTTCGGCACGCTCGACCTCGGCCTTGGCCAAGGCGTCTGCGCCAAGGGCGTCGAGGACGCACGCGTCGCACATGGGAGAGTCGCGCTGATGACGGCGGAGAACCCCAACGGGCTCCCGCTCGAGGCCGATCGACGCCTCGGAGACTACGTACAGATCACCGATCCGGTGCTCGGTGCGGACGACCCCTATTGGCAGCTCACCAACAATTGCTGGGCCGGCGAGCTCGCGGCGAAGCCCGAGATTCGCGCGACGGTCTGCTCACAATACTTCGGTGGCGTAGGCCTCGACGCGAGCCCGAACCGCGATTTCCCGATCCAGGAGGCGTACGACGACCACGTGGTGCTCGGTCAGTACGACTACAAAGACAACAAGGCGCCCGCCATCGGGGGCCACATTCGCGCGAACACGAACAATCCGGACGTGATGCGGCGCGCCCAGTGCTGCTTCCACAATCAGGTGCACTTCAAGGTCCGAGCGGGTGGGGAGTGGATCGCCTCCAGCACCTCGTCGGGCCAGCTGAGTCATCTCGTGGCAGACCCCAAGACTCACGCGTGCGTCTCGTCGTGCAAACAGCGCGAAGTGCTGCTCGCTTCACGCGCCGTGGAGACCTCCAGCCTCCTTCTCCTGCCCAACGACCAGCGCATCGAGGACGCAAAGAACAGCGCGTACGTGCTGCGTAATCCGAGCTTCGCGACCCTCATGTTCGCGCCCGCGACTCCTGCGCCCACGGATCCGGTCTACTCGTTCAGCGTTCGCGATGCGCAGTGGAAGTTCAGCGTGCGCGGTCAGTTCGTTCCTCAGACCATTGCGCTCACGACGACGACCAACGCGGTCGTGCCGCAGTCGATGCGCTTCATCGAGTCGCTCGGACAGCTGGCGGTCGTGGACGGCGCGTCGCAGGGGTTGGTCTTGATCGATCTGAACACGGTCGGCCTCGCGCACGCGCCGTACTACTGAGCCGGTTTTCGCGATGGCGAAGACGCAAGACGCGACCCCGGTCATGCGGCAGTTCTTGGCCGCGAAGGCCGAGCACCCGGACGCGCTCGTGTTCTTTCGACTCGGGGACTTCTACGAGCTCTTCTACGACGACGCGGTGACGGCGAGCAAAGCGCTCGACCTGACGCTGACGAGCCGCAACAAGAACGACCCCGAGCCCATCCCGATGGCAGGCGTGCCGCACCACGCGGCGAGCGGCTACATCCAACGCTTGCTGGAGCAAGGGTTCTCCGTCGCGCTGTGTGAGCAGATGGCGGACCCGGCCAAAACCAAAGGGATCGTACCGCGCCAAGTCGTGCGCGTGGTGTCTCCTGGGATCACGTTCGATGACGCTGGGCTCGTCGCGAAGGAGAATCACTTCCTCGTGGCGGTCGAAGCAGAGGGGCAGCTGCTCGGCATCGCGGCGCTGGATCTGTCGACGGGCGAGCTCTCCGCTTGCGAGGCGAGCGACGTACCGAGCGCGAGCGCCGAGCTGATTCGATTGGATCCTCGCGAGGTGGTGGTGGGGCCCGGCGCGCTCGCGACGACGAAGGAGCTCAAGGCGCAGCGACCCCGATTGGCGATCAAAGAGGCGGCCGCGATCGTGAACGCCGACGCGTTCCTCGACGACGCGCTCGGCAAGGGCGAGGCGCTCTCGGCCTGCTCGTCCGCGGTGGCTCGTCGCGCGGCCGCTCGATGCTTGCATCTTGCACACGTCGCCGAGGCCGGCAGGAAATTGCCCATTTCGCGCCTCGTGACGTACGAGCTCGGGACCGCGCTCGAGCTCGACCCATCGACTCAGCAGCACCTCGAGCTCGTGCGCACGTTCGCCGGAGAGAAGCGCGGCACGCTCCTTCAGCAGCTGGACGAGACGCTGACGGCGCCGGGCGCGCGCTTGATGCGACGCAGGTTGCTCGCGCCGAAGACGGACGTCCCGACGATCCGCAGACGCTTGGACGCCGTCGAGCTGATGGTGTCGCAGCCGGGGTTGCGCAAAGAGCTGCGCGCGCGCCTCGGAGACATTTCTGATCTCGAGCGGCTCACGATCAAGGTCCTGCTCGGGCGCGCGATGCCGAGAGATCTGTCGGCGCTCCGAGCGTCACTCGCGCAGCTCCCGGCGATCGAGCGCGCGATGGCCGCCTGCCCGGATCGCTCCGCGCGCCTTGCGTTCGGCGTGTTCCCCGAGGAGCCGTGGCTCGACGTCTGCCTCGATCTCCACGACAAGCTCGAGCGAGAGCTCTCTGTTGATCCGCCACTGCGTGTGTCGGACGGCGGCGCGATCAAGGGCGGCTTCGATGCGGCGCTCGACGAGGCGCGCGGGCTCGGCGAGAACGGCCAGCGCCTGATCGTCGAGCTCGAGGCGCGGCTGCGTGCAGAGACATCGATCCCGAGCCTGAAATTGCGGGTGACGCGCGTCTTCGGCTGGTACATCGAGGTCACGCGCTCCCACACGAGCAAGGTCCCCACGACGTTCCGGCGCAAGCAGACGATCGCGACGGGCGAGCGCTACACGACCGACGAGCTCGACGTGCTCGCAGACAAACTCGAGCACGCCTCCGACCGCGCGCAGTCTCGCGAGGACGAGCTGTTCAAGGCGCTCGTCCTTCACCTTGCCTCACACGCCGAGCGCTTGCGTCGCGCGGCGGGGCGACTCGCGGAGCTGGACTGGGCGTGCGCGCTGGCCGAGGTCGCGCATCGACACGACTACTGCAAGCCGGAGGTCGACACGAGCATGCGCCTCGAGATCGAGGACGGCCGCCACCCAGTCGTCGAGCGGCTCGCCGCGGAGGGTCGCTTCGTCCCGAACGACGTGACTCTCGACGCCACCACGGGCAGCTTGGACGCGCGCCTTTGGTTGGTGACCGGACCGAACATGGCCGGCAAGTCGACGCTCATGCGCCAGGTCGCGCTGATCGTGATCATGGCTCAAATGGGCTCTTTCGTGCCTGCGCGACGCGCGCGCATCGGCGTCGTTGATCGCGTGCTGACGCGAGTCGGCGCGAGCGACAACCTCGCCGGTGGCGAGAGCACGTTCATGATGGAGATGAAGGAGACCGCGAACGTACTGCGACGCGCGACGCGACGATCGCTCGTGGTGCTCGACGAGATCGGGCGCGGCACGAGCACCTACGACGGACTCGCGATCGCCTGGGCGGTGGCCGAGCACCTGCACGACGCCGTCCAGTGCCGCGCGATGTTCGCGACGCACTACCACGAGCTCACAGAGCTCTCGAAGACCAAGCCCGGCAGCGAGAACTGGAGCGTGTCCGCACGCGAGCACGAGGGCGACATCGTCTTCTTGCACAAGCTCTCTCGCGGCGCTGCGTCACGGAGCTACGGCGTCGCGTGCGCGCGCCTCGCAGGCGTACCCGACCCGGTAATCGCGCGTGCGAAGGTCCTGCTGGACGAGCTCGAATCGACCCAAAATCAGCCCGATTCGAAGCGACCGCAGCTCGACCTTTTCGTGCCCGCAGCGCCTGGACCGAAGGACCTCGTCGCAGAGATGCTGAAGGCGATCGATCCCGATCGACTCACGCCGCTGGACGCGCTCGCGCTCCTCGTCTCTCTCAAGAAACAACTCGGGTGACGACCGCTGCCGATGCGAGGAGTCCCGCAACCGGCTACGCGCTTGTCGCGATTGCCGCGTCGAGCTGGGGACTGTGGCCGCTCATCCTGGACCGCGCCTCTGCATTCGGCGGGATCGACTCGTCGCTCGAGTCGCTGATCGTCATGCTCGCGCTGACCCTCGGCGCCGCCCCGATCATGCTGCGGGACCGCGTGAGTGGGCGCGCCCCGCTCCGCGCGTGGGTCGCGCTCGGGTGGCTCGGTGTGACGGACGCGATGAACGTCGTGCTGTTCTTCCGCGCGTACCAGACGACGAGCGTCGCGATCGCCGTCGTCACGCACTATCTCGCGCCGCTGTTCGTCGCGCTCGCCGCGCCGATCTTCTTGAGCGAGAAGTCGAAGCAAAGGACGTACGTCACGGCGTTCGCGGGGTTCTGCGGGCTCGTGATCCTGCTGCACCCATGGACCGCCGATCGCAAGCCGAACGATCTACTGGGCGCGGGCTATGGTGCCGCGAGCGCCGTGTTTTACGCCTCGAACGTGATCGTCAACAAGCGGCTCATGCCGTACTTCTCGGGGAGCGAGCTCGCGTTCTTCCACGGGCTCGTCTCGGTGCCGCTGCTCTGGGCGTTCGTCCCCACCGGCGCGTGGCAGGACGCAGACCCGCGCGGGCTCTGGTGGCTCTTGCTCGGCGCGATCGGTCCGGGCGCCGTGTCCGGGCTCTTGTTCGTGTGGGGCTTGCGGCGCATTCAAGCGAGTCGCGCCTCGACGCTCACCTTGCTCGAGCCCTTCGTCGCGGTGCTGACGGCGGCCGTGTTCCTCCATCAACCGGTCAGCATCGCCACGTTCGTCGGTGGCGCCATCATCCTCGCGAGCGCGGCGCTCGTCGTCTCACGCCCCTGAATTCACAGGAAGACGAAAAGACGGGAAGGGACAGCGATTTGGAGCGTGCGCCGCCCCCCTAAAATCTTCCCGTCTTCCCGCCTTCCTGTGAAAATTTTTGTTTTACTTTTTGGACGCCCTGAACTCGTCGAGCGCTTTGTTCGCGTTGCCGCGGACCTTGTTCTTCAGCATAGGAGACCAGCCGAGCAGCAGACCGGGCGCGCCGAGCGCTTGTCGCGACCATGCCCAAAAGTCGAAGACGTCCGTGTGCTTGTTGATCTTGCCGTCCTTGATCTCGAGCGAGGCGTCGACGCGGTTCAGGACCTTGCGGCCCGTGAGTGAGAACGTGTAGCGCGCGTCCCAGTGCACCTCTCCGTGCGTGTCGCTCGCGCTCTTGATCTCGTAGGTGAGATCGAGGTCCTTCGCGCGGCCCGCGAGCATGCGCCACATGTCTCGCGCGCGCTCCCCGTGCAGATCGACGTAGACCGGATCCGAGAACGCGACGTCGTCCGCGTAACAGGCTGCCATCACCTCGGCATCGCGCTTCTTGAAGCCTTCGTAGAATCGCTCGATGAGTTCTCGTGACATGCGCTGAGAATACTACGCGGTGAGTTTTCCTCGAAGCTCGTCGTCGAAGCTCTTGAAGGCGCTCTCCGCAGGCCAGGTGGGCGCGTTTGCGAGGAGCGCGGTTGCCGTGTGCGCGCTGCCGTGATCGATCGCGACGATCGCGCCGGCGTAGCGCATCGCCCAGTGCACGAGCGGCGAGATGGTGGCCGCGTCTTCGAGCACGCGCGCATCGCCCTCGCGGCTCGCGTGCTGGAACGCGCGGACCATCGCGGCGACACCGTCTCGGAGCTTGCCGACTCGGCGGCGTTGGAGCGGACCGGCGACGGGCATGGGGAGCCGCGTGAGCGCGTCTGCCTTGGAGAGCGCAGAGGCGGCGTCCCCCTCGAACGTGTCGAGGAGCGCCTCGACGAACAACCGCTGCTCGATCGCCGCGTCCCACGCGGGGCCTTTTTGGGCCCGGCCGAGCGCATTGCGCGCCGCTTCGATCCATCCGTACGAGGCATACGCGGTGGCGATCATCAGCGGCGCCATCGTCTCTGGATACATCACGCGCTCGATCGATCTACGCCAGCTCTCGAGCACGCGGTGCACGTCACCCGAGAGAAACAGCCGCTTCATCCGCCGCTGCGCGAGCATCACCGGCGCGAACGTGGTGAGAACGACGAGCGCGAGCGGCACGAAGAACCGCGCGTCCTTCAGCGCCATCTGCAAGAGCAGCAGCGCGCACGCGAGGCTCACGATCAGAGGAAAGATGGCGATGCGACGGCCCAACATTCTGAGACCAGAGTAGCAGCGCGGTCAGGACGTGTCCTTGAATAGGACACGCCACGCCCGCCCGGACTGGTGCATGGAGCCGGTCAGTCTTTGTCGGACTTCGTGTCGCCGATTCCGTGACGCCTGAGGTAGCCGCGAACGTGCGCGCGCTCCATGGCGGCGCGACGGCCGATCTCGCTGACGTTGCCGTTGCACTCGGCGTGAAGCGCAGTGAAGTACTCGCGCTCGAAGCGAGCGAGCACGTCGCGCTTGGCGTCTTGGAACGTGCGACCGCGCGTGGGCGTGGCCTCGGCGGCGCCCGAGGTGAGCGGCGAGAGGTGCTGGGCGATGTCGAGCGGACCCTCTTTGCCGAAGGCCATCGCGACGGCGACGACGTTGCGCAGCTCGCGCACGTTGCCCGGCCAGTCGTGGCGCATCAAGCGCTCGAGTGAGTCGTGCGTGATGCGGTCGTAGGCTTCCGAGCCGCCGAAGTCGGCCATCATGCGGCGGATGAGCGCGGGCAAATCTTCGAGGCGGTTACGCAGCGCGGGGAGCTCCACCTTGAGCTGCGCGACGCGGAAATAAAGGTCGCTTCGGAAGTTACCGGCGTTCACTTCGCGGACGAGATCGCGGCGCGTTGCCGCGAGCACGCGCACGTTGACGGGCCGGTAGGTGTTGGAGCCCACGCTCTTGATGCGCTGCTCGGCCAGCGCGCGGAGGAGCTTGGGCTGTACGTCCACTGGGAGCTCACCGAGCTCGTCCAAGAAGATGGTGCCGCCGTCGGCCTCCGCGAAGGGCGAGATGCGTTTGTCGACCGCGCCCGTGAAGCTGCCGCGCTCATGACCGAAGAGCGCGCTCTCCGCGAGCGAAGGCGGGATCGAGCCGCAGTCGACGACGACGAACGGCTTGTGCGCACGCGAGCTCGCTTGGTGGATGGCCTGCGCGACGAGCTCTTTGCCCGTGCCGGTCTCGCCGCCGATGAGCACAGTGAGCTCCGTCGGAGCGGCCTTGCGCAAGCGCTCGAACACCGCGCGCATCGCCGCGCTGGATCCCACGAGCGGGCCGAATTCGGCCACCTCGGAGACGCTGACCTGCTCGGGCGTCGTCGGGTTGAACTCGAGGACGCTGTCACCGCACGTGATCGTGGTCTTCTTGGTGAGGTAGACCTCGCCGATGCGCGTGTCGCCGACGCTGGTGCCGTTGCGCGAGCCCAGATCGCGCACGCGCACGCCGCGCTCGGTGGCGACGAGCTCCATGTGCACGGCGCTGACCTTGCGATCGTCCAGGACGAGATCGCACGCCTCGTTGCGTCCAACGACTTGTGTCTCCGGCCCGATTTCGAGCTGTTCGCGATTGGCTTTGCCGCGAGCTACCGTCAGCGTGCCGCCGCGTACCTCGAATCGCCCCTTCGCGACGATGGTGGCGTCCACGACTGAAAGTCTTACCACAACGAACCGGCAAGCCACTCGCTAAAGCAAGAAAGGTGGATTGCCGCGGCGACGGGCGGCGCGTCGAAAGCTCTCGAAATCGATGTTCCTCTAATATTTAGCCGGGTTCGAGGACTCGGAAGCTTACTTCGCGAGTCGCCGAATCTCGTTGGCACCGTTGGACCAATAGAGGCTCGTCGCGTCCTGCACGAGCGCGGACGCGCCCTCCGGTACGACGTGGAGTGGCGAACAGACCGATTGATTGTTGCAAGTATTTCCGCCGCAACATGGGGTGGCAGCCGCGCCTCACGATGCGTCGGGGCGCGTGCTCGCGTCGGCGATCGCATCCGTCGGGGCCTGCTCGTCTTTCGGCGGCACGAGGCCGTCGAGGCTGGTCGTCAACGAGCAGCCGTCAGGGTAAACGCCAGGCCGAGGCGAATCATCAGAATCGGCCCGTGCCGTCTGGGCCGGGAAACGTGCCTGCTGTCACGTCCGTGTGGTCGTCCGAGGGCCACTCTTCACGCAGCCTGATCGATCGAGGCGGCGGCGGCGCGACGGCTTCGCCCATGATGCGGCGGACGTTGCGCCACCGCTCGATCGCCTCGGCACCGCCCTTGAATCGCACCTCGCGGTCGCGCGCCATCATCTTCTCGAGGAAGCGCTCGATGACGCCAGGCCACTCGTCCCCGGTGGTCGCGGTGAGCGAAGGGGCCTCGCGATCCAGCTTGAGCGCGATGAGCGTGAGCGCGTTGTTGCCCTCGAAAGGTAGGCGCCCCGTGAGCGCACGAAACGCGACCGCCCCGAGCGCGTAGAGATCCGCTCGCTCGTCTACGCGTGCGCTGCCTCGCACTTGCTCTGGCGCCATGTACGCGAAGCTGCCGAGCGTGGCGTCGAACGCCGTGAGGGAAGGTTCGCTCTTCACGCGGCCGCCTGCGCGCCTGATCTTGGAGATGCCGAAATCCAAAATTCGCGTGCGCTCTTCGGGCTCGGCCGGACGTCCTTTGCTGGCAGCTTTGAGCGTATCGCGCTTCTCGATGAAGAGATTGGCCGGCTTGATGTCGCGGTGGACGATGCCCGCCTCGTGCGCCGCGATGAGCCCTTGGAGCGCGTCGTCCACGATGGGCGCGACGTCCGCGAACGACAGGTACTGCTCGCGGCGGAGGCGCTCGTCCAGCCCTTCACCCGTGAGGTGCTCGAAGGCGATCCACAGCCGCCCCGTTCGGTCCTTGCCCGCGCCAACGACGTTGGCGACGAACGGCGACTTGATCTGCGCGGCGATCGCGCTCTCTCTCTGGAAGCGCGCGACGATGTCCTGATCCTGCGCTGCGCGTTCGTGCAGCACTTTGAGCGCGACCTTGGAGCCGTCTTTCGCGTCTGCCGCGTAGACCTCGCCCATCCCCCCGGACCCGATCAAGCGCCGGACTTTATAAAGCCCTCCGACGGTTGCTCCGATCAGAGAGTCCGCGTCCGACATGATTGCTCGGAGTTTAGCACGCAGGAAAAAAGACTCGGCGAAAAGCCGTCCTCTCCAGCTAGAGGGGCTGATAGCGTCTCGTAGCGGTTGGAATGCGAATCCTGGTTGGGCGTCGTTCGGGCGTCGTTCGGGCTTGCGAAGCGAGATTCGTGGTTAGGATCTGGCGAGTATTGGGAGGCGATGAATGCGGACGGTCAAAGACGTTGAGGCATACCTCGGTCGATTGAATCGAGAGTTCCACGAGGCTGAGGGCCAACCGGGGACCTTCCTCGTGCACACGAGCGGGAAGACGCACATCGCGCTTCGCGTGGATCCGCCGCTCGTGATCGTGCGCGTGCACATCGCGGACGTCGGCAAGACCAACCACTCGGAGCTCTTTCGGCGGCTGCTGCAGCTGAACGCGCAAGGGCTGATCCACGCTAGCTACGGGCTGGACGGAGATCGCGTCGTGTTGTCGTCGGCGCTGGAGCTCGAGAACCTCGACTTCAACGAGATCGAGGCGACGCTGGACGAGATCGACATCGCGCTCGCGCAGCAAGTCCCCGAGCTCGTGAAGCTCCTGAAACAAGCCTAAATCTCTCTCTTTTAGAAAAGCCAAGGACCACTCGATGGGACTCTTTAGCCGCCTCGCACAGCTCATCAAATCGAACATCAACGATCTCATCAGCAAATCCGAAGACCCGGAGAAGATGCTGAACCAGGTCGTCCTGGACATGAACAACCAGCTGGTGGAGGCGAAGAAGCAGGTCGCCGCGTCCATCGCCGACGAGAAGCGCCTCGCCAAGCAGCAAGAGCAAGAGGCGGCGAACTCGGCGGAGTGGGAGCGTCGCGCGATGATGGCGCTGCGTGCCGGCAACGAGGAGCTCGCGCGCGAGGCGCTCAATCGCAAGAAGGAGCACGACGCTCTCGTCGCCACGTTCAAGGAGCAGTGGCAGAAACAAAAGGACGCGGTCGAGAAGCTGAAGAGCGCGCTGCGCATGCTCAACGACAAGATCGAAGAGGCCAAGCGCAAGAAGAACGTGCTCATCGCGCGGAAGAAGCGTGCAGAGGCGCAGCAGGCGATCCAAGCGACGATGAGCGGGCTCAAAGATCAGAGCGCGTTCGAGACGTTCGATCGCATGACGCAGAAGATCGATCAGATGGAGGCAGAGGCGGAGGCCGGCGAAGAGCTCGCCGAGGAGTACTCGGGCGACACGCTCGCTGCGCAGTTCAGCAAGCTCGAGAAGAAGTCGGGCGCGGACGACGAGCTCGAGGCGCTCAAGCGTAAGATGGGCCTCGGAGGTCCGGAGGCGCCGAAGCCCGCGGCCAAAGAAGAGGTCGCCGCGCGCGTCGAGTCCATGCCAGCCGAAAAGGTCGAGAAGCGTGTGCCCCCGACGACGAGCGAGCAGGACGAGCTCGCGGCTGCGCTCGAGGAAATGGAAGTAGAGGCCGAGCGCGAAAAGAAGAAGATGGGGCGCTAGCGTCCAGTCGACGTTCATCCAGCCCCCCCCTCGCCAAGGGAGACGTCGTCCTCGTCACGGGCGAGCTCAACGCTGGCGCGGTCGTGGCGACGACTCACTACGAGGCGCTCGCGCTCGGTGATGATCGCTTCACGAAAGCTTCGGTCGGCTTCGATCTGCCGCGTTAGTTTTGGAATCTCAACAAGAGCGTTTGCGGAGTAGCGGTGGTGTGGGCGGCGCTTTGGGTTAGAAAGGCGCATGCCTGACTCGAAGCCGAGCGTGACGGCCGCCGTGGTGGCCTCGACTCTGCTGCTCTTGCCCGGCGATCCCGAGCTGGGTCCATTGCTCGACCCACTCGCGCAGCCCGCAATCGACGCGTCCGTTCGGCGCACCATTCCGATCTTCGGCGAGCTACTGGACCGCGTCCCGCGCGCAGTGCTTCGGCGCGTCGGCTTTGCCGTGGAGCGACTCCTGTCGCCGGGCTTCATCACGCATTACGCCCTGCGCAAACACACGATCACGATGCAACTCCGTCGCGCCGTCGACGACGGTTTTCGCCAGGTCGTCATGTTGGGCGCCGGCTTCGACATGCTCTCGACGTGCTTGCCGACCGACGTTGCTGTCCTCGAAATGGACCTTCCGGCGACCCAGGAGGCCAAGCGCGAGTCGCTGGGTGGAGTGTCCGCGCCCAACGTCTCGTTCGTCCCGCTGGATCTCCGGACCCGCGACCTGCGTGACGCGCTGCTCGCGGCGCCGCGCTTCGATCGCGGCCTTCGGACGCTCTTCGTCGCCGAAGGCCTCTTGATGTACCTCGACGCCGAGCGCGTGCGCTCGATACTACGAGACGTCGCGAGCTTCGACGGGGCGCGCGCGGTCTTGTCGGTGATCACGCCAGATCGAAGAGGCCGTCACCGATTGCACAGTCAGCGGCGGTTCGTCGACGCTTGCATGCGGTACTTAGAGGAGCCGTTCGTGTGGGGCGCGTCACGCGAGGATCTCTCGTCGCTGCTCGCCTCCGAGGGTCTCGTGCTCGAGAGCGCCACGTGCACGACCGAGGTGCGCGACCGCTTGCTCGGCACGGCGGGCCGCCGTCGCATGCCCCGCGCCTCCGGCGAACTCGTCGTCGTGGCGACCGCGTGCGGTCCATCGAGCCCGCGCGAGTGACAAGGCCGTCGCGTCGAGGCCCGAAACATTCTACCGCACGGCGCCGATTCTCTGGAGGCAGCCACGCGGAACCGACGATCGTTTCGAGTAGGCAACCCTCCGTCTCGCGCTCTCCGACGGGACCGTCGCCGTGGACATGGATCCACTGTCACAGAGCGGAGAGCGGCGCGAAACGCGTCATCAGGGCTTCACGCGATGCGGGCAACGCTGCGATCGACGCCCACGTCGTCTCGGGAACCCAGCGGTCGCCGAGGTTGCCGGTCACGCTCTCGATGGAGAGTGAGCAACCGGAAATCGCAGCGCCGATCGCGAACGCCGAAGCCTCGGACCACCGTGTCCAACGGTCGCATCGCGACACGCTGCGCTCCGAAGGGGTCGTAGTTCGAGCGTCGGCCTCGATGAGCTGTAGAACGAAGGGGCTTCCGAGTCGGGTGACCCGTGATAATTCTGACGCGTGAGTAAGGACGAGGGGCGCCCCACAAAGGCCACGAGCACGGTGCATTCGGAGCCGGTCGACCAGGTCGTCGCGCGGCTCGGCGTCGATCTCGCGCGCGGGCTGTCCGAGGCCGAGGTCAAGGAGCGCCACGAAAAGTACGGCTTCAACGAGCTGCCCGAGGCCCCGCGTCCGAGCGCGCTTCGCAAGCTCCTCGAGCAGTTCGCCAACCCCATCGTGCTCACGCTGCTGGCGGCCGCGGTGATCGCGATCGTGGACGGCATCCGCAACACCGCCGAGACGCTGCTCGTCCGCTTCGGCGACGCCACGGCGATCATGCTGATCGTCGCGGTCAACGCGCTGCTCGGGTACTACCAAGAGCGGCGCGCGGAGGCCGCGCTGGACGCGCTCCAGAAGATGCAGACGCCGAACGCGCGCGTGCGTCGAGACGACAAGGTCTCGATCATCCCGGCGCGCGAAGTAGTCCCCGGCGACGTGCTCGAGGTCGAGTCCGGCGACGCGATCTCCGCAGACGCACGCCTCGTGCAGACCGCGAACGTCGCCGCGGAGGAGAGTTCGCTCACCGGCGAGAGCGCCCCGGTCGGCAAAGACGCAAAGGCGGTCGTCGCGGACGACGCGACGCTCGGCGATCGCGCGACGATGCTCTACCTCGGCACGAGCATGGTGCGTGGTCGCGCGCGCGCCGTGGTCGTCGCGACCGGCCCGCAGACGGAGATCGGCAAGCTCTCGACGCTCATTCAGTCCGCGGGCAAAGACCAGAAGACGCCGCTCGAAGAGAAGCTCGACGCGTTCGGCAAGAAGATCCTCTGGACGTGCCTCGCGCTCAGCGTGCTGCTCTTCGTGCGCGGCATGATGAAGGGAGACCGCACGTGGAACGCGCTGTTACTCGAGGCCGTGAGCCTTGCGGTGGCCGCGATCCCCGAGGGTCTGCCCGCGATCACCACGATCACTCTCGCGCTCGGGATGCAGCGCATGGCCAAGCGCGGCGCGATCATCCGCAAGCTTGCCGCCGTGGAGACGCTCGGCGCGGCGACGGTGATCTGTACGGACAAGACGGGGACGCTCACGCAGAACCAGATGACGGTGCGCGAAGTCTACGCTTCGGGCAAGACGTACACGGTCTCGGGCGTGGGCTACGATCCGCGCGGTGAGGTGCACTCTCCCGATGGTGAGGTGGTGGAGACGCCGACCAAGACGTTGAAGGATCTGTTCGCGAGCATCGCGCTCTGCAACAACGCGCAGCTCGAGCGACGAGACGACGACACCTGGAAGGTCGTGGGAGATCCCACGGAGGGCGCGCTCTTGACGCTCGCCGCCAAGGCCGGAGTGCCACGCGAGTCGCTCGGCCCGAACGTGCAGGTCTTGAGGGAGCTCCCCTTCGACAGCGATCGCAAACGTATGACGGTCCTCGCGCTCGACGAGCATGGTCGTGAGGTCGTGCACACGAAGGGCTCCGCAGACGTGCTCGTGAAGATGTGCACGCGCTACGAGACCGACGAAGGCGAGCACCCGTTCGACGACGCGAAGCGACAAGAGTTCCTCCACGAAGCCGAGCGCATGAGCAACCTCTCGTTGCGCGTGCTCGGAGTCGCTCGCCGCGTGATGCGCGAGGCGCCCAAGTCGAACGACGAAGGCGCAAAAGAGAGTGCGGCGGAGCGGCCCAGCGCGGAGCTCGAGGAGCAGCTCACGTTCGTCGGTCTCGTCGGGATGATCGACCCTCCGCGCGAAGGCGTGAAAGAGGCCATTCGCCTCTGCCACGAGGCGAGCGTGCGCGCGGTGATGATCACGGGCGACCACAAGCTCACCGCGGTGGCCATCGCGAAAGAGCTCGGGTTGTGGGAAGAAGACGCGCTCGCCATCACGGGCTCGGAGCTCGAGGCGATGAGCGAGCGTGACCTCATCAACAAGGTGGACCTCGCGCGGGTCTTTGCGCGCGTGACCGCCGAGCAGAAGCTGCGCATCGTCAAGGCGTTCAAGGCGCGCGGGCACGTCGTCGCGATGACGGGCGACGGCGTCAACGACGCACCGGCTCTACGCGAGGCGCACATCGGCGTGGCGATGGGCAAAGACGGCACGGACGTCGCGCGTCAGGCCGCCGACATGGTGATCGCGGACGACAACTTCGCCACCATCGTCGAGGCCGTGCGCGAGGGCCGCGCCATCTACCGCAACATCCAGAAGTTCATCTACTTCTTGCTGTCGTCCAACGCCGGGCTGCTCGTAGCGGTGTTCACCGCGTCGTTCATGAACGTCCAACCGCTGACGCCGCTGATGATCCTGTGGATCAACCTGGTCACCAACGGACTGCCTGCGCTCGCGCTCGGCATCGATCCGCCGGATCCGTCGCAGATGGCCGAGCCGCCGCGCAAGGCCGCGAGCGGTCTGCTCACGGCGCGCGAGTATCTCGGCATCGCGGTGGTCGGCATCTGGATGGGCTCGTGCGCCATTGCCGCGTACGAATGGCACTGGCCGCTCGATGCCGTTCCCGAGGGTGCCGTCGGCGCGCGCTCGATCGTGTTCACGCTGCTCGCCGTCTCGCCGCTATTTCACGCGTTCAACTGTCGCAGCAACACGACCTCGTTGTTCGTGCAGAGGCCGTTCGTCTCGATTCCTCTCGTGGTCGCCGTCGTGTTGAGCGCGGCGATTCACTTGGTCGCGGTGTTGGTGCCGAGCCTTCGTCCGGTGTTCCGCACGTTCCCGATGGGCGGCTACGAGTGGACGGTCGCGCTAGGTTTGTCTGCGTCGATCATCATCGGCGCGGAGGGGCTCAAGCTGCTGCAGCGAATGGGGCTCGTCGGCGCCGACCTGGGCCCGATGTCGCGACGCGCATGACGGAGTACACGGATCCGTTCGGTCTGATCGGCATGGTGCTCGACGGTCAGTACCGCGTCGATCGCCTAGTGGGTGAGGGCGGCTTCAGCGCGGTCTATCAAGGTCGACACGTCGGTCTCGACGAGCCGATCGCGCTGAAGTGCATGAAGATCGAGATGACGCTCGGCAAAGAGGTCGTCGAGTCATTCATCCATCGATTCCGCGACGAGAGCCGCCTTCTGTATCGCCTCTCGCAAGGCAACCTCGACATCGTCCGCTGCATGGCGAGCGGCACGGCGATCTCTCCTGCGACGGGCACGATGGTCCCGTACATGGTCCTCGAGTGGCTCGAGGGTCGTTCTCTCGCCGCAGACCTGCACGTCCGGCGCGAGCAAGGCAAGCCTGGGCGACCGCTCTTCGAGGCGCTCTCGTTGCTCGACTCGGCGGCGGATGGGCTCGCGTACGCCCACTCGCAAGGCGTCATCCACAGAGACCTCAACCCGGGCAATCTGCACATCGCGCAGACGCGCACGGGGCCACGCATGAAGGTGCTCGATTTCGGCGTCGCGAAGGTGGTGCGAGACGAGGTGCTCGCGCTCGGACCGCGCGCGATGACGCTCGCCAACGTGAGGGTCTTCTCGCCCGCGTACGCGGCGCCCGAGCAGTTCGACGAGCGCATCGGCGCCGTCGCGTGCAGCACCGACGTGTGGTCGCTCGCGGTCATCCTCTCGGAGATGAGCACGGATCGTCCCGTGTTCGACGGCGACTCGCTCGGCGCGTTCTTCCAGAAGGTCCTCGACCCGTCGTACCCGCGCACGCCACGACAGCGTGGGGTGAAGCTCGGCGACGCTGCGGAGAAGGTGTTCCAGAAGGCGCTCGCGATGAGCCCGCTCGCGCGCTACCCGGATGTCGGCGTCTTCTGGTCCGAGCTGCGCCTCGCACTCTCGAAGGACTTGGGCAGCTCGACGCTGCGCGGAAGCAACAACCCGTTCCAACCCGCGGCGATCGGAACGGAAGTGACGCAGAACGCCCGCATCCTCGAGACCGGCTTCGATCCGGCCAAGATGCAGCACGAGTCGACACAGGTCGCGACGATCCCGATCGTGCCGCAGTTGCAGACGGAGTCGACGCTCGTGGGGACGCTCCCCATCGAGGCGCAGAGCTTCGAGGCGACGATGCGACCGGCGGAGGCCGAGGCAGCGCGCACCGCGTTCACGGATCTCAAAGGCACCGTTCGCATGACGGGTCCACGCGCGCCGCCGACCCACGAGAGCACGCTCGTGATGCCGCCGCTGCATGCACCTCCGACGCCGCCAGTTCAACAGCCACCGCTCGAAGTCGCGGCGGGCGCGGCGATCACGCAGCCGATGATGATGCCGCAAGGGCCCCCACCTCCAGAGGCTTCTCAGCAGCTGCCTGCGGTCTCGAGGTCGAGCACGGGAGTGACGATCGCGATCGCCGCGATCGCCGTCGTCATCCTCTCGGCCGCGGTGGGGTTGATCTACTGGAGGACGCACCAACCGAGCGACGTCTCGCCGTCCCCGAGCGCGTCTGCGAGCGTAACTCCGCGGCCCCCCGCGAGCGTTGCACCCTCGAGCGTACCGAGCGTGACGCCGACGAGCGAGCCCCACGCGACTCCGAGCGCGGGCGGCGTCGCCACGACCGCACACGCCTTCGACGCCAAGGCCGCGCACTCGGCGCTGGACACTCCCGCGTCGACCATCGCCACGTGCAAGGGTCGAGGTGTCGTGCGCGGAGCCGGCGTCGCGAACGTGACATTCTCCAACGACGGCAAGGTGGCGTCCGTCTTGCTCGAAGGCGGCTACGCC
>JAYVYD010000078.1:0-4161 GCA_043784605.1 Myxococcales bacterium | reverse complement strand
GTTGCAGCTCAGTTGCATTTGTGCAGCCATGCACACGGTTCATTGGCACCCCGGCGTTGGCGATGAGCTCGTTCACCGCGCTGCGAAACGCGGCTTCTTGGTCTTCCGCCATCGAGGTATTCAGATGTTCAAGCAACGTCAAAACCCTCGCGGGGCTTGCGGTGGTTCGCGCCGACCATCTATTGAGTCGCGCCGTGAGCAGACAGGATCGTTCGTGCCATGAAAACGCCTGACGGCGCCGGTCTGCGACTCGATAGTCCAGCGACTGCGGAAGCGCTTGCGCGAGCAATCAACGAGGAGAAAATAAACATCCAACGCTTGGAGGTCTCGCACGCCGAGGCCAAGGCGCGCCTCGGGTCGTTGCGCGCCGATCTCGCGAAGTTCGACGGAAAAGGCGAGATACCCGTCGAGCCAAAACTTTCCGAGCTTTCAAACAACGGACCGCGAACCCCGAACGACAAAGTGAAGTTGTTTCGTCAGCTCTTCCGCGGCCGGTCGGACCTCTACCCGACGCGCTTCGTCAGCAAGAAAACGGGGAAACCTGGCTACGCCCCCGCCTGCTCGAACAAGTTCGTCCCCGGCGTTTGCGAGCTCCCGAAGGTGAAGTGTGGCGACTGCACCAAGCAGGCATTTCGGCCGTTTGACGATGCTGCCGTGCTTGCGCACCTGAAGGGCAAGCACGTCATGGGCGTCTACGCCATGCTCGACGACGATACCTGCTGGTTTCTCGCGGTCGATTTCGACAAGAGCACTTGGGTCGAGGACACGCGCGCGTTCGTGGAGACGGCGCGGCGCCTGGGGCTTCCGGCGATCGTCGAACGCTCGCGATCTGGCAACGGCGCCCATGTCTGGTTCTTCTTCTCCTCGCCGGTTGCTGCTGCGACGGCCCGCAAGATGGGTTGCTATCTCATCACCGAGACAATGGCTCACAGGCACGAGCTGAGCATGGAATCCTACGACCGGCTTTTCCCAAGCCAGGACACAATGCCGCGTGGCGGCTTCGGAAACTTGATTGCGCTGCCACTGCAGCACGGCCCTCGCCAAGACGGCAACTCGGTGTTTCTCGACGACGACTTCGTCGCGTTTCCGGATGATCGGCAATGGGCGTTCCTCGCGTCGGTCAAACGCATCGATCCAATGACAGTCGAGCGGATAGCTTCCGAGGCCGCGCGTACGGGCAGTATCGTTGGCGTGCGAATCGCCGACGTGACGGACGAGGAAGGTGTCGCGCCGTGGATGCGCACACCATCAGGAAAATCTGTTGCGAACCGCATCACCGAGCCCTTGCCCGAGCGGGTCTCGGCAGTTCTCGCCCAACGGCTGTTCGTCGAAAAGGTGGGGCTGCCGTCGCCGCTCCTAAATCAGATGAAGCGACTCGCCGCGTTCCAGAACCCCGAGTTCTACAAGAAACAGAGCATGCGCCTGTCCACCGCGATGACTCCGCGCGTGATCAGCTGCGCGGAGGATCTCCCTCAGCATGTGGCATTGCCGCGAGGATGCCGGCAAGAGCTCGAGGAGTTGCTCCGCAGGCATGGCGTAGTCCTTGATGTGGAGGACCAGCGGACTCATGGTTCTCCGCTCGAGCTGCACTTCCAGGGCACATTGACTGCGGTTCAAGATCAGGCAGCGCGTGCGCTCGTCGCTCACGACACGGGCGTGTTTGTGGCACCGCCGGGCGTGGGAAAAACTGTCATTGGAACCTATCTTGTCGCCGCGCGCGCGTGCAGCACGCTTGTCCTCGTCCATCGCAGACCGCTCCTTGATCAGTGGATCGCCCAGCTCTCGGTATTCCTCGGCATCCAGGCGAAGGAGATCGGACAGATTGGCGCGGGCAAGCGTGCGCCCACCGGCCGGATCGACGTTGCGATGATCCAGAGCCTCATGCGCAAGGACTCGGTTGCAGATCTCGTCGCAGGCTACGGGCAGGTGATCGTAGATGAGTGTCACCATCTTCCCGCGGTCTCGTTCGAGCGCGTCCTCGCCGAGATCAAGGCCCGCTACGTTGTTGGACTGACAGCGACGCCGCAGCGACGCGACGGGCATCACCCGATCACGCAAATGCAGCTTGGTCCGGTGCGATTTTCCGTCGATGCTAAGACGCAGGCAGGAAGGCGCCCATTCGAGCACCGCCTCATGGTGCGAGAGACTGCGTTCCGCATGTCCGGCTTTGAGAAACCACCTGGCATTCAAGAGATCTATGCCGGGCTCGCCGCGGACGAGGACCGCAATGAGATGATTGTGAATGACGTGATTTGCGCGCTCGAAGACGGGCGATCCCCGATCCTGCTGACGGAACGCAAAGACCATCTAGAGTATTTTGCGACGCGCCTCGCGCGCGTGGCCCGCAACCTCGTGGTCCTTCAGGGCGGCATGGGGGCGAAGGCTCACCGCGCCGTTCAAACGCAGCTCGCGGGTATCCCCGTGAACCAAGAGCGGCTCGTGCTCGCAACGGGACGCTACATCGGTGAAGGCTTCGATGACGCGCGCCTCGACACGCTCTTTCTCGCGATGCCAGTGTCTTGGAAGGGAACGCTGGTGCAGTACACAGGGCGGCTTCATCGCCTCCACCCCGGCAAGACCGAGGTTCGGATCTTCGACTACGTGGACCGCCAGGTGCCGATGCTTCTGCGCATGTTCGAAAAGAGGTTGCGCGGCTATCGCGCGATTGGCTACGCGCGCGGTGAGGCGCCGCTCGGGTACGCCGAACCAAGCGACGAGCGCGTGGTCGAATACGATGATGAAATTCTTGCAACTCTCGACCAGGAAGATGACTTCGCATGAGGGCTTGGCTGCGATCATCGGCTAACTATTGTGATCGGCACAGACAACTCGGCGCGCAAGCGGGCGGAAGAGCCACCAGCGTTGAAGCTCGATTCGTTTAGCGCGTCGAGCAAGGCGCGAGATTCGCCGGTCCGGCAATGATCGTTCGATTCGCTCGCGCCCTCGGCGTGACGGTCGACAAGCTGTTTCGTTCAGCGCGCCAAGTGAAGCGGCCGGCGGGCAGACCCAAACTGCCTCGCGAAAAACGCTGAGCGTGCTCGTTGGCGAGAGGGACGTCGTCGTCGAAAGCGGGGACGAAAAGTCACGGTGCTCCTACGCGATGGCGTTCAAAAACCGCGCGACGGAGAGCACACGGACTTGGCCTTTGACGAAGTCCACGCCCGGCTGTTTGACGACTTGAAATGCGAACGGAACCTGCAGCCGTTGCGTGAAGTAGGTCAAGGCCGGTGACGGCGTGGTCTCGGAGAGCTTGGCTTCCACGGCGAACCAAGGTTTGCGTTTCACCGTGACCACGAAGTCGACTTCGCGTTTCTCTTTGTCGCGGATGTAACAGAGACGCGCATCGAAGCCGTGGGCGTCCTCGAGATAGTGACAGAGCTTGAGAAGATGCGACGCGATGAGATTCTCGAAACGAGCACCTGCATCTGCAATGAGCGACCAATCCCACAGATACAGCTTGGTTTCCTTATGCAAAGCCCGTTCTAGCTTGCCCGTGTAGGGCGCAATGCGAAAAGAAAAATACAGCCGTTCGAAAACGTCGAGCCAGTGGCTGACTGCGCGGTGACTAACTTGCAGAACCTCACGCAACGAGTTCACCGACAGCGGTGAACCGACGCGCTCAGGGAGCAATTCGGACAGCAGCTGCAGCGAAGACAAATCGCGAATGCTCTCCAGGTCGCGAACGTCTTCACGAAAGAAGCGCTCGTTGCGTTCCTTTTGCCACCGACGCTGGTGACGATCGGTGGCGGCGAACAGTGGCTCTGGAAATCCACCACGCTGCAACAGAGCTTCGAGCGTATCCTGCGCTCCAATTTCACCAATAGGCAGAGGCTCGTACGGCGTCGCGCTGGGAGCGCCACCCGCGAGCTCTTTCATCGAAAATGGATGCAGGCGGATGTGGTGGTAGCGCCCCTGCAACGAATCTCCGCCTCGGCGATAGACGTCCATGCGCGCGCTTCCGGTCACGAGGAAGCGGTAATCCTTCTTGTGGACGTCGTACTCGCCTTTGAGCCAGCGCTTCCAAAATCGATACTTGTGAAACTCGTCGAGCACGATCAGCGCAGGCGGTGCGGGCCATCGCGCATCGAGCACTAGCTTGCGATCGCGCACATTGTCATAAGAGAAGTAGCTGCCCGGACCGTCGCTTTCGATCAGGCTCTG
>JAYVYD010000077.1:0-3504 GCA_043784605.1 Myxococcales bacterium | reverse complement strand
TACGATTCCTTGGGTGCTGATGCTTCGCGCACCATCGTTCACGAGGAGGAAGGTGGAGCTCCCCGAAGCGTTGACCGGCGACAACAGGGTTTGGGCATTCGCCGTGAACCGCGAGGTCGTCGTAACCATTCCACCCTGTTGGGCGGCGAGAATCCCAACACCGTTGATGGGCATCAACCACTCGGGGTCGACTGGGTTCATTCCCCAGAGCCACCACTGATAAATGGGCTCCGTCGCGGGAACCGAGCTGATGAAATTGCCTGCCCTGATCTCCGCGTGGACCGCAGGATAGGAGTTGTTGAGGCTGAGGTTCGTATCGCGCGGCAGTTCACCGGAGTCGGGCACTGGACTGAACGTCAAGACGTTGCTCCAAGCAAGGCCTTCCATAGAGGTTCCTACCCCCGCGCTTGCATCAAGCCCAAAGGACGCGAGGTCTCGGTAGAAGTCCCATCCCGGCTTAGCGCCTACGGCAGAAACATTCGGCTCACTATGTACAATGCTCTGGGCAGCGAATCGCTGAGACACTCCAGCGACCGTCTGCGTGATGGTAAGCCAGGAAGACCCTCCAGTTTGCGGTGCGCCGCCATCGAGTGGTGGAAACATGTCGTCCCGGGCGACTGTGCATCCACTTCCACCTACGTTCGCTGGCTTGAAGCACCTCTGCCTCGTTACCTCATCAGTCGTCGCCGTGTCGCACCGACAGAACGCTGGGCCAGTCGTTCCGTTGGCCTGGGGTGCGGTGCCTGCATCATTGCCTATGTAGCCGGTGAGCGAGAGCCCACTCCCCATTGGCAAGATGCAGGAGAACCCTTGTATCGTTGTGCCGTTGGGTGAAAGAAGAATATTGTAACAGCTGCCGCTGAGCGAATTGTCATAGACGGTAGAAGTGATCGCGAGCGCAGTGGACGAGTTCGGGTCGCAGGCATCCCCGACGAGGGGTTGATTCCCAGCGCGCTCGGCGTCTTCGTTGGTATTTCGTTGGTCGACGTTTGCAACAGTCGGGCAGTTGTCGATGCCGTCGGGAATGGCGTCGCCATCCTTGTCCACACCGAACACCAGGAGCTCGTCCGACATCGCCGCGACGTAGACGGAGCCGCGATAGATTGTTGGTGTTGTGAACTTTGACAAGATCCAATGATGCAACGGGTCGGTCGTCGGATCGTCCCTGTATAGGAGGGGTATCGTCGGGTACAGACCGCCGCTCGGCGTCGCGTCGATCGCGTAGAGGCCACCATAGGCGAGCTCCGCCAGAGCGTGCTTGGGCCACGCCGCCTTGTTCGCCTTGTCATAGGAGAAGGGGGCCTGCATATTCGCAAATAAGACCCCCTTGTGCACGCCGCCGACGAGCGTATCGGCGAGGCTCATCAAGGCGCCGTACCCAACGTTGGGAGGCAGGTCCTTCGCGTAGTAGGTGTTCGACGTCATGTCCTTGAAAACGTGATTCGCTCGGTCGACATCCATTCGGCGGATGTAGTCATATTGCCCGCCGAGGAAGACGGCATCGGGACCGTTGGCCCAGAAGATGGGCGACCCATGGATGTGCGGCCACACTTGCTGCCCTGATGGACAGTTGGTCGTCGGCCAGCTGCCAGGTCCGCCATCGCTGTCCGTTCCAAGATTGCACGGGGCTACCTCCGTGAACTTGGGCGGCATTTGTGTATTCGGATCATTGCAGTTCCGCACGCTCGGCTGAGTGATGTTCACGCCAGTGACCGCTGCGTCTAACCCCCCGCCGCAGACCGAGCCGTTGTCCTTGCGCGTCGCGAGTTGCGCGCATGCGGCCTGCTTGACGTCGAGCGGGGTCGCTCCACCAAGATTGTTCGCGTTTAGCAGATACGCTTTGCCGAGTTTGCTGCCAAAGAGCAGCATGGGGGTCGTGTTGTCCGCAATGTAGGTGATGCCGGAGACACCCAAATCGAGATCACAAGCCTGAAGGTCGTACCAGTTGGTGGGCGTGAAATAGGTACTGGCATCGCTGGTGGTTGGCTGAACGAAATGCCCGTTGCTGTCGATCGAGAGCTTGAAGGCGCTGTCTGAAAACACATTTCCCGCGTCATGCCCATCGCCGTTGCCCGACAAGAAATAGATGTTTCCCTGGGGATCAATGGCGGGCCCTGCGCCAGACTGCCAAATGCCACCTTGCGGCGTACTTGTGGCGTTGTGGCTGTCGTTGAAGATCCCGGTGAGCGCAGGCGAACTCGGGGTCGTCACGTCAAATGCGAGAACCCAGCCGTAGAATGGATTGGGCGCGTCGCAGCTGCTGGAGAACGCGGCGATGACGTACGTCTTCCCGTTCTGTTTGAGTAAGGCAAGTGCTGGGCGCTGAATGTGTTTCCCAGCCTCGAACGCAATAGTGCCGCCGTCCGGCGCCAGTATGGCGCCTGCATCGCCATCGGCGAGAATGGGGAGTCCGCCATCGTTCGCGATCGTTCCCGTGGTGAGGTCGACGGCGTCTAGCTTGAACGTGTGTGCGCCACCAGGCCCAGTCGCCGACACCACGTACGCAAAATTGGTTGCGGTATCCACCGCGGGCGTCGACAGGATGCCGATGTTGCCGATGTTCGCGCAGTTGATTGGGTTGTTATCGATGCCGTGGGCGTCAGCACCACCGTCGTTGTACGGGTTCATCCCGATGTTCGGCGCCACGCCAAATCCCGCGTCGCTGTCGCCAATCTGCCAGACCGGACCAGAGCCGGGCTTGCGCGCATCGAAGCCGTATAGGTGGTTTTGGGTCGTTGCGACCAAGAGTAGATCGACGTTGCCGGCGGGGAGCGGCACGTTCGGCACGACGAGAGGCTGCGCGTAGATTGGGCCAATGACCTGATACCTGTTTGGCGCTTCGACGAACCCTCCGTCTGCACCTACGTTTGCAGGCGTGAGGAGATTCGTATCGTCGTAGTAAACGCCCGTGCGAGCGGGGTCGCCCCTGTTGTCCGAAACGAGAGGCTGCTCTTGCGTCGAGCCGAGGCCAACGTTCTCAAGGTTGGGCTCGGAAGAGCAGCCAACCTCCTCGACCGTCGCAAATACCGCGAGTGCCGCCAGCGCGATCATCCACCCCGCCCGCGTGCTGCTGATCCCGTTCGTCGACATGCCAACCTCCGCCGCGGAGAAGACAGCGGAGTAGCTGAGCTGTCAACGGTCGGCGCACGACGGAAATGTCGTGCGCCGAAGACGTTGCGCTCTTGACACGGACACGTAGCGTTCGAACGAGCAAGAACGGTTGACCGAGCGCGAGGGGTCACAATAGTCGATCGCGATCGCTGCCATGAGCAACGCTCCGAGCCTCTTCATGACGCTGCCTCAGTTCACCGGTGTTGCTCGCGCGAGGAGTGCCTTGAGCTCGCCGCGCGCTTCACCCTGGCCAAGTCGAAACGCGGCGCGTGAGACAAGCGCCGCCGCCTCCTCCTCCGTTACGCCCGTGCGTCTGCCAGCAAACACCTGTTCGGCAGCGCTCGCAGGGGAGCGTAATCGATTTGAGCGCGGTTTGTCGAGGCGTGGGGGGGC
>JAYVYD010000076.1:0-19414 GCA_043784605.1 Myxococcales bacterium | reverse complement strand
GGCGCAGGTCGAAGCGCAAACACCGGCGACGCAATAAGGCGTCATTCCGGAGCAAGCATTGTTGCAGGCTCCGCAGTTGACCGGGTCTGCGAGTACATCTCCGCATTTGCCATTGCAGAACAGCTCGTCTGTCGCGCAGCAGTGACCTAGCGCGCACCAGTCATTGGCGTTGCATGCGGTCATGCACGAGCCGCAGCGATCGTGGAAGTTCAACGTGTCGTAGCAGACGCCGTCCGCGCACTGGGTCATGCCTTGCGGGCACGCGATTGCGCACTTCGACGACGTGCATGCGGGGTTGCCGGTGCTCCAACCCACGCCGCTGTCATACGAGACCTGCGCGCCCGCGTCGGTGTTGGTAGGGTTGTTCGCGCCAGCCTCGAGCGCGCCCGCGTCCGCTTTGGGGCACGTGGTGGTGCAGCTCCCGCAGTGCTTCGGATCGTTGGTCAAGTCGGCGCAGCTCGCGGACCCGCCGTCCGCGCCGCAACGCGCGAGGGGAGCGTCGCACTTCGACTTGCAGACGCCTTGCGAGCAGACCTCGACGGCAGCGCACGCCTTGTCGCAGGCGCCGCAGTGGCTCGGATCGCTCTTGAAATCGAACTGCGCGCAGCTGTCGCGCGGGATGCCTTCTTCGATCCCCAAGATTGTCGCGCAGCCCACCAAGGCCACCAATCCGACGCCGATAGCAACACTCCCGCGCATGCCGGTTCAGCCTATCACGCCTGTCGTCCGAGGTAGCGCGTGAGCGGATTGTCTCTTCGCCAGATGACCCAATCCATGAAGTAGTGGTGCAGGTTCACGAACGCGTACAATGCCGCGAAGTAGGGCGTGGATCCCAAATCGGTTCTACGCGCTTCGCTCTTGTGAGGCACGAAGATGTCGTCGAGCGCCGAGGGGCCGATGTGGAAGAGCACGAGCCCGAGCCCGAGCGCGGTCACCGCCAGAACGCCGATGCGTAGGCTGGCGCTCGCCTCGAAGTTCGGGGGGCCCTCACGCGCCTTGCCCTCGTTGCGCGAAATGAGCCAAACGAAATAGAGATATTGAATCGAGTGAAGCGCAGGAAGCGCATAAACGACTATCGGATTCGCGTTCGAGTAGAGCGACCATATCCATACGCTGCAGAGCATCGCCGTGAGCGGCGTGAAGATGGGCAATCGCCCTTCGCGCACGCGCTTTCGGACGAGTACGACCACCAGCGGTACTACCGACGCGAAGAACGCGAATCGCGTGATCTCGAGGAGGCCGTGCGGGTGTGCGAGGGTTGGATAGACGACGCCCTTCTCCTCGACAAGGCGACCGGGATCGAACGGGCTCGCCCACGCGTAGGCCCACCCGAGCAGGCAGTGCGCGAGCACCGTCCATCGCTCCCATGCCGAGAAGCGCACGCCGCGCCGCGCGGCCAACGTCATCATCACGCCGAAGCCCTGCTTGACGTAGTGCCAACCCACGAGCGCGAACATGAGCTGAATGAGCAGACCCAGCGCCGGCGCGGACTTCGTCGCCAGCGCGAACACTCCCCATATCAACAGCGCGATCGGCGCGATCACGCCCGAAACCCAGTATCGAGCGCGCTGCCACGGCGTGAACGCGTCTCCGAACGCACGCCGCCTGAAGTCCCTATAAAAGAGGAGATACGTGACGGCAAAGTGCGGGTCGTTGATGACGAATGCCAAATAGAAGAACGAAAAGCCCCACGCGTATTGCGTTGTGTAAACGCCGAACGTCGCCCGCATCTTCCAAGCGATCAAGAACAGGAACGGAGTGATGCCGCCGACGAGGAGGAACTCGCCCAATCGCGCGCGCCACGGCACATGCGAGAGCGGTAGCGAAGGGGCTGACACCGCGACCATGCGCGGATCTTAGGATAGCTTGGGAAGATGCGCCGACTCTTGATCGTGCTCGCGGTGGTCGCAGCTTGTGGCGGAGACGAGGCTATAGGCCTCTACAAATCCGATGGCGGCGGTGCCGAGGCAGAACCGGCCTGCGAGGGTGGCGCTCCCTGCCTCGCTCCCGACGCTGGGACGGCGCCCATCGCTGGCGTGCGCGCGCTCTTCACGGACCTCTTGAGCGGGCCGAACTCGGGCGGGCAAGACGGCAAGGGCGCGTTCGTCACGGTCTACGGCAATGGCTTCGGCGCGATCAAGGGCTCCGTCACCATCGGCGGAGGCGCGGCCGACAACCTTCCGATTTGGACCAACACCAAGATAACGTTCCAGCTCGGCGCGGCCGCCAAGACGGGCGATGTCGTCGTCGTGGTGCCCAAGAAAGGCGCCTCCAACGCGCTGCCATTCACCGTGCGCGCCGGCAATGTGGTCTTCGTCACGTCTACCGGCAAAGACACGAATGATGGGACCTTCGCCAATCCCTGGCAGACCATCCCCCACGCGAAGGACTCGCTGAAACCGGGGGACATTGCCTATTTGGGAGTCGCGGCAGGAGACAAGGTCTCTCAGCTAACGGAAGAGCGATACAAGGCCGCGCTCGCCATGAACTCCAATGACGGCGACAACTCCGGCACGGCGCAAATGCCGAAGGCGCTAGTCGTCTATCCAGGGGCCACCGCGACGATTGGCGTCGAGAGCGGTATTCAGCGCGGCATATTGACGCCTGCCATCACTGCCAAGTTCGACTACTGGGTCATCGCAGGATTGACCCTCCGCGGCGCCGTCGAGGCGATGGATCTGCAGAACGATCCGCTCGGCTGGCGCGTAGTCGGCAATGACTTCTCCTGCCCAAACGGGACGGGACTGAGCGGTTGCGTGACCGGCAAACCCAATCAATTGGCGTTCTATGGCAATGTCGTCCACGACGCGGCGGCCAACGTGCCAGTCAATGCCATTACCAAGTATTATCACGGCATTTATTTCGACAGTAGTCACATCGAAATTGGGTGGAGCGTCGTTCGCGACGGCAAGACGTGTCGCGGGATTCAGTTCCACGACTCGGGTGGCCCCGATGAGTTCGACCTCAGCGTGCACGACACCGTGATCCACGGGACCGTCTGCGACGGGCTGAATTTCGCCACGGTTGACCCCTCACAGGGCAAGGTCGAGGCGTTCAACAACGTCATCTACGACGTGGGGCACGGACCCGATCCCGCGGACGGCGCATCGAACTACGCGTGCATCTACGTCGCGGGAATCACCAACGCGGGCAGTGCGGGGAGCGGCACAGTCGAGCTCTTCAACAATACCCTATACGACTGCGGCTCTTGGACGAAGGACTCGAGCGCCGCTGCGATTGGCAACGGAGGGGCCAATCCGCAATTGAAGATCAATTCGAGGAACAATCTTGTATTGGCCAAGCAGGGGGAGCGCTATCTCAGCGGCGATGTGTCGCTGGTGACCGGCTCGAACAATCTGCTCTTTGGCGCCGGCGCAGGGCCGACCGGGCTCACGGCGAGCGTCGAGGCCGACCCCAAGCTGAAGAACTCAGCCACGCAGGACGTGCACCTGACCGCGGGCAGCCCGGCCGTCGACAAAGGTGTCGTCACGAGCGCGACTGTCGACTTCGACGGCAACACGCGCCCGCAAGGAAGCGCGTTCGACATTGGGGCTTACGAGCTCGCGCCCTGACGTTTCTGGTGCGGGCTCAATCTTCGGGCAACGCGATAGTGGGCAGTCCATCGCTGAGCGTGAGCGAGAGTCGGCAGGTCGACCCACTCGCGGGCGTCCCGAGAACTCCACCGATCGTGCGATCGCGCAACAATCTCACGAGATCTGCTTTGGTGTGGCCCTGCGGTCGATCGATCCAATCGCCTGCTTTGAGCGAGAGCGCGCCGGTCGCCGAGTCGAACGTGCCGTCTACGTCGTACGATCCGGAGTCGCCGCTGTCTTGATCGCGGAACAGCAGCACACCGTGGATGCGCTCGCCCTCGACGCTCTCCACGTTGACGATGACGAGAGTCTGCGTGCGCCCGCACGTATAGCGCCCAGACCAGTCTTGCCCCACCGCAAACGCGGTGCCGGTCGCTGCAGGCACGACCGCCGTGGGCGCGGGCACAGTGACGGTCTGCGTCGCATCAACCGCGAGCGGCGCGACCCGCGGTGTGCACGCGACCACGAGGATGAGCAAGCACCGCACAATGACACGATACGGCAGCCTGCCGCCGTTGCCACCGCTCTCGGTGCGTCAGCGATTGACGTCGAGTCGAACGCGCCTCGCTCGGACGATCAGGGCGCCTGCGACGGTGAGCGCGATACCGACGGCGACCGCGACCCACGTGCTCGCGCTCACGTGCTTCAGCCGCTCGAAGAGTCGCTGACCGAAATAGCTCATCAGCCAGAGCGGCAAAACGTAGCCCGCGAGCGAGCCCCAGAAGTGCGTCCAAAAGCGCACCTTGGAAATGCCAAAGAACGCGTGGAGCAGCGGCGGCATCCAGAAGATCAGTCGCAAGGTGAACACCGTGGCCAAGGCGCGCCTCGCGAGGGCCTCGTCGTAGCGCCGAAAGCGCTCGGGGATTCGTTTGCTGATCCAGTCGCGCGCGATCCACCGCGCGAACGTGAAGCCGACCACGCTCGCCGCCATCGTCCCCACCATCGAGAGCGCGAATGCGACGGGCCATGGCCACAAGAGAGCCGCCGCGATCACGAATGCCGTGCCGGGTATACCGAACGGCTGCAGGACCGCGTAGCAGATGACGAATGCGACATAGCCCCATGCGCCGAGCGCCACGATCGAATCGGCGAGCCGGCTAGGATCCTCGAGTCGCTCGAAGACGCCGAATCGGGCCGCGATCACGAGCATCGTGACGATCGCAATCACCGCAGCGATCTTCGCGTTCCGCGCGCCCACGCTGTGCTCTTAGCACGCGCGTAGAGGGTTACCTGCGCAGGTCGAACGCGAAGGCGCAGCCGTCGATTCCGGACGCGTAGTTCGCTCGGACAGACAGCGACCAGACGGTCGGATCGACTCGCTTGCGCGTGCGAAGCCTTACCTTCGACGCTACGAGGTCCACCACGATGAGCCTCACGTCGTGGGGTCTCTCGCCGTCGAGCTCCGCGGGCCCGGTGGCGTTCGACGTCTCGTCCATCACGGCGATCAACGTCGTCGCGCGGAGCGCTTTAACCCCTTGATCCAAGGGCGCGCGCTCGAGCTCGGTCTTGCGCTGCGTGAGCTCCAGCAGATCGTCCGCGCGCCGCACCGACTGTTCCCAATTGGGTGACAACACGCGCAGCGAGGCGTTCGCGTCTGCGAGCTCGTACACGTTCGCGGTCTGCTTCTCGAACGCCGCGCCGCCTTGGTACACGCCGCGGACGCGCTCCATCAGCGCCTTCTCCGTGCGCGCCGAGGGCGGAGACACGAGGCACGACAAGAGAGCATCCTTCACCGAACTCTTGATGGCTCGCGAAACGCCCGAGCTCGTCGTGAACGCGTCCGTCGTGCCTCGGACGTACACGGCGGGCCGCGCGAAGAGCTCCGTCAGGTCGGCATAGGCGAGCTCACCCTCGTACGCGCCCGAAGACTTCAGCAGCCACGCCTCGTCGCGCGACGTCGCCGTGCGATCCGCTTCGGTGACGCCTGCGCCCTTGGCGTGCACGTCGTCCATGATTCGTTGGCGCATGGCCTCGAGCTCACGCGCGGACTGCCTGCGCGCGACCACGATGGACGCCACGATTGTGCCGATGACCAGGATCACGAGTGCGCGCACGATCGCGACGACTCGCGCCGAGGAGGCTCGCTCGCGTGAGGACTGCCGCCTCCCGGTCACCGCGGACTCGACGCGCGCCGCGAGATCGGGCGACATTTTGGCGTTGGTGAGCGACGTCGGCATTTACGAGGTCTTCGCCGCGGCGATGTTGCGCTCGATCAACCCCATGAGTTGCTCGCCCGTGACGCCGAGGCGCGCGGCCGCTTGTCCTGCGAGCGAGGTGCGCGCGACGCCCGGCTCGAACTGATAGGTGGGCTCGTGGTTCGGGCCGAGCGCGACTTGCAAGAAGCGCAGCTCCACGATCTTGCGCTCCTGCTCGAGGCGCGCCGCGAACGCGAGGAAGTGCGTGGTGATGATCGCCTGCGGCTCGAGCCGGGCGAGCATGCGGATCACGAGCTCGAAGATCTCTTCACCCTCGGACGGGTTGGTGCCGGAGCAGAGCTCGTCGAGGATCACCATGGCGCCCGGAGGCAAGCGCTCGAACAACGCGCGGATGCGCACGAGCTCCATGCCCAAGCGGCCCTCCACCGCGTCCGCCTTCGTGTCTTGAATGAGCGAGACGACGAGACCCGGCGCGAGCGCCAACGCCGCTTGCTTCGCGGGCACGAAGAGCCCCGCTTGCGCGAGGAGCTGCGCGAGACCGAGGCTCTGTAAAAGGCGAGTCTTGCCTCCGGAGTTGGGGCCCGTGAGCAGTATCGTGATGTCGTGGCGGTCGCCGTCGAGATCGCATGGCACGGGCCTCTGTCCGTGCGCGAGCAGGAGCGGGTTGAACAGGCGCGTGAGCTTGCGAGGCGCGTTCGCGGCGACGAGCTCGGGCAAACAGACCTCTAGGTTCGCGGCGCGCGCCATCTCGCGAAAGCCGAGAGCGCCGAGATAGAACTCGAGATCGCAGACCAGCGGCACGAACCAGACGACCTCGTCTTGCAGGCCCTCGAACACCGCGTCGATGAGGCGTGCCATGACCTCTCCGTCCCCGAAGCGATAGCCACGCGCGAAGAGCTCGAGCTTGGACAGCCACCGTCGAGGCGCGGAGTTGACGAACGGGTTCGACGCGTTCTCCTCGATCGACAGGACTTGAAAGCCGCGGATCTGCCCGTCTGCGCCGACCTTCACCTTGAGCGTGAGCGTGGCGAGGTGCTCGTCGTACTCGAGGAGCTCCGACAGCGACTTGAAGCCCTCACTCGCCTTCACACGTTCGGCGAACGCCGCGAGCCGTGAGAGCCCCGAGCGCGCGCTCGCGAACCCGGACATGCGATTGACGACGTCCTTGACGATGACGAGGAGATCGAGCTGCCTGCGATTCGCGTCCCACTTTCCCACGCCCGTGGCGCCTTCGAGCAGCCCGCGGAACTTCACGAGTGATGAATAGAGCGCGTGGAGTTCGTCTCTCAGCGTCGAGGACTCCACGAGCTCTGCGATGATGGAGCGCCTGAAATCGACCGTCGCGCGCTCGGACGGCGGCTTGGAGATCAGCTTGACCAGGTGACGCGTCGACAGCGCGGCCTCGCCGTCACCGAGCTTCACCTTGAAGCAGTGCGACACGAAGCTCTGCACGAAGAGATCGTCGACGAACGCGCTCGGCTCGAACGTGGAATGGCCAAACGTGGCGCGATCGTGCGCCTCCGAGAACAGCCCGCCGGAGACGCCGCTCGCGAACGCCAGCGCGATCGAGAAGCGCACCTGGTCCGCGTCGATGCGCGTCATCGGAACGGCGTGCAGCAAATCCAGCGCTTTCTCGTCTAGGGGCATGCGCTCTAAGACCTCGCTCGTGAAGATACCCTGGGTTGGGAACCAAAAAGCACGCGTCTTGTCTGCCGTCTGGATGAAGCGCCCTCTCAGTCTCTCCGTGCTCGCCGTCGTGGTCGCCGCCGCTTCGTGCCGATCGCAGCCCGCCGTGGTCACTCCCTCAATCGGTCCGCCCGCCCTTCCCCCCGCCCTCGGGATGACGTTAATGCGCGCGCCGCACCCCGAGCCTCGGGTGCGCTTGACGGCCGGAGACGGCACCGGTCTCAAACTCACCTCGCTCACGGCCCACGCAGTCGTACAGCAGCCGCTCGCGCTGACGGAGCTGCGGATGGCGTTCCAGAACCCCTCCGATCGCACGCTCGAGGGGACCTTCCGCTTCACGGTTCCCCAAGGTGCGGCGCTCAGTCGGTTCGCGATGAAGACGGACCACGGGTGGCAAGAGGGCGAGATCGTCGAGCTCGCGAGCGCCCGGCGCGTGTACGAGGACTTCTTGCATCGCAAGCAGGACCCCGCGCTCCTCGAGCAGGCCGCCGGCAGTGAGTTCTCCGCGCGTGTGTTTCCGATCCCGGCGCACGGAATCAAAGAGCTCGTAGTTGCCTATTCGCAAGAGATCGATTCGGGCGGCAACTACCAACTACCACTACGCGGATTGCCGGAGCTGGACACGATGGAAGTGTCCATTTCCAGGGCCGGGAGCCGCACGCCGGAGCTCGCGTTCCACAAAGAGCACACGACTCCGGACGATCTCGAGCTCGCGGGGACACCGCCGTCGGAAGGTCTGCGCGCCGACGACTTGGTGCTGATGCGAGTCAGACCCGTGCTCGCCGATGTCGCGCCTCGCAGTCCGTCCTCGGTCGTCGTGTTGGTGGACACCAGCGCATCTCGTGCGCTCGGGTTCTCCGACGAGCTCGACACGGTGGAGCGCGTCATTCAGACGATCGCGGGCGCGACCGATCACGGCAAGGTCGCCGTCGCCGGCTTCGATCAAGACGTGGGTCTCATCTACGAAGGCGAGGCCAAGGCGTACGGCGCGACCGAGCGCGGCAAGCTCGAGCAGCGTCGCGCTCTCGGCGCCTCGAACTTGGTCAACGCGCTGGGATGGGCAAAAGCCGAGGCGAAGAACGGATCCTACGAGCGCGTGGTGTTGATCACGGACGGTGTCGCCACGGCGGGCCAGACGGAAAGCGACGACATTCTCGCGGCCGCGAAGGCGCTCGGAGACGTGTCAGTCACTCGGCTCGACGCGATCACCGTCGGTGGGATTCGCGACGACGCGGGCCTCCGCCGACTCGTCACTTCGGGCCTCAAGGAAGACGGAGTGGTCGCAGACGGTCAGCTCGATGCGCGCAGCCTCCAGCTCCGTCTCACCCGACCCACGCAGTCCAATATCCCGATTATCGTCCAGAACGCTACTTGGTATTGGCCTCATGATCTGGACGGCGTGCAGCCCGGAGACGAGCGCACGGTCTACGCGCAGGTCGGCAAGGACGCTGTCGTGAAGGTGGACGTCGGTGGGCAGACGGTCACGCCGAACCTGACGGCGGCGAGCAAGCCGCTGCTCGATCGCGCGTGGGCGAGCGCGAAGGTCCAGAGCCTGCTCGACGACGCCGCGGCGCCCAAAGCAGACACCGAAGCGCTCAAGAAACAGATCGTGGACTTGTCAATCAAGCACCGCGTGACGAGCCCGTTCACCGCGATGCTCGTGCTCGAGTCCGAGTACGACTACGCGCGCTTCAAGATCGATCGGCACGCCCTGGCGGACATTTTGAGCGTCGACGGCGGCGAGATCACCTTGCTGCATCGGAACGTGCCGAGCGACCCCAGGGGCGACGCTCCAGGGGTTGTCGTCACAGACGTGCCGAGTAACGAAAACAAGCCGAGCGAAGAGAGAAGTGCCGCGCTCAGGGAGGCGAGCGAGTTCGGCATCCTTGGGGCGCTGGACACGAGCGGCGCCGACGTCGATGGGACGAGCACCCGTGGCAACATTTTGGGTGAAGAGATCGGCGACTCGTTCGGTCAAGGCGGGCTCGGGCTCACGGGAGTCGGCGAGGGCGGCGGCGGTAGAAGCGGGGGCATCGGTCTCGGCAATATCGGCACGATCGGTCACGGCGCGGGGATCGGCACGGGTCAAGGGTTCGGCAACGGACACGGCCGATTGGGCGGCTCGCACTCGGCCAGATCGCCGTCTCTTCGACAGGGGACCGTCTCCACGAGCGGCGCGCTCGACGCGGCCGTGATTGCGCGAATCGTGCGGCAGAACTTCGGACGCTTCAGGCTCTGCTACGAGAGCGGACTGACTCGAAACCCCGCGCTCGAGGGACGCGTGAGTGTGCAGTTCACCATCACGGCCACGGGCACCGTCAAAGGCAGCTCCGACGCGGGCTCGTCCCTGTCGGACTCGGGAGTCGTCGCGTGCGTCGTCCACGGGTTCGATGCGCTCACGTTCCCAAGCAGCGCGAGCGACGCCAACGTGGTCTTTCCGATCAACTTCACTCCCGGCGAATCCTCCGGTGGCTCGATGGGTGGCGGCGAGCGACCGGCGGCCGCTAATCCCTATTCGGGCAAATTCCAAACGGTGATGGATTCGCTCGCTGCGAAGGACCTGCCTGCCGCGAAGAAGACTGCGGATGACTGGCACGCGAACGACCCCGGAGACGTGCTGGCGCTCGTCGCGCTCGGCGAAGTCGCCGAGGCCAGTAAGGACAACGCGCTCGCCGCGCGTGCCTACGGATCGATCATCGACTTGTTCTCCAGCCGCGCCGATCAGCGTAGATTCGCGGGCGAGCGGCTCGATCGCTTGGACACCGCGACCGCGCGCGAGCTCAGTACGGACACCTATGAAAAGGCGCTCTTGCAGCGACCCGACCACCCGTCCAGTCATCGACTGCTCGCCTACGCGTACGTGAAGAATGGCAACTACGAAAAGGCGTTTAGTGTCGCAGTCGCCGCTTCGAACAAGACATTCGCGGATCGCTACATCGGAGTTCCGCGCATTCTCAAGGAGGACGTCGGCCTCATCGGCGCCGCGTGGATCAAGTCCGCGCCCGAGCGCCGTGACGAGATCCTCGGCAAGATCACGGCCGCCGGCGCCAAGGTCGAGGACAAACCCTCGTTGCGCTTCGTACTCAACTGGGAGACGGACGCGAACGACGTCGACTTTCACATCTACGACGCCAAAGGCAATCACGCCTACTACCAGAGCAAGCACCTGGCCTCCGGCGGTGAACTCTACGCGGACATCACGACGGGCTACGGCCCGGAGTGCTTCACCATCGCCGGCGCGCGCGCCTCACGCGCAGCTCCGTACAAGCTCCAAGCGAACTACTACTCGCGCGGGCCGATGGGCTATGGGATGGGCAAGCTGCAGATCATCGATCACGACGGCTCGGGCAAGCTCACGATAGAGGACCGTCCGTGCGTGGTGATGGCCGACCATGCGTTCGTCGATCTCGGCAAGGCACAGTGACCCACGTAGGGCAGGGCGCTGGGTCGTAGCGCCTCGAGTGGCTTGCCGGAACGGGTTGTCATTCTGATGAGCGCAGCGAAGGACCCCCGGCCGCATCGCATGCTCACTATGCTGGGTGGACACGCCACGCGTTCGCGCCGCTCCTGAGTGGTCCGTCGCTTGCTTTATGCTGATCGCGATGTATCGAGGTCTCCTGGTAGCTGCGGCGCTCCTCGCGTGGGCATGCTCGCCCACGTTCTGGGGACGTCCGCCCACACGGTGGGATCGCACGGCGTTCGAGCGTGACCAAGCGGTGCGCGTGCTCGGGTGTGCCGAGCTTGGATTCTCGCTCGATCGAGAGACGTCGCTCACGAGCGACTCGAGCCTCTTGCTCGACGTGAGCCTGAGGAATCACTGCGTGCGCGACACCGCGGTGAACCTCCGTGACCTCCGCATCACCAGTCGCGACGAGAGCGGTGCCGAGCGCCCCGTCGACCTCTACGATCCGAGAAATGAGATCGTTCCCTATCAGCTCGACGCGCTCGCAGACGGCACCGAGCGACTGCGCATCGACGTGCACGGCTCGCTGAACGCGACGCACGTCATCTGCATCGACGTGTCCCGCATCTCACCCGACGCGAAGCAAGCGGCACCTTCGCCCGTGTGCCTCTACGCGCCTTCGCCGGATCCGGTGGGCGCGATCGAACAGGAGAATCGATGAAGCACGCGATGACGAAGGTCGCCATTGTTGCGTCGACGTGCTGCGCGGCGCTCGCGTTCGAGTCTCTCGCGCAAGCCAAAGGCTGCGTCGAGGTGAGCGACATCGTCGGCTACGAGAAGTGCCACCGCTTCGGTGACGGCTGGGCGCTCGAGCGTCGATGGCCCATCGCGCTCGCGCTGACGTTCCCCTATCAAACGTTCGATCCCAACGGATTGAACTTCAGATTTCAACAAGGCAAGCACGATCCCAATGCGTTCACGATTCCCGGCGACAAGCTCGGCTCGACGGCCTTCGGCACCGCGGGCTTCAACCTCCGTATGGAAGCCTTCGTGTGGAGCTGGATCTACATCGGCGCCGAGTTTGGCCTCGGCCTCGGGCACAACCAGATCGCCGATTTCAATGCGATGGTCGCAAAAGTCCCGCAGAATTTCACGGGCTCCGAAGCGGCGGTGAACACGGTCTTGTTTCATGGTGGTGTGTTCGCAGGTTTGCGCATCCCGCTCGGCCGCGTGTCCTTGAGGTTGGAGGGCCTCGCGGCCGGCAACGTGACGTCGCTCAACGTGCACAGCACCGCAGGCGACTACATAGGAAGCGCCGCGAGTGGCGCGTTGATGCCGCGCGCAGCGATCGATTTCTGGGCGTCTCCCAACGTCACCTTCAGCGTCTATGGCGGCGTCAACGCTCTCGACACGGGCGAGCGCACGCTCGGCTTGATGCTCGAATATCACGTGCGCTCGTTCGACGGCGCGTTCGCGCTCTGGTGAGCTACAATCTCGCGCTGTGAAGAAGCTATTCGTCGCGATTGCCGCTTTGGGTATGTTCGGTGCGTGCTCGGCGCAGCAAGCCGCGGGTCCGTGCACGCTCACCCAGAAGGGCTACGAGTGCACGAGCGACGCCGAGTGCTGCACCGGCTACTGCTTGTTGCAAGGCGCAGGATCCTACTGCCAACAAAAGCCGGCGAACCCGCCCGCGTGCGTCGCCTCGCAGGGCTTCTGCACTCAAGATCGAAACTGCTGCGCGGGCCTCTGCCAAGCCAACGTGTGCTTCGGCAACATCCCACCGAATGGCTGCTTGGCGATCGGCTCCAGCTGCGCGGATCCGAGCAGTTGCTGCAGCGCGAACTGCCAGACGGGTCCGCTCGGCCCAGTGTGTGTGTCTCCGGCACGACCCGCCGACGCAGGTGCATGCAGTCCAGGCGGCGCTCCGTGCAAGTCTGCATTCGATTGTTGCGTCGGCGTGTGCAACGCGTCGTCGAGCACGTGCGGAGGGATCACGCCAAAGCCAGGCAACTGCCTCAAGTCCGGCGCGTCATGCGCTTATGGCTCGGACTGCTGCAGCCAGGAGTGCGCGAAGGCGTCGTCTCTGTCGATCTGCAAGTGAGTGGCGAGCACACCACCAAGATGGGACCTCGCATAGCTATTAGTAGCGAACTTCACGGTTCGTCTGCGCTCGCCTTCATCGCGCCATCCCACTTGGTGACGAGGTAGAGCGGCGCGAGACACAAAATTGCCGCAATCGCGAGCACGGCTCCTTTGCCGAGTCTGTCAGCGAGCAGGCCTCCGAGCGTCGAGCCCACCCCGATCGCGACGGCGTTGGCGCTCGTGAGCAGCGTGTAGTGCAACCCAGCGTCGCTCTTTCGCGTCGCACTCATCAGCGCGGCGAACAATACGGTAGTGCCCACACCGGTGACGAAGTGCTCGGCGACGATTGCCGCAGTGGTCCACCCGTGCGGGGCGCCGAGCGCATGCGCGAACCACAACGGCACGCATACGAGAGATTGAATGACTGCTCCGAACGCGAGGGCCTTTCGCTCGTGCACCAAGCGATGGAGAGCGCCTCCCGCCACTGCGCCGACGAGACCCGCAGTCGTCCCTGCAGTGACCACGGCATAGCCGATCTCCGTCTCGGTCCAATGCGCATCTACGACTATCGGCTTGATCAAGAAGGCCGCCATGTGGAGGCCCAACTTGTAAGTGAGCGCGAGCAGGACGACAGGACGCGCAGCCGCGCTCACCATGTGTTTGAAGAGCGCGCGTGCAGCGAGCCTGCGCTCGGCCCGTGAGGTCGGCGCTTCTGATTCACCGCCGGTATCTCGGAGCGCGAACGCGCACACGGCCGTGACGAGCACGAACGACGAGCAGACCAGCACAGCGCGCCGTGAGCCGAGAGGCGCGATCAAGAGCAAGAGGCCCGCGCCTCCCGCGAGCATGCCCAAGCGGTACCCCGCGATCTGCGCCGTGTTTCCGAACCCGCGCTGCGAGGCGGCGAGCGCGCGCACCGCGAGAGAGTCCACGAAGATGTCTTGAGTAGACGCGAACAGCGCAGCCAAGAACGTGAGGACGAACCACAGCCTCGGCGCTTCGGCGAAGGAGTGGATCGCGAAGCCCGTCAGCACCACGAAGAGCGCGAACTGCAGCACGAGCAAAACTTGTCTCGAGATGGGCCTTATTTCAGGGCGATCGGCGACGTGCGCGTAGAGCACCTTCAAGTACCAAGGCAGCTGGAGCCACCCCACCGCCGCGATCATGCCGAGCGAGTAGTGCTGCTGGCGGAGCGCGACCGGGAGATACTCGCTCGCAATCCCGAAGGGCACGCCCTGCGCCGCATACAAGAGCGCGAGCGCGAGAAGCACGGCGTTGGAAGAGCGTCGCACCGGCGCGATGGTACGATCTTCCCCGTGGTGAGTACGACAGGATACGCGATCGCGTTTTTGCTGATCGGCTGCGGAAGCGGGCTCGTCACGAGTAACTCGCCGCCGCACGACGCCGCAGTCCTCGACGCGTTACCGGTCGTCGATGCGGCGCCTCTCGATCCGGGTCGCGTCACGCTCCTGCAAGACAACTCGTGTTACCCGTTCGGTCTCGCGCTCAGCGTGCAATATGTGTACTATACATGCGCAGCGACGGGTTCGGTCAATCGTGTCCCCAAGCTCGGTGGAGCGACAGAGGTGCTGGCGACTGGACGACCTCATCCGCATCGCATCGCGGTCGCGAACGGAGTTGTCGCGTGGGGTGAGTATGGGGGCCCGCCGTACTTTCTGGACGGCGCGGTCGTGACGATCCCCGTGACCGGCGGGACGCCGAGCGTCATCGCGAGCAATTTGCGGCGCGTCGCGGACGTCGTGTGGGATGCGGGCGAGCTTTACTTCCTCGAGAACGGCACGTTCACAGATCATTATTTCGCAGATGGAGAGCTCCATAAGAGTGTGAACGGCGCGGTCACTTCGCTCGCGACCAATCTCGATTATCCCGCGCGCATCGCGCTCGATGCCACGAACGCTTATGTGGCGTTGGACTACGCGGGCTCGATCGTGACGTGCGCACGCGCGGGCTGCGGGGGTGTAGCGAAGACGCTCGCAAAGGGGTTCGATCAACCGTGGGGCGTCGCCGTCCTCGGACCTTCACTCTATTTCACGGAGTCGCGCGGCGGTCGTGTGCTCGTGATGCCCACCGCGGGCGGTGCCATGAAAGAACTCGAGGTGTCGCGCGGCCTGCCCGGAGAGATCGTCTTGAATGGTAGCGAGATGTTCTGGACCGAAGAGCTCACGCGCGAAGTGAATCGCTCCGGCCTGGACGGCGGAACGTTCGACACGGTCTCTTATGTGGACCAACTGCCGTCAGCGCTCGCCGTCGACTCGAGCGGAGTGTTCTTCGCCGATGAGCATTCGGGTCTCATTGTGAGACTTCCGCGCTGATTCATTCATTGAGGGCCAAGACCGGTCCTGGTCAGCTGACTTGTGATGGCGACGTTCGGATCAAGCGCTCGAGTCGTTTCGCCAAGTCGGCGAAGTCCTGCCGACGTGCGTAGGGGGCGACGTATAGGTTGAGTTCCTGCTGCGAGGAGTACTCGCCGAGAACCGCCGCGAAGACAAAGCGAAGAAACCCGATCTCCGTGAGCGAGAGTGTGCGGTGCGTACGCCGAGCGTATGCGGCGAAGCAATCGGCCGGCTTTCTCGGCCTCCTGCAACGGAGCCGGCTGCTTCATCGAGGCCCTGAGCGGAACATGCTTGTGCGCCGTCGTCGCGTCCATGCACATCAGCAGATCGAGCCCACTGACATCGAAGCGCCGCAGGTCCGAGCTCTCACGCACGATCGGTTTATAGCGCCTCGACGACGACGCGCGATCGATCCGCCGCAGCTTCCGCGGCGTCTGCGCTCACCAAGTCTTCATAACCCTCGAGGTCGCGCTTGCGTAAACCCACGGTGGCAAGAAGCAATCGGCTCGGGACGAACCCGAGATCGTCTGCATGCGCGAAGAGCTTGCCGAGCTGTTGGGCATACGCGCGAGACAAGGTCTCGAATGGGATGTGATCGAAAGTTTTCGCGCGCCGCCGGCTCGCGGCCGATGACGCGACGAGAGCTGCCGTCAGCAAGTGATAGATCGCGCGGAGCTGAATGCGCGAGGCCTTGTTACCCTCGTGCTCCTGGACCCGTCTCAGGAAGTGGACATTGAGCGGGACGTGGAACGACTCGTCTCGCGTGAGGATCGTCAACATCTGCTTGATCTGCTTGCGCGGCTTGGCGGTGCGCAGTGCGAGGCGATAGGTGGTGGAGCCGATCGTCTCGAACATGAGGTTCGTCAGCACGATCGTGTCCATGCGCTCGGCGCGCGCGTACAGCTTGTAGAACGTGCTGGTGGTCGGCCCCATCGGGCGAACGTCTCCGCCGATGTACGTGAGGAACTCGGTGAGCAGCTCCCGGTGCCAGCCCTCTTCGTCGCCGTAGAGCTTCAAACACTCGGCGAGCTCGGGGCCCCACTTGGCCACGTCGTCCGCGAGCTCGTGCGCTTGACGAAGTCCGGACTCCTCCGCGCGAAACGCCGCATTGAAGAACGCGATCGCGCTCTCTTGCTCGGCGGGGCTGTCCCACTCGATGGGCGTCGAGAGATCGAGGCTCTCGTCATACATGCGCTCGCGCCGCTCACGCAGGAGACGGAGCCAAAAGGAGGTCGGTCGATCAGCGCTGGACATGGCGAAATTATGCCGAATCAATAACACGGAGCGCTCACACGCGTGGGCGCTAAGATTGAGGGGATGCCGATCATCGTGTTGCGCACGGGAGACGCCATGCCCGAGGTTGCCGCCAGTCGCGGCCAGTTCCTGAAGTGGATTGCCGACCACATCGGAGCCGCGTGGGACGGCGAGTTCAAGGAGCACGATGCGCGCACGGACGCCCCGCTGCCTGACGTGATGCACGGCTCGGCGATCATCGTGACGGGCTCGTCCGCGAGCGTCACCGAGCGCGCGCCGTGGATGCTACGCGCGGAGGACTACCTGCGCGCTGCGGTGCAGCGTGAGCGACCGCTCTTGGGCATCTGCTTCGGCCACCAGCTGCTCGCGCAAGCGCTCGGAGGCAACGTCGAGAGGAACCCGCGCGGTCGCGAGATCGGGACCGTGCGCGTGAAGCTCTTGCCCGAAGCGTCACGAGACGCGCTGTTTTTGGGCCTCCCAAGTGAGCTTGAGGTCAACGCGACTCACGTGGACACGGTCACGCGTCTGCCCGAAGGCGCCACGCTCCTCGCGTCTACTTCGCTGGAGCGACACGCCGCGTATCGCGTCGGAGAGTCGGCCTGGGGCGTGCAATTCCATCCAGAGATCGATGGCGACGTGATGCGCGGCTACGTGAGAGCCCGCGAGCCCGTCATCCGCGAAGAGGGCCTCCCGTTCGATCGAATCCACGACGCGATCACCGATGGGCAACACGGTCCGTTGCTTCTGAGGAACTTCGTCACTCGAATCGCGAAGCGCAAACAGACCGGCACCTAGCGGCCCACCGACCGGCGCGCACGGCTCCCGATCAAGCTCGCCACGTCGTGGGGTTTTGCCTCACCGAGTGGGCGCAGATCGTGCGGATTGCGCGGGTACGTGGCGTGCAACTCGAGAGTCAGTGAAAGTCAATCGCGCAAAGGCGACTTGGGTCGGGCGGCGTGTTCTCATCGCGGTGTTTGGCACGTATGTGGCGTATTTGCTGATCATCAATCTGCTGCTCCTCACGGGTCTCGGGCAGAAGATTTTGAACGCGGCGGAGCCCGAGCACGTCCGGCTCGAGTGGGCATCGGCCTATTCGCTCTGGTTCATGCGAGTCCACACCACCGGCTTCGCGGTGCGCGGGGAGGACAGCGCCGTCGAGTGGCGCATCACCGCGGACGAGGCCTCCACCGGGTTCGGCTTCACGGACTTCTTGGATCGTCGCCTGCGAATGTTCGACACGAAAGCCAAGGGCGTTTCGGTCAGAATACGCTTCAAGGTCGCCGCTCCGACTGCCGATTATCTCGCGGCGCTCCCGCCGATCGAGGGCTTGCCGAATCCGCCGTTGAAGGGGCCGCCAGTCCCAGAGTTGACGGACGAGAACTACAACCTATGGAGTGCGGAGCTCGATGACGTGGTCGCCGACGACGTGCGCGAGGTGTGGGTCGACACGCTGCACTATACCGATAAGGGTGGAATCCACGTCGCTGGCGGCCTCTATTTCAAGCCGCTACGGGCCATACGGCTCGACCCGACCGAGATCACGATGGCTCGAGGCGCGGTCGACGTAGGGCCCAAGCGCCTCGCCGATGACATTCACGGCGAGGTTCGCGCGGCCATCGCCGAGTTCGATCCGCGCGTCCCCAATGGCACCGAAGTCTTTCGCAACATCGATTGCAGAATAGTGGGCAAGGCGCGATTGACGGATTTGGTCTGGATCGACTCGCTCACCGCGCCCGTGCTCGCGTTCACGGGCGGCGGCGGTCCAGTGGAAGTCTCCGCGCAGCTTCGCGCAGGCGTGCTGGAACACGGGAGTCGCGCGGACATGCGCTTCGACGGCTGGACGGCCTGGCTCGGTCGGACTTGGTCGAGCGGCACTTCGATCGCTCATGCGCGCGTAGGGAGAGCCATGACTGTCGCCCTCGAGTCGTACGGTGTCTCCGTTCATCACGACACCACGTCAGTGCTCGGCGCCGACCTCATTGGGGCGGTCGTCACGCTAGCGAATACGGACCTCGCGGCGCCGCTGCATCCCTGGAGCGCGCACGTCGACATGCCGTCCGGCCGCGTCGCAGACCTCAAGTCGCTGGATGGCTACCTGGGCACCGAGGCCCCATTTTATGCCGGCTCCGCAGTGTTCGCGTTGCACGGAGACGCTCGCGCCAACAACGCGTCGGGGACGCTCGTCTCGACGCTCGCCGGCGTATCGATGCAAGCCGGTAAGGCGCTCGTGCACGGGGGTGGGAAGATCGATCTCACGCTGAAGAGTTACGACTTCGACAAGAGCAAGGCCACACTCTCTCTCGCTCGGTTCGACTTACACGATTTACAGACCGGTGACCAAACCGGTTATTGGATCAACGGCACCGCCTCACCGTGCGAGATCGGCGTGGGCAGCGGAGAGGTCTCCATGGTCGTCGCTGGCAAGGCGCGCGACGCCCAGCTTCCCCTCGCACTCATGGCCGCGCCGGGCATCGTCGTCGGGCTCGTCGGCAAACAAGGATTCACCTTCAGTGCTCGATTGCACGAAAAGGCGAACGAGCTCGCGGTCTCCGATGTTCGCTTGATTGGAGACACCGTCGAAGTGACTGCCCACTATCGATCGGCGCCGAGTGGCAAGTCTGGCGCCGCATTGGTCACCACATCGGGCTCGAACGTCGGCATCGAGGTTCGAAAAGACGGCATGTTTCTGAGGCCGTTCGCCAGTCAGAGCTGGTACGCGAGCACGAGTGCGACGAAGTAAACGGACGCGAGGTGGGTTCGACTGGATGGCTGAGGGCCGACGGCGGAGCTCAAGCGGCGACGTGCTCTTCGTCTTCTAGCGGGATGATGTCGCCTGGGTCTGCGGCTGCGCCCAAGTCGGCGAGGAATTCGACGAGCTCGCCGTCT
>JAYVYD010000075.1:0-4772 GCA_043784605.1 Myxococcales bacterium | reverse complement strand
GCTCCACGGTCACAGAGCCGGTCGTGTTGCTCGACGAGTCCGGAGACGTCCGATCGCGCCTGTCTGCCTGAGCGGTCTGATAGTCTCGTTACCGATGGGTGATCTCGGCAAGAACACGGAGGGCGCGCGCGCTTCGCTCGGTCGCGGTCACGCGCTCGTCGTGGCGACTGGCAACCGCGGCAAGCTCGAGGAGCTTCGCGCGCTGCTCGCGTCGATTCACGTCGAGGTGCTTTCGCTCTCCGAGGCGGGCGCGGACACGATCACGGTGACGGAAGACGGCGACACCTTCGAAGCGAACGCCATCAAGAAGGCGAAAGCGATCGCGAAGGCCACGTCGATGATGACGCTCGCAGACGACTCGGGCCTCGAGGTGGATGTTCTAGGGAACAAGCCGGGCGTTCGGTCTGCCCGCTTTGCGCACGATCGCGCGACTGACGCGGAGAACAACGCCGCGCTATTGCACGCGCTCTCGAACGTCGACGACGCGCCGAGCGGCGGGTTTCCAGGGCGATTTCGCTGCGTGCTCGCGCTCATCGATCCGTACACCGGAGGCGAGCCGGTGATCGTAGAGGGCGCGTGCGAGGGCCGCGTCACGACCTCTCCGCGCGGTTCGGGAGGGTTCGGCTACGACCCGCTGTTCGTCGTGCGAGACGCGAACGACAAGACGATGGCGGAGCTCTCGTCGGAGGAGAAGAACGAGCTGAGCCATCGCGCGAAGGCGTTCCGTGCGCTCGTCCCCATGCTGGAGTCGCTCATCGCTCGGCGCAACGGGCTCATTGCGGCTGTCCGCGATCGCTGACGAGAGATCCGATCGCGATGCCGAGCGGCAGCGTCATGTAGCCGACGACGAGCGGTACGACCGTGACGACGCCCCACGTCAACAAGAGCCAGATTCCGCCGAACAAGATCGCCATCTTCATCAGGAGCGCGAACACCCAACCCACCGCGCTGCGTGAAGCCCCTGGAGTGACGAGCGCTCCGATGATCTTGGCGAGAGCGTAGAGGTTGCTCGCTGCGATGGCCGCGCCTATCCCGCACGAGAGACCCGCGCGCGCCGAGAAGACCGTGGCGGCAACCGCAGCGAACAACCCGCCGAAGATCGCGACCACCAAGAGCGCCGTCGTCAGCCGAGGGTCGAGCCTGTCGTCACTCATCACTTGCCGTCACGCAATCGTTTCGCTTGCGCTTCATCCTCACGCTCGACCTCGGCCTGCATCATCTTCGAGGCCTTCCACAAAGCTCGAAATCCGGCGTAAACACCGACGATCGAGCCCGCGGCCGTGGCGTAGCCGTGCGCGCCGAAAATTTTGCCGTCCAACCAATGCCCGAGTGCCCAACCGAGCACCATTGAAAGGACGAACTCGAGCCCAACCGTCGAATATCGACCGTACGCTTTCCACGCGGAGCTCACACCGGACCCCTAACACACTAGCGGAGGCGGCAAAGCCCTCCACTAACCGTTGTCGTTCGCCGAAAGCGGCGACAATTGGGCTTGGCAAGCGCGGCTCGGACGCCTAAATACCGGCCGCTCGATGCCGCACCACACCTCCTGGTTCCACTATTTGCTGAACGCGCTAATCGGCTCGAAGACCCTCGATTCGAACATGCACAACTTCGGCAAGACGCTAATGGGCAAGCCAGTGGGTTGGCACTCGGCCGAGCCGCTCGCGATGAGCGTGTTCGTGGTGCTCTTGATCGGAGTCATCGCCTGGCGTGGTCGCGCGGAGATCGAGGATCACGAAAAGAGCGTGATCCCCGACGCCAAGCTCTCGCTGCGCACGTTCCTCGAGGTCTTCATCGGCTACTTCTACGACATGATGAAGAACATGATGGGACCCAAGCGCGCAAAGCGTTACTTCCCCATCATCGGCACCTGCGCGTTCTTCATCTTCTTCTCGAACATGCTCGGCCTGCTCCCCGGCATCACGCCGCCGACCAGCACGTGGAGCATCACCGCTGGCTGCGCGCTCGTCGTGTTCCTCGCGTTCAACTATTACGGCTTGAAAGAGAACGGCCTCGACTACATCAAGCACTTTGCGGGCCCGTGGCTCGGCTGGGCGTACCTTCCCATCAACATCCTGGTCTTCCCGCTCGAGATCTTCTCGACGTGCCTACGCCCGATCACGTTGAGCGTGCGCTTGATGATCAACATGGCGGTCGACCACCTCTTGCTCGCGGTGTTCATGGGCCTAGTCCCGGTGCTCATCCCGATCCCGATCATGATGTTGGGGACGCTCGTCGCGCTGATTCAGGTGCTCGTGTTCTGCCTGTTGTCGTCGATCTACATCACGCTCGCCACGGACCACGAGCATGAAGAAGCCCACGGAAAAGCCGCCGCGGCGCACTGAGAAAAATACCCTCTGGTCACCGGCGTCAAAACCCACTAGTTAGCGCCACCACACAAGGAGTCTCCGGACATGTCGCTCACGAAGAAGCTCGCTCCCGCCGCCGCATTTTTGGCCGTTTTCGTCGCGCCCGCCCTCGCGTTGGCGGCTGAAGGCGCCCCCTCGAACGAGAGCGACACCAAGATGGCAGCGTACATCGGCGCGGGCCTCGCGATCGGTCTCGGCGCACTCGGTGGCACGCTCGGCCAAGGACGCGCCGCAGCTGCCGCCCTCGAAGGCATCGCACGCAACCCCGGCGCCGCCTCGAAGATCCAGACCCCGATGATCCTCGGCCTCGCGCTGATCGAGTCACTCGTTCTGCTGTCGCTCGTCATCGCGTACTTGCTTCAAAGCAAGTGATGACGTGACGAAGTGACGAAAGTCGCGAAGTCACCTTGAGCGAAGCAAAGGCTCCCCGGCAAGCGGAGGAACCAGTCTTGATGCCCTGCGTCCGAGAGGACGCGGGGTGTTTTTTTTTCCGAGGGCCTGAACTGATTGAACCCTGGCTCAAGCTCATCGAAGTGAGGTTCGGGCGAGCCCCATCTTGAAAGATGGGGCATCGGGCGGAACATTGAACCGCTGCTCAAGCCCGCCAAAGACGGGCTCGCCATGAGTGTTGGGTCCTTCCGCCGCCGCGGGCTTCGTTGCGCAAGGGAGCCCGCTTTCGGCGGGCTTGAACGAGTTCAAATCCCTCTGCACGATCTGGTTAGACCTTCGAAGTCCCTTAGCTGCCCATCTTTCAAGATGGGGCTCGCCAAATGCTTAGACCTTCGAAGGCCCCAACTCGTCGTCTAGCTCAGGTCTTCTTGGTGCCGCGTGTGACGTCGATCATCCAGTGGGCGAACCACACGACGCCGCCGATGACGAGGGTCACGGTGCCGAGCATTTCGTGCCGCTCGCCGCTCGCGACCATGATCGCGCCCGACACGAGCGCGCCCATGATGACGAGACCGGAGAACACCCGGCGGCCCACGCGATCGAACATCGAGGGCATCGCGGGCTCGGTGACCCGCATCGTGAGGCGGCCCAACCGCAGGTCGTCGAGGACCTCGCGCAGCTGCATCGGCACGTCGTAGCTCGCTCGCGAGAGCTGCATCGCGCCCTGCAAAAGCTCGTTGCCGACGCGCTCCGGCGAGTAGCGCTGCTTCAGCAGATCCATGAAGTACGGGCTCGCCTCGCCGAACACGTCGAGGTCCGGATCGAGCTCCTTGCCGATGCCCTCGATCGTCATCAGCGCCTTGCCGACGAGCATGAAGTCCGGGGGGATCTCGAGGCCATACTTCATCGCGCCCTGCACGAGATCGCGGAGCATACTCGAGAGTTCGATCTCCTTGAGCGGGCGGCCGAGATATTTCTCCGCGAGCAGGCCGACCTCCGCGCGGTACTCGCGCATGTCGACCTTCTTGGTGGGCCTGCCGATTTGATAGAGCGCGTCCGCGACTGCGTTCGGGTCGTTGCGCGCGGCGGCGACCATGAGATCGATGGTGCGATCTCTCAGCTCGGGCGAGAGCCTGCCGACCATGCCCGTGTCGATGAGGCCGACGACCGGGTCGTCGTCTGGGCCGATGATGATGATGTTGCCGGGGTGCGGATCGGCGTGGAAGAAGCCGTCCTCGAAGATCATCTTGATGACGACGCCGACGGACTTCTTCGCGATCTTCTTTCCGTCCGCGCCTTCTTCGACGGCCACCGTGACCTTTTTTCCCGGAAAGAATTCTTGCGTGAGCACGAGCTTGCTCGACGCTTGGCGGTAGATGCGCGGGAAGCGAACGTTCGGGTTGCCGGCGAAGTTCTTGCTGAAGCGCTCGCAGTTTTCCGCCTCGACGAGGAAGTTGAGCTCGCTCGTGATCGAGCGGTCGAACTGCTGAACGAGGCCAATTGGCGAGTAGATCTTCGTCTCGGGTACGGCGCGCTCGAGCGTGGACGCCATGATGTGCAACAGCTCCAGATCGCGCGCGACGACGGTGACGACGTTGGGTCGCTGGACCTTCACTACGACCTCGATGGAGGCCGAGCCGTCGTCGGTCTTGAGCTTTGCGCGGTGGACTTGGCCGATCGAGGCCGTCGCGAGGGGCTTCTCCTCGAATGACTCGTAGACGTCTTGGATGGCGCGGCCGAGGCTCTTCTCGACGACGTCACGTATCTCCTCGAACGGCACGGCGGGGACGGAGTCTTGGAGCTTCTTGAGCTCGAGGATGATGTCGGTCGGAAGAACGTCCGCGCGCGTGGAAGCGATCTGTCCGAGCTTGATGAACGAGGGGCCGAGGTCCTGCGCCACGAGGCGGATGCGCTCCGCCGTGTTCGTACGCTTGCGCTCGGCCTCGCCCTTCGCGAGCTCCTCGCTTGCGATCTCGAGCATCTCACCGCTCGGCGGCTCGCTCACTCCTG
>JAYVYD010000074.1:0-24643 GCA_043784605.1 Myxococcales bacterium | reverse complement strand
CGGCTCGAATAGTGAACTAGCCTTCGACGCGCGCATCCTCGCGGCGACCAATCGGGACCTCGAGACCGAGGTCTTCGAGAAGCGCTTCCGCGAGGATCTTTACTATCGACTCAACGTCGTGACGATCGCCTTGCCTCCGCTCCGCGCTCGCGGAATGGACGTGATCAAGCTCGCGTCGCACTTTCTCCAAAAGCACGCCCCGAAGGACAAAGTGTTCTCGCTGTCTGCCGCAATCGCCGAGCGTCTGACCGCTTATCAATGGCCCGGCAACGTCCGCGAGCTGGAGAACTGCATGGAGCGCGCGGTCGCGCTGGCCCGCTTCGACGAGGTCACCGTCGAGGACTTGCCGCAGAAGATCCGTGCGTACCGCCCCGAGCACTTCGTGGTCTCCGCAGATGACCCTCGAGAGATCATCACGCTCGACGAGCTCGAGCGCAGATACATCGAGCGCGTCCTGAAGCTGCTGGACGGCAACAAATCACGCGCGGCTCAGGTGCTCGCTCTCGATCGCCGCACGCTCTACCGCAAGCTCGAGCGCTATGAGAAGTCTTCGCAGGCGTCGGAACCGTCGTGACCCGAGAGGAGTACGTGCGCACCGGGTTGCTCTTGCGCATCGCGCATGATCTCCGCGGAGCAGCGAGCGTGACCGCGGGCGCGCTCGACGCAATGGAGCTCGGGCTCGCCGACGGAGAGAACATCGAGCGCGTGATGGCGATCGCTCGCCGAGGCCTGATGCGATCCATGCGCATTGCCGAGTCGCTCTCCGATGCGGCGGAGCTGGAGGCGGGCAGTGTCGCGCTCGAGCGGGCACGCGTCGACGTAGGCAAGCTCGCCGAGCTCGCGCTCGAGCGGGCGGTAAAGCTCGAGCCACGCAGGGGAATCGCCTTGGAGGCGCGGTGCGAGTCCGCGTATCACGACGTCGACGTTGCTCGATTGTCGCGCGCCGTCTTCGAGCTCGTAGACAACGCGATACGCTCGGCTCGCGAGAGCGTGCATCTCGAAGTATCCGCCAAGGGAGACGCGATCTCGATCGTCATCTCGGACGACGGCGCGGGCTGCGCACCCCCCCAACCTCGCTTCACGCCCACGGACCAGTCGCGGGGCCTCGGGCTCGGACTCGCGTTCGCGGTGCAGGTCGTCGCGCTGCACGGCGGCACGCTCGAGATCGATCGCGTCGACGATCGCACGCGCGTCAAACTCGTGCTGCCTCGTTGAGCCGCGTCGCGTGATATCGTCGCGCGATGGCCGAGTTCGACCCCGAGTACGTCTTCTCCCATCACCACGCAACGCCGAAGAAGCTCGGTGACTTCGAGGCGATTCACGCGGCGTCGAAGGATTTCGCGAAAGTCATCCTCGATCACGTCCCGGACTGTTCGGATCGGGTCGCCGTGCTTCGCCTGCTGCGGGAGGCATCGATGCTCGCGTGCGCAGCCGTGTCGCTCGAGGGTCGCCTGAAGTAAGCGCCTGCGGAGATTCACGGGAAGTCGGCAAGACGGGAAGGGTCGTTCAGTGATCTCAATGAGGCTATTTTATAGGGTCTTGGTGACGTAGATTTCCTGTCTTCCCGTGAATCTCCTGCAGGCCGTCAGAGCACGTCCACGAAAACTTTCGGGCGTTGGGCGCGGGCGACCTCGAGGCGTTCTAGGTGTGCGCTGACGGCCAATACGGTGGCTTCGTCGAAGGCGTCGCCGAGGATTTGAAAGCCAATGGGTAATCCATTGTGCATGCCGATCGGCACCGACGCCGCGGGCAATCCGGTCAAGTTGCCGAGGAAGTTGAAGCGGCACAGTCCCGCGAGGGCCTGCGGGTCCAAGAAGCCGGACTCCATGTGATCTGCGGTGGCGTGGGTCGCGACGTCCACCGTGGTCGGGAGCACCAACACGTCTACTTCTAGGAGGGCCTTTGCGATCTCCGCGCGGAGGCCTTCTCGTAGTCGCTGCGAGTCCACGTAGTCGACGGCGCTCAGCTGCGCGAGGATCGCCATCGTGATCTGTAGGTCTGCGCTCATGTCGTCGGCGTGCTCCTTCCACGCCGAGCGCAGCGCGCCGCGCGCCTCGAGAGAGATTGCCAAGTAGCCAATCGCCGGCGCGAAGCGTGCGAGGTCGAGCTTCAGTGGGACCACCCGCGCGCCGTCCTTCTCGAGCGCCGAGATGGCTTGTTTGCCAGCAGATGCAACGTGATGGCTCGCGTCGGCCCACTCGGTGTCGCACACGCCGATCTTCAGTCCGCGGACTCCGCGAGAGAGCGCGCGCACGAGCGAGCCGTTGGGGATCGGCGGCGCGTGGCTCGTCTCGGGATCGAGCGGGTCGGGTGCGCCGATGACCTCGAGCGTGCGCGCGAGATCGAGCGTGCAGCACGCGAGCGGTCCGAGGTGCGCGACGGATCCTCCCGATATGTCGCCCGCGCGGCTCACGCGCCCCCAAGTGGGTTTGATGCCGAAGATGCCGTTGAGCGCAGCGGGAATTCTGATCGAGCCGCCGCCATCGGCGCCAATCGCGATCGGCACCAATCCGGTCGCGACGGCGACTCCGGATCCAGTGGAGGAGCCACCCGCGACATGACCCGTGTCGTGCGGGTTCTTCGGCATCGAGCGGTTGGGATTGAAGCCCAATGGAGTCATTCCGTATTCGGTCATTGGCGTAGTGCCGACGATGATCGCGCCTGCCTCTCGCAGCCTGCGCGCGACGGTGGAGTCTGCCGCCTCGGGCGTTCGCGGCAGAAACCCCGTGCCTGCGCGCGTCGCCATTCCGCGCACTGCGGTCTGCTCTTTGATCGCGACGCAAACGCCGTCGAGCGGCCCACGAGGGACACCCGAGCGATAGCGATCCGCGGACGCCTCCGCGTCGCTCCGCGCGTCGTCTTCTGCGAGCTCGACGAGCACGGTCATGCGCGGTGAGCGCGCGTCTAGATCACGCGCGGCCTCGAGCACGCGCGACGTCACGCGCTCCGGAGTGGTGCGGCGCGCATCGTACGCGGCCACGAACGTCTCGCTCGATCGCGGCCAGTCTCCCAAGCGCGGCGGCGGCAGCTTGCTGTCTTCCCACACGCGCGGCGGGCGTCCCTGACGCGCACGATTGTGCAGCGGCACTCCGCCACGCGCGCTCTCCGGCACGGCGTCGAGCTCGTTGATCGCTAGCTCCGCCTTCATCGCGTGCTCGAGCGCAGTGACGCCCGCTCGCGTCCGTGCCAAGCGCGCCAACGACCTCAACCAAGTACCGTAGATGCGAGGCGTACGAATCATTGGAACGTAGAATAGCGCATGCCGCGCTCCGCTCTCCTCCGGAAACGTGAACGGGCCTGCGCCCGTGCCCGAAATCTCCAAATGGCTTCGTGTGCGCGCCGTCCATAACCAGGAGCGGCCAGCCCTCGCTCGATGGAACGTGCGTGTATGTTGCATCTTTGAGTCGGCCGCCGCAGAACACAGATCGTGCGCGGGCAAGTACGTGCAAGTTTACGGGTGACAGAGGCTGAGCTGCTTGCTTCTCCGGCGCATGCGTGGCCAAACTCCTCGAAGATGTCGCAGCAAAGCGCCTTCGAGAAGATGAGGCGAGTCGCAGAGGGCGCGCTGCGCTCCTCGGTCGTGGACGCGGCGGCGCACACCTTGGCGCGCATGAGATACATGCTCCCGGATGCGCACCCGGCGCGCTTCGACGTGCGCGTCTTGTTCGACGTCGCGTACGGCGAGCACGCGAAGAACCGCCTCGACGTGTACATCCCCACGCGCACGCCCAAGCCGCTGCCCGTCGTGATGTACGTGCACGGTGGCGGGTTTGCGATGCTCTCCAAAGAGACGCATCGTGTGATGGCGCTCACCATCGCGCGTCGCGGATATCTCACGTTCAACATCGACTATCGCCAAGGCGCACGCAACCAGTTCCCGGCTCCGCTCGAGGACGCGAGCGCCGCGCTGCAGTGGGTCGCCCAGAACGCGGAGCGCTACGGCGGCGATCCGAACAAGATCGCGATCGCAGGCGAATCCGCGGGCGGCAACCTGGTGACCGCGCTCGCACTCGTGAACTCGATTCGACGCCCGGAGCCGTACGCACGCCGGTTGTTCGACGCGCAGTTGCCGCTCGCCGCGGTCATGGCCACGTACCCGCTGCTCGACGTGCATGACGTCCACCGCTGGCAAGATCACCCGACGATGTCGTGGTGGGTGAAGGACATGCTGCTCGACGCCGCGACGAGCTATGTCGGCTCTCGCGCCTGGGCGCCTCGCGACGACGACGCCTTGCACAGCCCGCTCGTGCTGCTCGAGCGCGGCCCCACGCTCGACAGGCCCCTGCCGCCGTTCTTCCTCTCCGTCGGGACGCGCGATCCCTTGCTCGCCCACTCGCGGCGCCTCAAAGATGTGCTGGACCGGATGGGCAGCGAGTGTGTTTTGCACGTCTCTCCCGGCGAAATTCACGGGTTCGACGCGATGGTATGGCGCGAGCCCGCCAAGGACAAATGGCGCGCGGCACACGATTTCTTGCGGACCCACATGAAGAGCGAACGTTGAGATGCGCTTGATGCCCGCCAGCGATCGTGGCACTCCTTCGGGCGTGTCAGAAGCCACCACTCAAGGCATTCGCATCTCGGTGCAATCGCAGTACATCTCCGAGCAGTCCGCTCCGCGCGCGCGCCGGTACGTGTTCGCGTACACGGTTAGCATCGTGAACGAGGGGGAGGCGCCCGCTCAGCTGCGCACCCGTCATTGGATCATCACGGACGGCGCGGGCAAGGTGGAAGAGGTGCGCGGGCCCGGGGTGATCGGCCAGCAGCCCACGCTCAAGCCCGGCGAGCGCTTCGAGTACACGAGCGGGTGCGTGCTCGAGACGCCGCGTGGCGAGATGCGCGGCACCTACCAGATGCACCGGCCCGACGGCGTCACGTTCGACGCGGCCATCGCGCCCTTCGCGCTGGCGCTCCCACATTCCTTGAACTGACAATGATGGACGAGACCGCCTACAAACACCTTGCGGACGCCGTTTTCCGTCGGATCGAAGACGTGCTCGATCGTGACGTGGACTCTGATCTCGTCGACTCCGAGCGCAGCGGCGACGTGCTCACGCTGACGTTCACCAACAAGGTAAAATGTGTGGTGAACACGCAGCGACCCACGCGTCAGATCTGGATGGCGGCTCGTGATCGCGCTTGGCACTTCTCCTACGACGAAGCGCGCTCGCGCTGGGTGGACGACAAGGACGCGAACGGCGAGCTCTTCGCGACGCTCGCCCGAGTGCTCAAAGAGCAAGCGAACGTCGACGCTTCGTTCGGATGAGCCTGTACAAGGACATCGGCGGCGAGGCAGGTCTGCGGCGTGTCTTGCAGTCGCTCTATGATCGCCTGTTCGAAGACTTGATGGTCGGCTTCTTGTTCGCGGGCAAAGACAAGCAGAAGCTCATCGAACATCAGTTGTGGTTCACCGCGCGCTTTCTCGGGGGGCCGGGCCGCTACGAGGGCAAGAGCATCCCCGACGCGCACGCCGCGCTGCCGCTGCTCTCCGGCCATTTCGAGCGGCGGCATCACTTGCTTCGTCAAGTGTTGACCGAGCATGCAGTGCCAGCGCACGTGATGACCGAGTGGCTGCGCGTCGACGAGTCATTGCGGACTGCAGTGTTGAAGAGCGGAGCCGAGGCCCGCGAGCGCGCGCGCAAGCCAAGTGACGACTAGGGCGAGTCAGAAGTTCGCGGTCTTGAAGTTCGGTTGCGGAAGTTCTGATTCAGGACACTAAAGCGAGCCCTCCGCCCCGATGCTCGGGATCGCGACCGGTCCGATGTACTGGGGCGTGCACGTGATGCGAGACGCCGAACGTCGTGATCCAAGTGAGCCAACCGTTCGCCGATACGCGCGTGGCAAGGCGCGGATCCACGCCCACTTGCGCGCTGGCGTTGGTCAGCGATCCACCGGAGAAGAACGACGGAGGCGGCTGATTCGAGGCGAGTCGTGACGTGAACAGATCGAACCGAAGGCCCGGAATCATCTCGACGCGCTTGCTCGTCTTCTAGATGACGTCGACGTACGCGCCGATCATCACGTCAGAGCGATCTGGGTCGGAACGTGTCAACGCGTTTGAGACAGCTTGGTCGTGAATCCTAGGAGGAGTTCGCGATTGAGGGAGTGGGTCGTGGCTCTGCTTTTCGCAAAGCTGCGGGGCGTACGGCGTCGACGGAGACGACGTCTTGTGGGACGGGGAGTGGATTGATGCTGACGGACACGGGCGGCCTTCGCACGCCAGGCGGCCCATTCGGGAATCGCTCTGGGTGCGCGGCGTAGGCCGCGTCGAGAGCGCATTGACGTTGAGCGGCGAGGAACTCGACTGAGCCGTGAAAGACGTCCGCCGGGGTGAATAGCGCGAGCCCCGAGGGGTGGGGGTCGTCGTTGTGCCAGCCGGTGAACTCCTGCACGTGAGCGGCGCCTTGTTTGTTGTCTGCGTCGTGGTCCCCGCACTCGTGTTGTTTGCTGCGGTGACCGCGACGTGGCCCCTTTTCGAGGACTATCGGCAGCATCTTGGTCTCTCGGTGTTCAAACGCCGCCGCACCTGCGCCATTGGACATCGCGCCACAGGCGTCGTGCTCGACCCGAGCCGTCGAGAGAGTTCAGGTGAGCGCGTAGACGATCATCATCGTGGAGGTTCGCCCGAGCCAGGGTGAACGACCATTTCGCGTCGAGCTCGGCGTGCCAGACATTCGTCGGGCGTCGAGTCTCCACCACGGCCTGGTTCGTCCCATCTACAACATCGCCGTGGACGCCGAGCTCCCGCTCTTTTTCGCTCCGGCGACGAAGGTCACCGTCCTCGACGAGGAGGCGCTCGACAAGCTGTACCAGGAGGTCCTCGCCAGAGAAAAAGCGAAGGAGCTGGCGCTCGAGGCCGAGAAGAGTGAAGCGCGAAGCGCGTCGCCAAACGTTGCTCGAGCGAGCTCGGCGCGAAGGACTGAGCTTCCAGGCCCAACGATCGGCGGCGCTTGCCGCCATAGCCGACTACGGCGAAGATGCGCGCTTACACCGTTGGAGGATTGCATGCGTTCAGCTTGGATTTCACGCCTCGTACTCTCGGGCGTCTCCGTCATCGGCGCGCTCGTCGCGTGCAGCAGCAGCGGCGGCGGAACGGGTCCGGCGGTTCCCACACCCGCCGATCCGAACGCGACGTGCGACTCCTACTTCGATGTCCTGTTCACCACTCCGGTGACGTGCGCCGGCCTCGACGTTCCGACCGCCATCCTGGCCGACGAGAAGTCTCGCTTTCGCACGCTCTGCACGCAGGCGCTGAGCTACCCCGGCGAGGGCATCACCGCGAACACGCTGCGTGACTGCATCGCGGCCTCCGGCTCGCAGTGTCGCGGCACCACGGGTCTGGCGGCGTGCCTCGCGCAGAAGGGGACGCTCGCGGACGGCGCGGCGTGCAACTCGGCCAATCAGTGCCTGAACGGCGGCTGCAGCACGACGACCACCGTCAACGACGCGGGCGCGACGAGCACCACGTGCGGCACCTGCAACAAGGCCGTCGCTGTCGGCGGCGCGTGTAGCCCGGCGGGCGTGTGCTTGGTCGGCGCCGAATGCGTCAACAGCCTGTGTGTCGCCGACGCATCGGTCGACGTCGGTGGCTCCTGCATCAGCGCGATCTCGTGCAAGCCGAATCTCTCGTGCAACGGTGGCAAGTGCGCGGCGCTCGGCGCGCACAACGACAAGTGTGTTGGCAGTGCAGACTGCAAAGACACTCTCGTGTGTCTCAACGGTGCTTGTGCCGCGGGCATCCCGCTCGGCGGCGACTGCACGAAGGCGCCGTTCGGCTGCGCGCAAGGCGTCTGCGAGGGCATGACCAAAAAATGCACGACGCTCTCGCTCGTCAAGCCGGGCGACGCATGCGGCTTCATCAACAACGGAGTCGTCGGCTGCGCGAAGGGCAATTGCAACCTCGTGCCGAACACGGCCGCGGGCACGTGCCCCGCGGTCATCCCCGACGGTCAGGCCTGCACGCCCGGCGACAAAACCAAGACGTGCGATTTCCTCGCCGCATGCCTGAACGGAACCTGCACGCTCGGCAGCACGATCTGCAAATAGGGATTAGCTGACCTCTAGAGGGTCGGACCTTCGATGCCCAGGATTGCCAACTTGCGGAGCCGCTTCGACTCCGCCCCGCCCGCGATTCGGTAGTAGAGCGTCTGACCGTCGCGCCGAGCGGACACGAGATTGTACGCCTTGAACTTGGCGAGGTGCTGAGACACCGCGCTCTGCGTCACGCCAAGGATCTCGGCGAGGTCACACACGCAACACTCCGCCATTTGGTCGAGGACGTAGAAGGCGCGCAGCCGGGTCGCGTTGCCGAGCAGGGAGAGCACGGCCGCCCGTTCATCCAGGTCGGGAGTGAAGGTCATGGCCTTCTTCCACTTGGCGACGCGAGCTCGACCCTTGGCAGGCGGCTCGCACTTTACCGGCACGGTCCACCTTTGCAGCATCCTGCGGGCTCGGCGCGCGAGTCAGCGCCGCTGAGCTTCATACCCAGCGCCGACCGGATCCAGTCCGCAGGCGGCAGGCCGTCCAGCCGATCGTCGCTTTGATAGAGGCGGCACTGGAGTCCGAAGGTCGTGAGCTGCGCTGTCGTAGGGTCCACGTCGACCCCATCGATACGGATAGTCGGTGATCCCACGAAGCGATGGGTTTGGGCCTCTTGCTCCGTCTCGATAGGGACCAAGCGCACGGACACGGCGTCATCGAGACCGGCCTCACGAACGACCCGCCGCACACGGTCCTCCGCCGGCCGCCAGCCAGGGCATCCGTCGAAATAGAGAATGTCGATTTGTTTCATCGCGTCGCCTTCTCCAAAGTAGACGTCAAGGTCGCTTCGTAGCCGAGGTCGTCAATGGCCTCGAGGTACACCTCGGGGCGTCCCGCGCCTGGCTCGTAGGTGACGGTCACCCTCCTCGAGGGCACGTCGAGCTCGAGGTCGTCGAAGCCGCCTGCAGCAGTGAGGGCCTTGCGAATGGGCGCGGCACACGCCTCGCAATCGATGCCGTCCACTTTGATCACGACGGTCGCCGCGGCAATGGAGGGAGAGACCGACGCCCGCGGCCCGGTCGAGAGCCTCGCCAAGAGCGGTGGGGCCGCAGCTACCAAAACGGTGATGACTGTGGCCACCCAGAGGAACATGCGCGGCATCTTCCCAGCCTTCGAGGCGTCGCAGCCGCAGGCGTCGGCCTGGACGACCTTGGGCTTGCGGTAGCTCAGAGCAAAGCCCACGCCGAGGAAGAGCGCAGTGACGCCGAGCATCAGCGGTCGGTACGTGGCGATGCCCGCGAAGAGCCCCGCCCCACCGAGCCCGAGCGCCGCCAAGATGACCGGTCCGATACAGCACGATGAGGCTGCCAAAGCGGCCAAGAGGGCGGCTCCAATGGAGAGCCCTTTCGATCGGCTCTGCTGGGGTGTCCAAGCAACCATGGCAATATATTAGCATCTGCTAATGTATTGTCGACCCTCGGATTACGCCCGTCCCAATATCGCGTTCGTCTCTGCCTCGTAAACGTGCACGAGCTGGGATCTGCGCCTGCCGGAATTTGCACGTGCTCCATGCGCGAAGACGAGGACGTCGAGCGAGAGTTGCTGCCTTTCGGACACGGGCACGTTCACGTTTAGGGGGAACCTAAAGCGCTCAGGGAGTCGCCATCGGCGGTACGGGCGCCAGGGTCTCGTCCTGCACGCAGGAGCCGAGCTCGAAGAACATGAACTCGAACGCGTACTCTTCGTCGCCGAGTGAAGTCGGGTAGTTGCTGCACGCATCGGGAAACGCCGTGGGCCCGCCGTTGTTGCCCGCGTTGAGCGCGTGGAAGTCAGCGAACGCCGCGCGACCGCACTGCTTGGCCGGTGAGAGCGCTCCCGCGTCGACGCCGCCGTCTGGGTCGAGCGTTGGCGTGTTGAACGAGAGATACTTCGTGGACTCCGCGCCGCCGCCGTCCGCGACGGCCGTTTCTCGCACGTATCGCGTGGTCGCGAGGCGCACGTTGCCGACGTCTTGTCGAACGAGCTGAGGGTCGAGGCTCACTTGTCCGGCCTTGCTGCCGAGGTTGCCCACGAGCCAGTCACTGAAGGCTTGCCCCTTGGGGATGCTGGTGTCGATGAAGGACGGCGAGTTGGTTTGCGGCGCGTTGCCAGGCGTCCACTCCGCGGCGGCCTGGAACTCTGCCGGCCCGTGCGGCGCGGCGAAGAAGTCGTACTCGTAGTGCGTGCCCAACACGCGCCCGCCGTTGTCCAGGAACGTCTTGACCGCCGCGTACGTGGCCAGGCCCTTGTCCGCTGCTGGCTGACACTCGCACGAGTTGATCAGCATGTCGTACTTCTGCAGATCGGTTTGCCAGAGGCCTGTTGCGGGTGTGGTGGCGACGTTGCCGACCTTCTGCATCCCCGAGCCGTTCAACGCGTAAACGCGTACGTGGCCCGTGCCGCTTCCGACGGTGAACTCGGAGTCGTCGATTCCGAACTTGCGCAGCGTGCACTCGATGGGATCACACGACGACGCGATCGCGACGATGGGCATGTCGCCCTCGCTCGCCTTTCGCGGCAAACGCGTGAGGCTCGGCGACACAGTGTTGTCGACGCACGCGGAGACGTTCGGCACCTTTACCTGGCGGCGCCACTTGCCCGTTTGGATCACGAGCGGGATGTCCGTACCGACGGGCACGTTCTTCAGCGTGAAGTTGCCGTTCGCGTCGGTGACGGCGCTCACGATCGGATCTCCGCTGACCTTGCCGCAGCGATCACACGTGGCGCCGTTGGTGATGGCGTCCGGCGTCGTGTTGGGGATGTAGACGATCACGTTGTAGAGCGTGCGCTTGCCGGCGGGGTCGTAGACCGTGCCGCTCAAGTTGGTCGTGCCGGTCGTGCACGCGACCTTCTTGCATCGAGTGTCCGTGCAGGGAGGGGAGGTGTCCGGCGCGACGTTGTCCGGCAGCTCGGCGTCCGTGTTGTTCGTCGTGTCTGCTGCGCCGTCCTTGCCGGGCTGGAGGATGTTCGTCGAGTCGTCCCCGCCGCAAGCGAACACGGACACGGCGATGGCAGAGCAGCCCAGAGTAAGAGCGATGAAAGCGGCGCGCATGGTGTACCTCCCCTAAAAGAAGTGCCGACTCTACGCCCCAGGGACGCCTTCCGCCACAGTCTATTGCGGCTGCTTTTTGAAGACGCCGACCGTCAGCGCGCCCCCGCTTATCAACAGTGGGAGCAGCATGAAGATGAGGCCTACGGAGACGCACTCTGAGGCCTCTTGGGTGCCCTCTGCGCGAATGCGCGCCATCTGCGAAGGATCGATCCCGATCCCGTCGCCTTGGAGCGCCTCTTCCATCTTGCGCAATCCCCACGATTTACCGAGCAGCCCGAGCACGCCGATCGAGAGCGATAGCATCAGCGCGACGATCGCGACGCCGAGCCCGGCCGCTCGCGCGCGCACCGTCAAGGTCACGATGAGCGCCGCGGCCGCGGTGGCGAGCGCCAAACCCGAAAGCAGTATTGCGAGCCAAGCCGGCCCCCCACACTCTCGAATCATATTCATTTAAAGAGCCCGCACGAGCAGCCTCGCGCGACCATACGCCGCCGCGTCTGCGTTGGTGCCGCAGTCGCCGGAGAGCGAGCTGTTCCTCACCTCAACGCTGACGGTGTGACTGCCTGCGGCCAGGTCTTGTCCCCACAAGAGGGGAGTCGCGGTCCACCAGGTGAGTGCGCCGTCACCCACGTTGATGGCCAGTCCGTGCGTGGCATCTCCTATCGGCATGCCGTCGATGACGTATCGCCACGCGCAGTGCCCGGAGCCGCTCATGGTGCGCTCGGTAGCGGCCATCTCGAACTGGACATGATTGCTGATTGGCAAGTTGAACATTGCGGACATTCCGCCAATCGCGGTCCACGCGCTGTTCGAGCCGAGCACGTAAGAGCCGCCCGCCGACTCCACGCTGACGGCCGGACCCATCTGGGGGCCTGCGTTCGCGAACAAACGAAAGCGCGCGTATTGCGCGTTGCCCGCGCCCGCGTTGCAGGTTCCGCCTGCGTTGCTGCTGTTGCTCATCTGCGCGGAGATGGTGTGCGCGCCGACGGTCATGTCTTGACCCATGCGAATCGCGACAGGCCCCCACCAGCCGCCGAAGTTGTCGCCGACCGAGATCGCCTGCCCGTGCGACGGATCGCCCAAAGGCATCTTGTCGACCACGAGACGATAGGCGCAGTGGCTCACCGACGCGCTCTGCGCGAGCTGGCTGCCCGACAATGACATCTGCACGTGGCTGGGCGAGGTGATGCTGATCGGCACGGACACGCCGGGAATGTCGACCCAAGGGCTCGGGCCTGGCTGTGCGCCCGTCTCGGCGGTCGACTCGGCGTACCACGCGTGTTGCGTGTCGTGCGCGGAGGCGGCGAGTCGTGAGTGATCGTACGGGGTGCCGCCATCGCCATCCAAGTAGCAAAGGCCCATCCCGACGCCGTTTGTCATCTGCACGCTGATCTTGTGGGCGCCTGGCGAGAGGACGGTCGCGATCTCCACGTTGAACGACTCGTGCCAGCGCGACGCACCGCGGAGCACCATGATGGCGTTGCCCCAGCTGGGATCGCCTGTCGGCTGACCGTCGATCAAGAACCGTTGGCCGACGTGGCACAAGCCGTTACCGCCGCCGCCGAAGCGGAGCGTGCCCGTCCAACGCAAGTAGACGAGGCTCGGCGTATACAGATTAGGATTGAGCACTAGACCTGCGCCGTCGACCCATGTGTTGTCGGGCGGGATGGGGACGTTGCTTCCGGTCGACGCGACCGTCCACGCGTGAGGTCCGCACTTGGCGGCGACGCACGAGCCCGCTTTGCAGTCTGTCGTGACCCCACACCCGAGACCGTCGCCGCACGCGGGGCAGGTTCCGCCTCCGCAGTCGACGTCCGACTCGTCGCCGTTGCGAACACCGTCCGTGCACGACGGGGCGCGTGAGTCGGCGGCGTCCGCCCGCGATGCGTCGACGATCGAGGTGTCCGGACCCCCCTCCACGGCCGGCGTAGCGTCCGGACCGTCGAAGGAAGGTGTGCTGGCCGACGCGCAGCTGAGCAAGACCAAGCCTAAAAAGCGTAGAACCCGCATTGTTAAAGCATATCGCACCTTGACTTGGAGGTCCCGGGGAGTCTAACTAACCCTCACGTAAAGGTTAGAGATGTCCCGCGTCCGCCTCCCCCTATTGTCCATGCCAGATGTGCTCCCGATCGAGGATCGTAAGCATGCTGACAATCTGGGCCTCACTGAAGCTCCGGCGCTCTTGCAGGTCGGGGATTTAGCCAAGGAAACGGGCAAAACCGTCCGCGCCATCCATCTCTACGAGGAGCTCGATCTGCTGCGCCCGCGAGGTCGAAGCAAGGGCCGCTATCGCCTCTACGGCCCCGACGCGCTCGTGCGCATTCGTTGGATTGGCAAGCTCCAGGACATGGGCTTCAGCCTCACCGACATCCAGACGGTGGTGCGCGACTGGGAGGAGTCCGGCTCTGCTCCCAGCGCGATGACAAAGATGCGTGAGGTCTACACGAAAAAGCTCGAGGAGACGCGCGCGTTACGGCGTCGGCTCCAGCGCCTCGAGCACGAGCTACAAGCGAGCGTGGGCTACCTCGACACCTGCGACGTCTGCGAGCCCGATCGCATCTTGAGCGCCTGCAAGGCGTGCGATCATCACGAGTGCGATCACACGGTGCCCGAGCTCGTCGCCGGATTCCGCGCCAACCCGTCACCCTCCTGAGAAATAGATATGGCCGTCAAGCTCCCCATCTTCATGGATTACAACTCGACCAACCCGCTCGACAAAAGGGTCTTGGATGAGATGCTCCCGTACTTCACCGAGAAATTCGGCAACGCGGCGAGCCGCAGCCACTCGTTCGGCTGGGCTGCGGAAGAGGCGGTGGAGTACGCCCGCGAGCGCATCGCCAAGCTCATCGGCGCGCAGAGCGAAAAAGAGATCGTCTTTACGTCCGGAGCCACCGAGAGCAACAACCTCGCGCTGAAGGGGGTGGCCGAGTTCAACAAGGACAAAGGCAATCACATCATCACGTGCGTGACCGAGCACAAGGCCATCCTGGACACGTGCAAGCGCCTCGAGAAAGAGGGCTTCACCGTCACCTACTTGCCAGTCGACAAACAGGGTTTGGTCTCCGCCGAGCAAGTGCGACAAGCCATTACGGACAAGACCATCTTGGTTTCGCTGATGTTGGCCAACAACGAAGTAGGCTCGGTGCACCCGCTCCTCGAGATCGGTAAGGTCACGCGGGAGAAGGGCGTCTTGCTGCACTCGGACGCCGTTCAGGGCGTCGGCAAGATCGAGTTCGACGTTCAGAAGATGAACGTGGACTTGGCGTCGGTCACCGCGCACAAGATGTACGGACCCAAGGGAGTCGGCGCGCTCTACGTGCGGCGCAGCAAGCCGCGCGTGCGCCTCGTGGCGCAGATGGACGGCGGCGGGCACGAGCGCGGCAATCGCTCAGGAACGCTGAATGTCCCGTCGATCGTCGGCTTCGGCAAGGCAGCCGAAATCATGATGCAAGAGGGCAGAGAAGAGAGCCAAAAGCTCTTCGGCCTCCGCGAGCGGCTCCGCTCGCGCATCATGGACAACCTGGAAGAGGTCTACATCAACGGCTCGATGGAGCATCGCCTCCCTGGCAATATCAACCTGAGCTTCACGTGCGTCGAGGGCGAAGCGATGATGATGGCGATCAAGGACGTCGCGGTCAGCTCCGGCTCCGCGTGCACGTCGGCCAGTCTCGAGCCTTCCTATGTGTTGCGGGCGCTCGGCGTCGGCGACGAGCTCGCGCACTCCTCCATTCGCTTCGGTCTCGGCCGCTTCACCACACAAGAAGAGGTGGACTACGTCGCCGACCTCGTCATCGCGAAGGTCAATCACCTGCGCGACATGTCACCCCTTTGGGAAATGCACAAAGAGGGAATCGATCTCAAAACAGTCCAATGGACTGCGCACTAGCAACCAAGGAAAACGATCATGGCCTACAGCGAAAAAGTCGTCGAGCACGCGGAGAACCCGCGCAACGTCGGCACACTGGACAAGAACGACCCGAACGTCGGCACCGGTCTCGTGGGAGCGCCCGCGTGCGGTGACGTCATGCGCCTCCAGATCAAGGTCGGCGAAGACGGCGTCATCGAGGACGCCAAGTTCAAGACCTTCGGCTGCGGCTCGGCCATCGCCTCTTCGTCACTCGCGACCGAGTGGCTCAAGGGCAAGAGCCTGGACGAAGCAGAGAAGATCAAGAACGTCCAGATCGTCGAAGAGCTCAATCTGCCGCCCGTGAAGATTCACTGCTCGGTGTTGGCCGAAGACGCCATCAAGAGCGCGATTGAAGACTATCGCAAGAAGCGCGCGGCCAGAAACAAGGCCTGAGTCATGAACAGCACCAGCACCGGCGAGATGGGCCCCACGAAGAGCGATATGCAGGCAGTCAAGCTGCCGGGCGTCGTCGTCACGGCCAAGGCCGTAGAGGCCATCAAGAAGCAAATCCAGAAGCGCGCGACGCCCAATACCTCGCTTCGGCTGGGCATCAAGGGGGGCGGCTGCTCGGGGTTTTCTTATGTGATCGAGTTCCACGACGGCGAGCCGCGTCCGAAGGATCGCGTGTTCGACTACACTGCGGAGGACGGCACTCCCGTACGCGTCGTCGTCGACCCCAAGAGCCTCGTGTATCTCGCGGGCTTGGAACTCGACTGGCAGCAGACGCTCCTGCAACAAGGCTTCAAGTTCATCAATCCGAACGAGAAGACGAACTGCGGCTGCGGGCATTCTTTTACAGTCTAATGGACCCGTTCGAGACACTGGGGCTGCCGCGTCAGTACGACGTGGACCTCGCCGCGGTGGAGAAGACCCACCGCGAGCTGTCACGCGCGCTGCATCCGGACAAGCACGCGGCCGGCGGCGCGAGCGAGCGCAAAGACTCGTTGAACAGAGCCGTGGCCGTCAACGAGGCTTGGCGCATCGTGCGCGATCCCATCAAGCGCGCAGAGTCTCTCTTCGCGCTACTTGGGACATCGGTCGGCGAGGGCCAGGAGCCCAAGGCGGACCCCGGATTCCTGATGGACATGATGGAGCAGCGCGAGGCGCTCGAGGAAGCCAAGGCCAGCAAAGACGCGGCAGCACTGCGCGCGTTGGCCACCGTGATCGAAGGCAAACAAAGGGTCGCGCAGCAAGAGCTCGCGGTGGGCTTTCATAATGGCCAATCCGCGTCGCTCGTCGGCAAGCTCGGAGAGCTCCGGTTTTATCGACGATTCTTGGACGAGGTCTCCGCCGTCGAAGATCTATTGAACGGATAGCGCGCGATTCTCGGGGGATCCTTCGCGGGATGACAACAGGATGACAACGGCAGGACCATAAGGAAGTTGATGCTATTCGAAATCTACGATCCCAAAGCGGCGCCTCGTCCGATCGGCATCGATTTGGGCACTACGCACTCGCTAGTGGCTTATGTGAAGAACGAGAAGCCGTTCGCCGTGGCCAACTGCGATGGCGAGATCTTGCTGCCGAGCGTAGTGGCTTATGACGCCTCCGAGGTCGTCGTCGGGACCCAAGCGAAGAAGGGCGCGGCGGAGCACCCGCAGTCGACCATCGTGAGCGTCAAGCGCTTCATGGGCCGCGGTGCGGACGACCCCGAGACCAAGCGACTGGGGCCTTACGACTTCGTCGGTCCCGTTCAGGGCGACGCGAACGTCGTGCGCTTTCGAGTCGGCAAATCGCGGGTCGTCAATCCCGTGGAGGTGAGCGCGGAGATCTTGCGTGAGCTGAAGTCCCGCGCGGAAGAGGAGCTCGGGCGCATAGGCGGCGCAGTGATCACCGTGCCTGCGTACTTCGATGATGGGCAGCGACAGGCCACCAAGGACGCGGGGAGATTGGCCGGGCTGGAGGTCCTCCGATTGCTCAACGAGCCCACGGCGGCGGCGCTCGCGTACGGCCTCGACAAGAAACAGGACGGCCATTTCGCCGTGTACGATCTCGGCGGCGGCACGTTCGACGTCACGATCTTGCTGCTCGACGACGGCGTGTTTCAGGTCAAGTCCACCGGCGGCGACAGCGCGCTCGGCGGCGACGATATGGACCGCGCACTCGCCGAGGACATGCTCTTGGCCCTCGGGTGGATGGCGGCGGACAACACGAAGGCCAACTCGCTCACCCCTCACGCGAAGCTCACGCCCGGCGTGGTGCGCGTGATGCTCGACAAGGCGCGCGATGTGAAGCACGCATTGACGCTCCAAGAGAGCGTCGAGGTGTCCATGCCGATCGCGACGGGCGGCGAGACGACACTGACGATGACACGGAGGCGATTGAACGAGCTCGTCGCGCCGCTGCTCGACAAGACGGGCACCGCCTGCAGACGCGCGCTCAAGGACGCAGGCCTAGAGGCCAAGGACCTGGACGGAGTGATCCTCGTTGGAGGGTCCACGCGTGTGCCCGCCGTGCGTGCATACGTCCAAAAGCTATTTGGCAAAGAGCCATTGGCGGACATCGATCCCGATCAGGTGGTCGCTCTCGGAGCCGCGATTCAGGCCGATTTACTCGCCGGAAGCGGGCCGAAAGCCGAAGTCCTGTTGTTGGACGTATTGCCGCTCTCGCTCGGAATCGAGGTCGGCGGCGGCGTCGTGGACAAGATCCTTCCGCGCAACACGAGCATCCCGACGGCGGCCCGCGCGACGTACACGACGCAAGAGGACAAGCAGACGGGCTTCGAGGTGCACGTGGTGCAAGGCGAGCGCGAGCTGGTGAGAGACTGCCGCAGCCTCGCGCGCTTCACGCTCAAGGGGATCCCGCCGATGCCCGCCGGCATCGCTCGGTTGGAACTCACGTTTCGCGTGGACGCGGACGGGCTCTTGAGCGTTCACGCGAGAGAGACGACGACGGGCATCGAACAGACGACCCTCGTCAAACCCTCTTATGGATTGGACGACGAGACCGTAGAGAAGATGTTGATGGACGCGCTCGACCACGGCGAAGCGGACCTCGTCGCGCGGCGCCTCGCGGAGGGACGCGTCGAGGGCGGCCGCATCGCGCTGGCCACTCGGAAGGCCTTGGCGACCGACGCAGACCTTCTCACCGAAGGGGAGCAACCGGCGATCCTACGCGCGCTCGCCGAACTGGACGACGCCATGCAGGGCTCGGATCCAGCCAAAATCACGGGCCGAATCGAGATGCTTGATGGAGCAACGAAGGCCTTCGCGGGTCGCCGAATGAATCGCGCGATCGAGCGCGCCATCGGCGGCAAGAAGTTGGACGACGTGTCGCGCACGGTCGCCACGGCTCGTGGAGTGGACGCGCACGTAGAGGAGCATCGTCGATAATGGCCAGAGTCATCTTTCGCGGTTACGCCGAGGTCGAGGTCCCCGTGGGCCAGTCGCTCCTGGAGGCCGCGCAGGGCGTGGGGGCGCCAGAGGGATACGCATGCGGCGGCGTGTGCGCGTGCTCGACGTGCCACGTCTACGTGCACTCGGGCGCCCATCTCTTGAGCGAGATGGACGATGAAGAGAATGACATCCTCGACAAAGCGTTCGACGTGAGAGCCACGTCTCGACTCGGCTGTCAGTCCAAGATTCGGCAAGACGGAGTCATCGAGGTCGAGATCACGCGAGAGAGCCTCGAGGCGTTCGAGAACGAGCACCCAGAAGCGCGCGGCAAATACATCAAGCGCTGAGCGGGTCACGTGTCTTCGTTCTTTCACCTCACGCTTCGTACGAGGGGACGTCGATGCAGCGCTCTCCTTCTGCCGCCGTGTCCTCGGTGATCGCGCGCGTGACGTCGTGAAGCTCCATGAGCAAGCCGTGGCTCGAGGGGCGCGCCCGCATTGGCTCGGATACTTGGGAGTCGATGACGTCAAGCGCACCGCTGCTGCGTTCATCGAGCGTGGCGCGACCTCCTTCGGTCAGTGGATCAACCCGGAGGGGCTCGAAGCTGCGGTGCTGCGCGATCCGGGAGGCGCGCTCGTCGCGGTCGCGAAATCGGCGCGCGAATACCCGAGCCCCGAGAGCGCCTGGTGTCTACTGCACACCTCGAACGCGGAGCGCGCGACAACCGATTATCGGGACTTGTTCGATTGGCGCTTTGGTGAGGCGTTCGACCTGGGCGCGCACGGGCGATTTCATCCATTCGCTTGGGACGCTGCGGACGTCGGCGCGATGACTGAGCTCCGACCTGGCGTTCACGCACAGTGGCTATTTCACTTTGCGGTTCGAGACGTCGACCTCGCCGCAGACGAGGTCCGGGCGAGCGGCGGAGTCGTCGGTGACGTCGTGACCACGCCCGACGGCAAACGCGTCGCGATATGCGACGACCCGCAAGGCGCCGCGTTCGCGCTCATGGGATGACTCGAGTCGTGTTCCGCGCGATCGTCGATTGCATCGAGATCGAGCACGTCGGCAGGCGCTGCGTCGTCCGAGCCGAGCGCGTCGCCAACATCGGGTAGTCGATCCTCGCTGAGGCTCAGGGGCAATCGTCGGCCCACTGGGGACCGCACGGTTGCAGGGGTGCAATCCCCGAGTACACCGAGCCAAGGCGCGCGGCCGACGTGCTGAAGCGCAGCGCGAACGAGAGCGCGTCGCACTTCGCGTTTTGGCCGTCGTTTTGGACGACGCTCGCGATGTCTCTCTGCGCGCACGCGAGGCTCTTGAGGCCCACGTAGGTGCCGGAGTCTCCGCAGAGGTACTGCTTCGGATCCATGCTGAGCGGGTCGTGGATGCCGGCGAACGACGTGAGGAGCTTGCGGGTCGGCCAACGTCCTGCGAGCGTCCCCTCCACGAAGTCGAAGCTTCCCTTTCCGTTCGGCACGAGCGTGGCGGTGACGATCACGCCGGTGAGATCGACCCGAACCTGCGCGGAGCCGGCGCCACCGGAGAAGTCGATGAAGATGTCATTGAGCGAAGCGACCGCCAAGCCGTTCGAGACGTAGGCGGCGTTGTCGACGTTGTCGGAGCTCGGGATGTACGGCGGGGCGATTCCGCCGACCAGCGACTTGGGATCGATCGTCCAGACATCATTGCCATCGTACTGCGGCGGCGTCGGCGTTCCGCCGTCGATGAAGCCTTCGATGCCGTTCGACAAGAAGACCGTGGCCTGGATCTGGGTGTCGTTGAGCGTGCCGTTGTAGTTAGTGACGCGAATCACGAGCCCGATGCGCCCGGCCGCCAGGCGATCATTGATCTTCTGCGGATTGAAGGCTTCGGCGTAGGACGCGAACTTGTTGAGCAGTGCGCCTGCGGCGTTATCGCGCCCGCGGGTATCGTCGCAGACCGTCTTTTGTGGGCCGCTGCAAGAGGCGGGGCCGGGGCACGTGCAGAAGTTGTCGAGGTCGTAGCCGACGGTCTGGCCGCCGCCCGCGTCGATGTCGAAGATCAACGTGCGCGAGGCAAAGACGAGCTCGCCCGCGTCGACGCCGCCTGGGTCGTCGCGATCCGGTCGCGCCGGGAGTCGCGCGTGGTTGCACGGATCGGCCGTGTCCCCGCCCGCGTCGGGTGGGCTCGCAGCGTCGGCCCCTGCGTCCGTCGGCACGAGAAGCGAGCTGTCGTAGACCGCGCAAGCGAAGTAGATCGCCAGCGGCGCGAGCGCGAGCACCAGGCGCCGCATGGGGTTGGCGCGCGTCACCCGACGCTGAGGAGTTCGACTTCGAAGACGAGCGTCTCGTTCGGGCCGATGACCGGCGGAAAGCCGCGCGCCCCGTACGCCATGTTCGACGGAATCGTCAGCTTGCGCACTTCGCCGATCTTCATGCCCGGAACGCCCTTGTCCCAGCCTTGGATCACGTTGCCCGCACCGAGCACGAAGGCGAAGCCTTTGCCTCTGTCGCGAGAGCTGTCGAACTTCTTGCCTGTCGTGAGCGTGCCCACGTAGTGCACGGTCACTTGGTCGCCGCTCTTGGCCTCGGCGCCGGCGCCGGGTTTCAACACTTCGATCACGAGGTCACTCATAGGGTGCCATGTGACACGGAGAGTCCCCCACTCGTCAAGCCGGGGAACTCCAAGAGATGACGCGTGTCCCGAAGAAGGCACCCAAGAACTCATCCAAAGCAATCAGTGGGCTCGCGCGTCGAAGTTCGGGATCTTTGCCCCGAATCAAGCGTACAACGGAAATGGTCGCCGACGCGTTCGGCGTTCGTGAACAGAGGTGGCCGTGTCCGTGCTGGGTCGTGTGCTCGGGATTGGAGTGAAAGTGACCGTCGCGCTGGGCGTCGTCGCCGGTCTCGCCGCAGGTGTGTGGTTCGGCTCGCAGCTCGCTTTGCGTCGATCGTCGGAGCGTGAGCTTGGGCAAGCGTGGGCGGCCTACGCGAAGTGCGCGGTGGGCGAGGTGCCCGTGGGCGAAACGCCGAGCGTTCATTATCGAGCGATCGAGCTGGGCGCCGCCGCCGCGGACTGGCCGGCACGATGCGTCGTGTTTCAGGCGAACTTCTACAACGCGTCGCACCGCGCAGCGCGGTTCGGCGTCATCAACTTCGAAGAAGACATCCCACGCGCGGACATGGTGAACAAAGACACGCAGATGTTTGCGGTGCCCGCCGAACAGCTCGATCGACTCTTCAAGGACGCGACTACGTTAGCTGCGGCCTCAGTCGTCTACGATCTCCGAACCGTGCCGAGCGCTCCGCCTGCCGCCGAGCTCGTCCGTCTCTCCAAGCAGAAGCCGCTAGGGCAGGGACCCGTCCTCGCCACCGACCCAATCGCGTATGGAGACGTGCGGCTCCTGTTCGCAGATCGCGTGTGTTGGATGCGCGCGAGCGACCACTACGCCACGGCGACCTGCACGCCCGTCGCCCCCGATCTCAGCGTCGAGCATGTGCTCGCCGCGAGCGAAGACGGCGCGCCTGCGCTGGTGCTCCCTCGGGGCGACACCGGCTTCGTGCGCGCGGACGGCACGGCTTATGTATTGGGGCAGGGCGATCCGTACTCCGTCGTGAAGAAGACGGTGGACGGCAAGACGCAGCGCCTCGCATTCGGTAGACCCGCTGGCGAGAACGTCGCATTCATCCAGCTCGTCGGCGAGAACCTGGTGTGGGCGATCGGCACGACGACCGACCCGTGGGGCGACTACTACGGGGGCGGCGGATATGCGCCGTACGGCGGCTACTACTCGGTGAATCTGTATGCGCGCACGCTCGATTCGGCGGGCCACCTCGGAGCGCTCGCCGATCTTGGGCCACCTTCGGGCAACGACTTCGCCGGCCCGATCACGGGCTGCCGCACGAACGAAGGCACGTTCCTGCGTATGAGGGAGGCGCTGCTCTCGCGCGCGAAGGGGCAAGCGTGGGGAGGCTTCGTCGCGGCGCCACGCGGGATCGAGCCGATCGCGGACTCGTTCGTATGCAACGGCGCCGAGGCGATGATCCTCGGGCTCACGGACGCGAGCATGGGCATGCCCTCCGTGCAGCAGACGCGCTGCGCCGGCGTGAGCTGTTCGGTGACCACCGTCGCACTCGACACGCCGGGCGCGACATTGGTTACGCGCGCGGACCTCTCTGCGATCACCGGGGTCGGCGAGCCGATCGTCGTCGCGCGCGAGTCGGACGGATTACGCGTGCGCGTCGCGAAGCTCACGGATCTGCCGACGACACCCGATCGCGTTTTGTTGGACGGCGAGGAAGGCAAACCCGGCAGCGAGCACGTGACGCATGTGTCGCTTTACGGTCGCGGCGGACCCACCGCCGTGCTGCTCGTTCAAGCCGCGACGGGGACGTTCGGGTTCACCGTCGAAGCGAGCGGCAAGATGACACCGATCGACGTCAACGCTCGCTAATAGCCGATTGCACGGCGCGAGTGGGGCTAAGATGGCCGCGCATGTCCGAGCTCCGATCGCTGTACCCCGAGATTGGCCCGTACGACGTAGGCACGCTGCAGGTGAGCGGTGGGCACGCGATCTACTACGAGCAATCCGGCAGCCCTAGCGGCAAGCCCGCAGTCTTCTTGCACGGCGGTCCGGGCGGAGGCAGCGACGCACGCCACCGAAGGTTCTTCGACCCGAACGCGTATCGCATCATCGTGCTCGATCAGCGCGGCTGCGGCAGGAGCACCCCCTTCGCTTCGCTCGAACAGAACACTACCTGGCACCTCGTCGCCGACCTCGAGGCGCTACGCACCAAGCTCGGCATCGAGCGCTGGCAGGTGTTCGGCGGCTCGTGGGGCTCGACGCTCGCGCTCGCCTACGCGCAAAAGTACCCCGAGCGCGTCACTGAGCTCGTGCTGCGCGGCATCTTCCTGTTGCGCAAGCGCGAGATCGACTGGTTCTACCAAGAGGGCGCGAGCCGGCTCTTCCCCGACGCATGGGAGGAGTACTTGGCGCCGATCCCGGAAGCCGAGCGCGGCGCACTCTTGCATGCATACTACAAGCGGTTGACGGGCACCGACGCGGGTGAGCGCGTGCGCGCGGCGAAGGCCTGGAGCGTGTGGGAGGCCAAGACCAGCTGCCTCATTCCGAACGAGCAGCTCATCGCGAAGAACGCCGAGGACGAGTATGCCCTCGCGTTCGCGCGCATCGAGTGCCACTACTTCGTCAACGACGGCTTCTTCGATCGCGACGACGAGCTACTCGTCAACGCGAGCAAGATCCAGCGCATTCCAGGGGTGATCGTGCAGGGTCGCTACGACGTCGTCTGCCCCGCGGAGAGTGCCTGGGCGCTCCATCGCGCGTGGCCCCAGGCGAAGCTCAAGATCGTGGGAGACGCAGGTCACGCCGCGCTCGAGCTGGGCACACTGCACGAGCTCATCACGGCGACGGACTCGTTTCGCTGAGCGATGCGTACCAAGCGAGAGTTTCGCGAGGAGCACTTGCTCGTGACGGGCGAGCGGGTGATCTTGCGTCACATCCAGCCGACGGACGCCGCCGCGCTCAAGCGCGCCTTCGACACGCTCTCGCCGGAGTCTCGATACCGCCGCTTCTTCGGCGCCACGAGCTCGATGAACGACGCGACGCTTCGTTACCTCACGGACGTCGACTGCGTCGATCACGTGGCGATCGTCGCGCTGACCGAGTCGCTCGATCTCAAGACGGAGCTCGGGCTCGGCGTCGCTCGCTTCGTGCGGCTCGCAGACAGCAAGGACTGCGCAGAGATCGCGGTCGTCGTCGTGGACGACATGCAGAGGAAGGGGCTGGGCGCGCTCCTCTTGGCGACGGCCGTCGTTGCGGCGCGTGAGCGCGGCATATTGAAGTTTCGCGGCGAGGTCCTCGCGGAGAACCGACCCATCATCCATCTCCTCGAAGAGGTCGGCGCGCGCCGCGTGGCCGAGAAGGGCGGCACCGTCGCCTTCGAGATCGACCTCGCAGAAGGCGGAAACGTGCTGAAACGAATGCTTCGCGAGGCCGCGAGCCAAGTCGCGATGTTCATTCGGAGCCTGACTCTGCCGACCAATCAATAACCGATTAGCGCTAACCGGCTAAGCGCGCCTCGCAAACATCAGCGCACATGAACTACCATTCGCCTGCGGCGGCGCCTGGATCCGTGGCGTTCACGCAGAGGCCGGCGGGAGCTCCAGTCCCCAACCGCCATGTGACGTTGGCCCGGGTTGGCATCACGTTGTCAGTCGAGGTTGGCGAGCGTCGGGCACACGAATGCGTCGACGCGGAGATCCGCATCTGAATCGATGGCTGCGTCGCCCGAGCCCGGGAGCTCTGACTGAGAAGTTGGAAACGAAGGCACACCG
>JAYVYD010000073.1:0-8211 GCA_043784605.1 Myxococcales bacterium | reverse complement strand
CGCAGACGACAACGTCGTGGTTCCACTTGCTCGATCGCGATTACCCATACTTTGGTGTCGGTTGCGTATACAGGGTAACCGTATTCGACATTTGGAAGTGTCGGGATGACCTTCGTCTTACCATCGGCGAGCCGCGTAAGATAAATGCCGTTGGTCTCTAAAAAAGCGTAGATGCCATTGGATACAATCGTCGTCGTCGCTTGTGGCACAAGCTGAACGCCATCCCAGTCGGCCACCTTCTTCGCTGTGGTGGCTAAGGTCGCAGGGTCGACGGTATACGGCGCGCTCCAAATGGCGACGTGCGGCGCAAGCTGGGGTGTCGAGGGCAAGCCTCCCCAAGCCTCGACCAGGCGAGATTCGATGAGTCCATCGCGACGGCCGTCAAGCGCGTCTGTGCCTTCTGCCTCAGGAGCGTGATAGTGCCGTCCGGGGTCACGCGATGGAAGCGCGTGAAGTAGTCGGGGGCGTGCTCCTCCTCGGCGATGATGTCGTCTCCATGACTTTGTGCGCCACTCAGTCTCGTTCCCACTGACGTCAGGACGTAGTCCGACTTGCCGGAGGTTCCTCGTCCGACGAGCCCCAAAGTCTGCAGAGCGAACAGCAGGGTCGTGTCCGAAGCACCCACCGTTTCAAGGACGCGAATCTGCGTCTCCGGCCTAGGTAGCAGCGCTGCGAAGGGAGCGATTGGCGGCAACGTCGACGCTGGTCCCGCTGTGGCAAGTGTGGTGAGCGGATCTTGATAGATGCCGCCAAACACCATGACGTTCTTCTCGTTGAAGACAACGCCAACGTCGCATTCTGCGTGGACATCGGTTCGCGTTGCAAACACCGGCTCACCTGAGACGGTGTCCCAATAGTCGGCCTGGATGAGAAACTGCTCAATTCGATGAAAGAGCGCTAGGTACCTTCCGCCGCTCTGGGCGGTCGCCTGGAAAATGGCTGGGGTGATCCCGTCAGTCTAAAACTTGATGCCATCGAGTTGCTGGCAACCAGTCTGACCTGGGATTTCTCAAGGAACGAACTTCCACGGAACAACGAGTACTTTCGGATCGATCGCAATGTCGACTCTGCAATTGGGACCAAGTTCGGTATACCGCCGCCACCCTGGCCAATCCGAGGTCTGCGCGCCATCCCACCACAGCGTGTCGCGCTGAGCGTCGATCGGAATGGAACCCGCGTCTCGGTCCGCCGCAGCCGCGTCCGTCGGCGGAAGCGACGTTATCTCACCGCACCTCGCGCAGGCCATGATGAGCACCACAACCGCGGTGCTTGTCGCAAGAGCGTAAAGCGTCTCACGGACAATCCATCACCACGACATCGTAGCCCAAGCCATCGGTCGTGCGCTCGGCTTCGTTTCCCAAACACTACGCGTTGCCCGCTGCGTCGATGCGCGCCGACGAGCAACTTCCTAGGGCGTGATTGCCTATTAGCGAGGCTCACTTCTTCCCATAAGCGTGAACGTGCCCGGAGCCGGCGGAGTTGACCCAACAGATCGGGCACGTGCACGGGGGCACGTTCACGTTGAAGAGCTCAGTGGGGCTTCTTCGCTACGCGCGGCGGGGCGTTCTTCACATAGGTGTCGAACCAGCGGACCATCTCGAAGAGGAGCTGCTCGTTGGACTCCATGGCCGAGTACCAGTGCGGCTCGTGGGGGAGCATCACGAGCCGCGCGGTGCCGCCGTTGCCGCGCACGGCCTCATAGAGTTTATCGGCTTGCAGCGGGGTGGTGCCGGGGTTCGCGTCGTCTTCGCCGTGAATGATGAGTAACGGATCGATGATCTTGTTCGCCGAGAAGAACGGCGACACCTTCAAGTACACTTCCGGCGCCTCCCACACCGAGCGGCGCTCGCTCTGGAAACCGAACGCGGTGAGCGTCTTGTTGTATGAGCCGCTCGTGGCGACACCCGCGCGGAACATGTCCGAGTGCGCGAGCAGATTGACCGTCATCAGCGCGCCGTGGCTATGCCCGGTGACGCCGATCCTCGCCGGATCCGCGACGCCAATCTCGACCGCCTTGTCCACCGCGGCCTTCGCGTCAGCGACGAGCTGATCGAGATAGTTGTCATAGGCCTTCTTCGGATCACCCACGATGGGGAACGCGGCTTGTTCGATGAGCGCATATCCCGCGAGCAGCAGCAGGCTGTGATCGCGCAGGCGCGTGAAGTTCTGCTCGGAGCCCGTCACCTGCCCTGCCTTCGACGCGTCCGCGTAGTCGAGGGGATAGGCATATAAGATAGTGGGTAGTCGGGTCCCCTCTTGATAGCCGGGCGGCGTGTAGAGCGTGAAGGAGAGGTCCATCCCGTCTTTGCGCTTGTACTTCACGAGGCGCTTCTTGATGGAGCGCACGGCGGGCGTGGGATCGGGGATGTGTGTGATGACGCGCGTCGTCGAGGTGAACGCAGCCTCGCCGACCGACGGGTTCGTGACGGCGGTGCCGAGCGCGCGTGCGAAGAGGTTCGGCGGGTCTTGCGGCGATTGGTGCCACGTGAGCAACGTGGTCGAACTCGCGGCGTCCGGGAACGCGAAGAAGTACTCGAGAGCGGTTTTGTCACTGCGAAACAGGCGCTCTGTCTTGCCGCTCGCGACGACGAAGCGATCGACGAACGGGCGGTCGCCGTCGGGAGACGCGCCGTCTCCGCTGAGGTAGATGGCGTCGCTGTCTTGGCGAATCACCCACTCGCCGTTGGGGAGTACCTTCATCACGGGCGTGCCCGGGTCTTTGTAGTGCTCGTCCGAACTGAGATCCCAAATCAACTTGGGCTTCTGCGTGGTGTCGTCCACGTTCATCGCGAAGGTGCGCGACCAGTGTCTGTTCTCGTCGAGCTCGTGCAGTAGCGCAAAGGTCGGGCGCTCTCCCCACTCGAAGCCGTTGTAGCGCTGCTCGGTGCGCATGAGCTCGTCGGGCGCCGCGGTGAACGGCATCTTCTGCATCATCACTTTGTCGCGCTGTGGGACCTTCGTGTTCCAGTCGCCGCCGTCGAGCGCCTCGGCCCACACCATCGTCGCGGGCTCAGTCGAGCGCCAAGAGAACTCGCGCGGGCCCGTGCGCACGCCGTGGATCGGCACGCGATCGGCGAGCGGGATATCCGCGACGGCCTTGGTGATCGCGCCCGCGCGGTCGAGCACGTCGATGCGCCGAGGGAAGCGATCCGAAGTGACGAGGTGGGAGTACGGCTTGTGGACCGTCTCGACGAGGATCGAATCCCCATTAGGCGCGGCGTCCACGCTCGCGTAGTTGCCAATCGCCCCGACGTTCGTGATCGTGCCGTTGCCAGCGTCGACGAGCGCGATCTGAGAGGCCGCGTAGTAGTCGAAGAGCTCCTCGTCGTGCGCCGTCTTCAGCACGTCGCGCGCCTCGTAGGTGCTCGACTGCCCCTTCTCGCCAGTGGTCTGTTGCACATTCGGCCCCGGCGGCACGAGCGGCTCGGGCGGCGGCGCGCCTTGCGATGCCGGAACGAGCTTCACGAGCAGCGTCTTCTGATCGGGCATCCATTGTGCGGAGCTCCCGAGCATCGGGTTGAGCTTCACGTTCTCGAGTCTATGCGTTTGACCCGTCGTCGCGTCGCCGATCCAGAGTTCTACGGCGTCGCGCGCGGTATTGCGAAACGCGAAGTGCTTTCCGTCGGCGCTCCACATTGGCCTGTCCGCGCATGCATCTGCGGGCAAAGTCACGCGGGTCTCCGCACCATCTGCGACGCGGACGAGAGCGAGGCCGGTCGCGCAGGGCGCGATTCCGTAGCCGCCGGGCGTCGAGTGGTTGCTATGATTGCGCGGCTCGATGCGCACGCCCGCGAGCTTCACGAAGGGCTCTGCGACGCGCGCAATTGACGGATAGTCCACCCAAGAGACGAGCAGGACTTTGTCGCGCGTCGGGCTCATCACCGGCTTGGGCGCAGACGGGGCGTGGAGCACCTCGAGGATGCTCGCGGGCGGCTTGTCGTAGCTCGAAATGGGAGGTGCGGGCGTAGCGCTCGCGAGCGCGCTCGTCGCGACGGCCGGAGAGACGCCACCGCGCGAGACCGTCGGCGGCGGGAATACCGGCGGCGGCGTATCCGCACAAGCGCCAGCGACGAGTGACACCGCCAACACCGTGAGAGCTGAAGCTCGCATCATTGCTCCTTCTAGAAAGACTTGTACGAAGCCACCGCAACACCCAACACCGCGACGGTGATTGCCAACCCGCACGCGACGACGAACGCTCTGTGCGCGAGCTTGCTCATCAAGAGCCTCGTCGACTCACCCTCGAACGTGGGGCCGGCGAGGTGCGCGATGCAGCCGATGAGCGTGAAGACTCCCACGCCTACGGCCAGGTGCTCTTTGCGCTCGAAGCACCAGCCGAGCTTCGGGAGCTCGATGAAGATGTGCTGTTTGATGCGCGCCCGATACTCGGGATAGATCCACGCGCCCAAGCCCCACGTGAGCGCAACCATCAGTGTGGTCAGTCCGACAGACAGTCGCGCCCTGCGCTTGGGATTACGCAAGACGATCGCCGGATGCACGAGCGCCGCGACCGCGAGCCACCCGAGGTGACCGTGAATGCGCTCGAGCACGCGTAGCCAGAGGACATCCGTCATGGCATTAGCAAACTTTGAATAGCGACCATGGCGGCCACCACCATCGACGCGAACGAGAGACCCCGAACCGTTCTATTCATGTTGAGGCCCGCGAGAAAGAAGACCGCGAAAGCTACCATCCCGCCGGCATAGCCGCCGACGCCGAGGCGCCAGAACATCGCGATCTTCGCGCTGAAGATGATCGTCGCCGGGTTGGCTTCGTGGCGATAGATCACGTCGTACGCGCGCAAGAGCGCGTAGGTCGCGGGGACGGTGAGCAGGCCCGCGAGCAAGGCGACGATGATCTGCGCTCGCGTCTTCATCAAACTAGAGCGCGCATCCCTACTCGGCGCCGCTCATCGCAGTACCCTCGGCTCCCAAATCGGCGATTGCCGCTTGGATGCTCTTCGGGATCCACTCCTCGTCCGGGCCAGCTTTCGGCAAGATCACGGGGCCGCCGTCGTAGCGAAGGCGCTTGCCCGGAAAGACGAACGTACGAAACAGATAGACGGCCAGCGACGGCTGCTCGAGCGACGGCGCAATGTTGCCCGAGTACTTCTTCGCGTGCGCCGCGGGCACGAGGCTCCAGTGCAAGCCGGGCTCGTCGTGATGTGCGCCGTGATAGCCGTTGTTGAACGTGAACCAGTTGAAGACTCGCCCGACGAAATTGCGCGAGTGATTGAACGGGTGATCCTCGTCACAGCCGTCGTGCTGGAGGAAGTTGACCGTCGTGATGCCATAGACCGCCCAGAGATGCGGGAGCACGACGAACAAAATGGCCTTCTTCCAATCGATCATGAAGAGGACGGCCTTGCTGCCCCAGCAGACGACCATCTCGATGACCAGCTGGCGATACCACGCGGGCATCTTCTTCTTCATGATGGTCACGTAGCGGTAGTTCTGAGTGAAGATGTCGGCGCCCACACGCGGGAAGAACACCACGAGGTTGAGCGCGTTGAAGCGAGTGAAGCGCGCCTTGCTCGTGCGCATCAAGTCAGAGCGCTTCTGCGTGTGCTTGTGGTGCGAGAGGTTGTGACCCGGCACGTACTCACTTACGGGGAAGCCGTACGCGCAAGAGAGCGCGACCTGGAACGTCTTGTTCGCCCAGCGCTGCTTGAAAACGGGCGAGTGCAGCGTGTTGTGCGTGATCACGGCGCAGATCCAGCTGAGGATCGCGGTGAGGATCACGAGCGGGATCACTCGGAGCGCGGCTCCGACTGACAGCACGTTCGGAACGAGGATCCACTCCGAGATCAGGAGCGTGTAATAGAGGCCCACGAAGGTGAGGGTTCGGACGTCGGCTCGGTGGCGAAGCATCGCGGCGGATATAACACGGATGCGCCTTCGCGCTCGGAGCGCGGCCTGCGTAGAGGATTACGCGCGCGGCAGCCGCGAGCGCACGTTTCTTCGCGCTCCAGGTTCCGCCGACGATCGCGCGGCTCGGCGGACGGCAAGCGTCGCGCACGACGACTCCGAGTGGCGTGACGGCAAGGAAGAACGCCAAACAGAGCACTCCGCCGCTCGTGCTGAGAGGCCCAAAAACGTGCTCGCTCAGCGCCAAACGCGTGCACGCGGCACACGCGAGCAGCTCCGCAATGACGAAGAGCGCGACGAACCTCAAACGGCTCGAGACGAACGCGCGAGGGTCCGATGAGGAGACCAGCGTGACAGCGCCCTTCGCGTCTCGCGCGATCCAAATGCGATCGCCCTTCACTAGTGCGGTGCGGACGACGCGATGTGTGCCCTTCGACTTCTTGGACGCCGCCCACTCGTCGTCGAACGTGGTGGCGCGCTCATCTTGCATCGCGAGCGCGCTCGCCTTGTCGTCGAGCCACACCTCGCCGTCGCTCGGCTCGAATGTCATCGTATCAAGGCCTACCTTCACGGCACCGCCGAACACGCGAGTCGTGGCGCCGCGATCGTGAAACACGATGGTGGCCTCGGAGACGTCGAGCGCCCGTCCGGTCTGTTGCACCTCGTCAGTCCGCTTGTGAGTCAAGTGTACCTAATGTGTGATGCATCAACGAGTCATTCGAGTCGTACTCGACCTCCGCGGGCAGGCCTGCTCTACCTCCGCGTGTGAAGCACGCGCTCGAACTCTCCGGACGCGAGTTTCGCCAGATGGTGGAGCTCGCGACAGACGAGATCGTGCGTCATGTCACGTCTCTGCCGAAGCAGCCGCTGCACGCGACGGGAGGGATGAGGGCGCTCGCGCGATCCCTTCGCGAGCCGCTCCCCGAGACGGGTGCAGAGTACACACAGCTGCTGCACACTCTATTTTCGAAGCTGATCCCGCGCTCGTTCAATACGGCTTCACCAGGCTACTTGGCATACATCCCGGGCGGTGGCCTGCTCCACTCGGCGGTCGCCGACTTGATCTCGGACGCGGTGAATCGCTACGTGAGCGTCTGGGTCGCGGCTCCCGGGCTCGCGCAGCTCGAGCAGAACGTCGTGCGCTGGTGCTGCGAGATCATCGGTTATGTAGGAGCACCTACGCCCGGAGGTTTGCTCGTCTCCGGCGGGTCCATGGCGAACCTCGTGGCGATCGTCACGGCGAGATCGTCGATGTGCGGCGAGGAGTTCTCGCGCGCCGTGATCTACGTGTCCGATCAGGCACACCACTCGGTGTTGAAGGCCGCGCGCTTTGCCGGGTTTCGCGCGGACCAAGTTCGCGTCATCGGGACGGACGAGCGCTTTCGCATCGACGTCTCGGCACTCGAGAAGGCGATCGCGACGGACGCTCGCGCCAAGCGAATGCCGATGATGATCGTCGCGAGTGCGGGCACGACCAACACGGGCGCCGTCGATGACCTACCGGCGATCGCCGCCCTAGCGACCGACAAGCGACTCTGGCTGCACGTGGACGCGGCCTACGGAGGGTTCTTCGCGCTCACCGATCGTGGTCGCACCGCGCTTCGTGAGATCGAGCGCGCGGACTCGATCACGCTGGACCCGCACAAGGGGCTATTCCTTCCTTACGGCACGGGCTGCCTCGTCGTGAGAGACGCGGACCGACTCCGCCGCGCGCACGCAATGCAAGCCGCCTATTTACCGCCGATGCAAGAGGACGCGGACTTCGTGGACTTCTGCGACTTGGGCCCCGAGCTGTCGCGAGACTTTCGTGGGTTGCGCGTTTGGCTGCCGATCAAGATGCACGGGGCCAAGGCATTCCGTGAGGCACTCGACGAGAAGCTCGACTTGGCATTAGCGGCGCGGGACGCGATCGGCGCGATGCCCAACATGCAAATCGTCGCAGAGCCCGCACTCTCGCTCTTCGCGTTTCGACTCGGCCCCGGATGCGGCAAAGACGGCGCCGCGCTCGACGCTCACAATCGCAAGCTGCTCAAGATCATCAACGGCCGACAGCGCGCGTTCGTCACCGGCACGACGACGCCCGCGGGCTTCGTCATCCGCGTTTGCGTATTGTCGTTCCGAACGCACGCGGATCGGATGGAGATGTTCTTGGACGACGTCCGCCTCGCCTGCAAGAGACTCCGCGCGGGGTCCGCCCTCTAGGGCGCGCACTGTTGGGTGGGCTCACCGCGAACCCAAACACCGCGCTCATACTTTTCGAACAACGCGCTGCAGCAGCCCGGCGGAGTTTGTCATCTCGCGCCAGGCTCGTTGCATCCCGTGCCTGGCTCTGGGCGTTTGAGGC
>JAYVYD010000072.1:0-13501 GCA_043784605.1 Myxococcales bacterium | reverse complement strand
GCAAGCCCGACGCGAGCTTGTCGGGACTGGGAGGGCTCGCGGGATTCAACGCATTCGTGCAGCAAGAGGGATTGGGCAAAGAGCTGCGAGGACTGTTCGGGGATATGAAGGTTGGGCGACGCGTGGTCTACCCAATGCATACGCAGATACAGCTGTTGATTGACGGCTCGATTGCCGGTGCCACGCGCGTGTTCGACTTCGAGTGGCTGGCTGCCGATCCACTGTTCTGTCACCTCGCGGGTGGGGCGGTGCCGAGTATCGATACCGTCTACGACGACCTGCGCCGCTTCGGAGCGACCGAGTTCGACAAGCTCAGGGGAGTGATCACCAAGCAGGGACTCCTGCCCGTGCAAGTCGCGGGGATGCGAGACATCAGCGGCGCGCGGGTCTTCGCAGGCCGTGGTGAGCCGTACGAGCAAACCGATCAACGACAGATGACGAATCATGGGAGTCTCCTAGCGTGTGTGCGACGATTTTCCTTTCGCTCGACCGGGCGCGAAAAAATTCGGAGAATCGCCTTTCACGGTCTTCCTCGGGGAGGCACGCCTTCGTCGTCAGGAGGATCACCGTCGAAGGACCGGGCGGCCCCCATCGTTTTGAGTGAGCCCGTTCGTGGCATGGCCAGAAAGATCTCCTACTGACCGAACTCGTGGCGGGCTGTTCTTGCCTGACGACGAAGCACTGATGCGTGCTTCCGAGGCGCCGCCGTTCGCGTCTCTTATCGAGCCCACCGGTCTACGCACGACGCTCATCGAGCGTGTAAGAGCCGAGCAAGCTCGCCCGCGACTGCGATCGATCACGCCACGCATTTTACGCACAGCGAAGATCGCCGGGTTGCTCTCTGAATGGAATCGCGGTCTGATCTGGCCGAAGCACAAGCCTCCAAACCCCAAGCGAGTTCATAGACCATGATGATCCATAGACCGTGCCTCATTGCGTTGGCGTTGGTTGCTTGTTCGTCCGACGAGTCGACTGCGCCTACGGACGCGGGCGCCCCCAGGGACTCGGACAGGATGACGTCGGAAGGCTCGGCGCCACAACGCCCGCGCTTCACCGTGTCGATGGACGACACGGATGTGCTCGGACCCATGCCGAGTTGGGCAAACGCCAGACGAGACTATGGCGCCAAAGGGGATGGGTTGACGGACGACGCTCCCGCGCTCCAACACGCCATCAACGACCTCGGCCTCCCCAACAAGCCGGCCATCCTCTACTTGCCGGCAGGAACGTACCGGATTGCGTCGACCCTGAACTGGACCGCCGCATTGCAGGGCACCGAAGTGCTGGGCTGGGGGGTTGAGGGACTGTCGATCATCGGAGAGTCGCCGGAGACGACCAAGATCGTGTGGGCGGGACCGGCGGGAGGCACGATGCTTCTGCAAAACGGAGGAATCAACACGCGCTACGCCCGCATCACATGGGACGGGCAGAAGAAGGCAGGAATTGGCATCGCGCACTTTTGGGACGATACGGTCGGCATCGTGTACGACGGCAGCTCAGAGGACACGGACGAGGTCTTCCAGGACATGCGCATCGGCATCATGGCTGGGCGTCTCGGTGCAAAGTACGGCAACCTCAACTCGGAGGGTCAGGTTAGGCGGGTCACGTTCCTGCGCAATACCTTTGCCGGGTTGGATACCGGCAGTTTCAACGCGCTCGACTGGTGGGTGATGGACTCTCACTTCGTCGATTGCGCTCGCGGAGTCAGTAACAATTACTCGATTGACGACAAAGGTGACACCAATGGTGCAGGCGGGTTTTATGTCTACCGGTCGCTTTTCGAGCGCTCTACCGTGGCCGACGTCGACATCGGTAACACCGGGTGGTTCTCGGTGCACGACAGCGTTTCGGTCGGCTCTCGGCGTTTCTTCAATTCGCTTTGGGCTGGCAGAAATGCCGCGATACTCGTCCTGCAACACAACCGGGTGATCGACACAACCGACCCTGCTGCGATCTCGCTAGGCACGATGGGGCCGCTCATCATGATCGACAACCAATTCAAGAGTGCCGACGGGGTGACCACGCCTTTTGTGTCCGTGAGCGCCATTCATTTCGGCCGTGACGTAGTCTCCGTGGGTAATTCTTTTACCGTTCCCTCACTGATAGGTTTCGACGCCCCCGACCTGCTCGACCGTGTCGTGCAGATCGACGACAAGACCGTGGCGGGGTTCACAATTTCTCAGACGCTGCCGAAGCTGCCGAGCACGCGGAGCTTCGCGCAACACAAGGTCTTCGAGGTGCCCGCAGGCAAGCAGACCGTCAAAGCCCCGTGGGTTACGGGGTCCGCGGAGATCCAATCGGCGGTGGACTTGGCAGTTGCCAGTGGCGAACCGAACGCAGTGGTACACCTCCCGCCCGGCTATTACGCCTTGGCGAAGACTGTGGTTGTACCACCCAAGGCCCGTATTCAGATTGTCGGTGATGGGCTCACCACCAATCTCACTTGGGGTGGAGCAGGCCAAGGGCCGTTCTTCTCCCTCCAAGGCCCGAGCTACGCGACGATTCGCGACTTGGCGATGGGAGCCAACCCGACGACGCCCATCGCTATCGAGGTCAGCAATGCGGACCAGGTTGGCGGTCGCGTATTCATACAAGGCTCTAGCAACGGTAGGCTTCGCGCGACGGGACTTTCACAAACACAGATCCTCGGCCTCGGCAACCCAGGATTGTCACAACTCGATGCGACGGACGTCGCGAGCCTCGCGCTAGTAGGCAATGGCGGCATCGGGCCGGCCACCGTGAAGAACAGCTACGCCCTCTATGCGGACACCTGGTTCGAGGGGGTGGAATCGGCGATCTTCCGCGTTAGTGACTCCACGTTCTCGTACATTGGTGGTCAGATCGCTCCGGCCTCGCACAAGCCTGCCGTGACCCCGATCGTCCCGGCAATTCAGTTCGACGGGTTCCGCGGAAGCGCGACATTCCTTGGCTTCAGCATGGATTTGGGTGGGGTGCCGTCCGGCGTCGGGATCGACATCGGCGCTGAGACTGCCGACACCCACTTGATGTTCTTGGGCTGCGGCGGCAACACCCCCAATTACTTTTTGCGCCGGAGCTCTGGCGGCGATGTCGGGTTGTTATGGGCCAAGGTGCCCGACGTGAGCAAGATGGTTGCGAGCGCAGCGAATGCGGGAGACTCCAGCGAAGACTTTGTGAGGAAGATGCTCGCGCAGATGCGCTCGCTCACGTGGGACGACACGCCGTATACGCCACCCTCGGGCGCCACCGACGTTCACTTCTATCGAATGACGACCGCGGATACAGCCGGAATTACCATCTCCCGCTGACATCCGCGAGGCGCGCCAGGTGGAGCAATATCTTCAGTCTGCGTGCCCAAGCGCGACTCGCCGAGCACCCTAGGGCGTAGGTCGACGTTGCTCGACCGAAGTTCTCGAGGCGAACGAATGCCCAAGTTCAGATGCTTGCAGTCTGCCGTGCAGATACGCAGGCGGAGAGAAGCCCTCGTCCGTGCTCTGACCCGACACGACTCCGAGCAGAATGTCAGGCGATATTGGCGCGACTCAAATGTTCACATCGATCCGCTCGGAGGGGTTCTTCCGTCTCGTGCGGTGTCGATCCGCGTGGGCACCTCGTCGGCCTCCCCTACGGCTTCGCTGAGCGCCTTGCCCGCGTCGAGGAGTCGCTCCGCGAAGCCCATCAGCGCGGGGTTCTTCGTCGGTTTGGTCCAGCGCATCATTTCGTTGGCGTGGTGGTGATACGTCGCCGCGTCGCTCTCGGCTAGCGCGAGGCGCGCGAGCCCTTCGTGAATGGCGCTCGCGAGCGGCGGGAAGTCGAGCCCCTCGGCTTGCGCGAGCGCCTTGGTCAACAAGTCCCGCGCTCGCTCGGGCTCGCCCAGCTCACCGATCGCGATCGCCGCGATCCTGCGACAGCGAAGCCTCGGCATCACGATCGGGCCCTCTGGCTCGTTGCCGATGGAGATGACACGCTCGGCGACCCTTAGCGCGTCGGCGTGCCGTCCGGCGGCGAGGTAGGCCTCGGCGAGCGCGCTGCCGAACCATTGACGCATCAGCCGATCCTCGTGACGCAACTCCGCGTGCACCGGCTCGAGCGTCTCGACCGCCGCCTGCGCGTTGCCTCGCTCGCGCTGCCACTCGCCGCGAGAGATCGCGAGGCGCACTTGGAAGTTGAACCCTTGATCGATCAACCGTTCGAACGCGGTGATGCACCGCTCGAGGCCGAGCACATCGTGCGACAGCGCGTATGCGGGGTGACTGAACATCAGCACCTGGAGGTCCGTGGACCACGACCCGAGCTGGATGCTCGGGATCTCCATCGCCCGCTCGATCTCCATCGCCTTCTGCTCCTCGCCCCGATAGCGGTGGTAGACGACCTTCGTCGCCTGCACGACAAGGCGCCAATAGCGGAAGCCGAGTGCGTCGATCACGTCGCAGTCCTCGTGGACGCGCGGGTCGAGCTGGTTCACGTCGATGAGGACGCGCAGACCGCGCACTCCCGCCTCGGCGAACGTGCGCTCGGTTTCGGTCGCGAAGCGATCGGCGCGGAGGATCGGGAGCGCCTCGGTGAGCTGTGCGGCGGCGGTCGAGAGGTTGCCGAAGAGGATGTTGGGGATGGCGAGAGCGACGAGGTACACCGACCATGGGACTTGTCCGCGAAACGCGCCGAACGGCCTGACGAGGGCGACGATCACCGGGAGATCGTCCATCCGGTTCTCGGCGTTGGCGAGCCCGAGAGCGTAGCCGATGGACACGGCGAACGTGACCAGTGCGCGATCGGGTCGCGGGCCACGGTTCGCGCTCGTCGAGAAGATCCAGCGCAACGTCGCGAGCAGCACCCCGAGCAACAGCGCGGTCGGCCGACCGAGCGCGCGTAGGCGTTCGGCGTATCCAAGCCCGGCCTGCTCGCGGTACTCACGCACCACTTCGAGCGCGTGCCGACTCCCCGTGGCGCGGTCCGAGACCCAGCCTGCCGCGAGCAGCATCGCGCGGAGCTCCATCGTCTGCGCGCGCTTGGCGCCGAGTCGGGCGAGCACCGCAAGCGCGGCCTCGAGTGGAGCGATGCAGTCCGCGAGCGCCTGCGTCCGAAAGAGACGCTCGCCCGCACGCGCCAACAGTGCAGCGCCCCGCTCCTCTTCGCCGCCAAGGACGAGCAAGAAGCCAATCTCCGCAGCGCGCGCCTCGGCGTCCGGCTCCTCGAGGAGTCGGTTGCCGACGAGGCGCGCGAGCGCGTCATGGCGATCCTTCGGCAATCCGCGCAAGAGCGCCTCGCGCGCGCTGTCGTGCCTGAAGCGATAGTGTTCGCCGTCGACGACGAGGATGCCCTCCTCGCCGAGCTGGTCGAGCGCTGTGAGCGTGCCGTCGACGGCGCGCCCGCTGTCGCCGCTCGGTCGCGAGTCGTCACGCGCGAACAGGTCCGCGATCAACTCGATCGAGAGTCGACCGCCGGCTACCGCGAGGGCCTCGCCCAGCGCCCGCGCCTTCGGAGGCAGCGCGGCCATGCGCGAGTCCATCGCGGCCGCGAGCGTGCCGAGCGCGCTGTCGATTCTCACGTCGGTCGGGATCACCCAGAGGCCGCCCTTGTAGCGAATGGTGCCGTCCTCCGTGAGAGCGCGCGCGACCTCCATCGCGTGCATCGGGCTGCCCGCGGTGCTTGCGAAGAGCTGCGTCGCGAGGCGCGCGCCGTTGGCGACGTCACCGAATACGGCACGGACGAGGCTCGCCATCGAGGTCTCGGAGAGTCCCACGAGAGGGACCACCTTGCTCTCGCGCGCCAGTGCCGCGAGGGCCACCCACGCGCGGACCGCCTCGCCAGATCGTTGCGCCGTCAAGAGAAAGAGCTTGCCCATGCGGGCCTGCCGCGCGACGGCTGCGAGCGCTGCGAGCGACGCCTCGTCGCAGCGCTGGATGTCATCGACGACGAGCAGGATTGGAACGCGAGACGCGAGCGTCGTGAGCCAGTCGCAGATCGCGCGCTGCACGCGCATGCGCTCCTCGCCGGGATCTTGCGCAGGCGTGCCGCCCTTGTCCTTGGCGTGCGGAGCGAGCGCGGGGAGCACGCGCGCGAGAACGCCTACCGACTCGCCGGCGGCTTCGACTGCCTCGACCGGCGCCGCGCGCAGCAGGGCCGTGGCGAGATCGGCGATCGTTCCGAGAGGCGGCGGCGCGGCCAAAGGGCAGGTGACGAGGGCGACGATCGCGCCCGCGACCTTCGCGTCGAGCGCGATCTCCTTGAGGAGGCGACTCTTGCCCGCACCAGACTCCGCCCGCACGACCCACGATGAGCCCTTCGAGCGCTGCGCGTTGGCGATCGCCGCGCGCGCGGCATCGAGTTCCTGATCACGTCCGACGAGGGGGGCGCTCGCGAGGTACCCGCGACGGACCTCGAGCTCGAAATCGTCGGCGAGGTTGGCGATGCCCGACAGCCGCGCGATGACCTCGGCTGCCGTTTGCGGTCGCGCCGACGGCTCGTACGCCATGAGCGACATCACGAGCTCGTCGAGCGCACGCGGCAGCTCTTTGGCGTAGGCGGACGGAGGTCGCGGCTGCCCGTTGCCCCAGGCGATCACGAGCTCCGCCATTCCACGCGCCTTGTAAGGCGAGCGGCCCGTCAGCAGCACATAGGCGAGGACGCCGAGCGAATAGAGATCGGTGCGGCCGTCGACCGGCAGCTCCCGCACGCCGTCGGGTGCGACGTACGGCGGCGTCCCTGCCGTTTCGCCCGTCGCGCCCGCGCTCGCGAGGACGCCGAAGTCCATCAGCTTGGCGCGCCCGTTCGCCATCCGGCGCACGTTCTTCGAGGCGAGGTCGCGGTGCACGAGGCCGAGCGCGTGGATCATCGCGAGCGCCGCGGCGACGTCGCGGAGCAGCTTGCACGTCTCGACGACGCCGAGCACACCGACCTCCTTGAGGTCTTGTCCGTCGAGAAGCTCCATCGTGTAAAATGGGCGATCGCCGTCGGTTCCGAAGTCGTAGACGGAGACGATGCGCGGATGACGCAGGCTCGCGAGCACGTGGTACTCGCGCCGGAAGCGAAGCTTGTCCTTGTTGCCGTCGTCGCCCGTCCACGTCATGCGCTTGAGCGCGACGTTTCTCTCCTCGACGAGGTCGTGCGCGACGAACACCTCGCCCATGCCGCCTCGGCCCAGTCGCTTGCCGAGACGGTAGCGACCCGCGATGTCAGTCTCGGTTGGCGCCATGTTCGATGCTCGAGATTCAGTTATGATAGACGAAGGTGGTTCTGGCGAAGCCAATCCTCTTCGCTGTTGTCGTTCGCCGAAGGCGACGACAAATGTCGCTGGCGAAGCCAATCCTCTTCGTTGTTGTCGGCTCAAACGAAGTGAGCGTTCGAACCACAGGCGAGAGGGGCCGTTGAAGTCGTTTTTACATGGCTTGACCGATCGCGCGCTCGTGACGTTGTTGCAACGCGGGCGGCTGTATTCGGGTGGCTTCGGCGATCGGGCTCGCTTGGCCCGCCTCGTCGAGGGTGTTCGTGTGGTGAGCACACGCACGCCGATCGATCAGGCGAACCTCCAGCTCGAGAGCAAGGAGACCCACGCGCTCGGCGTTCGCGTGCGTCGCGCCCGCTTTCGCTCACCGCTCGCGACCGAGCTCCCGACTGAGTCGAAGGACGTCGTCGTCGAGATCTTGGAGCCCACGCGATCGCCGAGCCCCGCCTTCGCACTCCTTTTGGCGGCGACCGCCGAGGAGGGCTTCAACCGCCGCCGTCTCTTCGCGACGGCGCTCTTGCGTCGAGGCATCGGAGTCGTCTCGATGGAGAACGCGTTCTACGGCGCGCGGAGGCCGAGGGGTCAATCCGGCGCGTTCATCGCGACCGTCGCCGATCAGTTCGCCATGAACCTCGCCACGGTGCTCGAGGCGCGAGCACTCGTTCAGTGGATGCGTGCCGAATTCGGCGAGCGTGTCGTCGTCACTGGCTTCAGCCAGGGCGCGATGATGGCCGCGTTCACCGCGGTTACCCTGCCGTTCCCCATCGGCGTGGTCGCGGTCGCGGCGGCGCTCGACGCGGCGCCCATCTTCCTCGACGGAGTCCTTGCTCGCGCGTTCGATTGGGACGCGCTCTCACGCGACGCGAACGGACTTGATAAAGCCAAGGCGCTCTTCGCCGAGTCGTTGGTGCCGGTGAGCTTCGCAGCTCACCCACCGCCGGCTCGTACGGATCTCGCCGTCGTGATGGGCGCCGAGCACGACGGCTTCGTCGCCCGTTCGGCCGTGGAGCGCCTCCACGCGCATTGGCCCGGCTCGGAGCTGCGCTGGATCGGCGCCGGTCACGTCACGGCAGCGGCGCTCCACACGAGCGCGCACCGACGCGCGATCCGAGACGTGCTCGACCGCTTCTTCTGACACACGGCCTCGCGCCCGATGTCATCGATGGCGCCTACACACTTCATCGCGTCCGGCGGGAAGCCCGTCGAGCGCGAATGGACAGATGCTGGCGCTCCGGACGGAACTCTGCCCCCTGCCACCCTCGCGCTCTACGCCGCAGCTCTCGACGTACCCTTCAGCTGCAAGGCTCGGGCGGCCCGTTCGATTTTGCGGTCGTCAGTTCGGCGTCAGATCGGCGGGCAGATACGCCAAGTACGCTGCGGTGTGGTTGGGCACGCCAAACCCCACGGTGCAGTGAAGCTCAATCCGCACACTCACGCGGTGTTCCTCGACGGGCACTACGTCGAGGAACACCGATGAGCTCACGTTCGAGGTGAGGTCTCGCGTGAGCACGAGCGACGTCGCCGATGTGCTGCGGCGCACGCGAGACAAGATGTTTGCGTACCTGCATCGACGCGGAATGCTCGCGCTCGCCGACGAGGATGACGCCAACGAGATGGCCCCGCGCGCGGCCTCCGCAGTCGCAGGCACGACACCTCCGGCAGGCGCCGGAATGGCGCCGCGGCAAGCTACCGTTGATGCATCAAGCAATGAAGATGGAGCGCCGCGCCGGCGGAAAAAGGCCCGGGTGCTGGAGCCACGGTCGAAGGCGACTCGTCGACACTCGCCGGCGACTCCTCCGAGGAGAGACGCGCCCGCCGCGGCATGCACAGCGCACCCATCTTGGACGAACTCCGAGCGTGGGTGACCGAGCAGCGCCGTGTCATTCCGCCGAAGACTCCGCTTGGACAGGTCCTTGGATACCTGCACCGCCAGAGAGCCACAAGGAGCTTCCGCGTCCACGGATCGGGCAACGTGTACATGAGCTCGACATCCGCCTCGCGCGTTCGGAACTCCGCAAAGCGCCCGCGAAGGGCGTAGGAAATCCAAGAGCCTTCGCAGCGGCAAAATCAGCATCGGCAAGGTGATGTCCCCCAGCGATGGTGGAAAGCCCGTAAGTAAATAAAACGGGTTTGCCGTCGAGCCAGTACTCAAAAAAACGGCTTGCTCATGACCGCGTAGGTCGCGAGCAGCGCAGCGCAGTCATGAAGATGCGTCGGGTCAGGACCGACAATGAAGTGCGGCTCAACACGAAGCCGACGAGCATCGACTGCGTTCACCATGAGATGCGCGGAGCGGTTACTTTGGTTGCACTGCTCAGCATCCTCGCGGAGGATTGGCCGATGGAACCTGACGACGTGAAAATACATGGAGATGGCGATCGACCTGCGCGCTGCCCTCACTCACTTTGCACCCTGAAGTGGTCGACTTCGTCTTCACCGACGTCGTCGAAGGTCAAGGCGCAGCCGCTGCTGCTCTCTCCGTCGGCAAGTTCCTCGAGCACTTGAACGAGCTGGAGAGCGGCCCCTCACGCAAGCACTCGCGCAAGGCCGATCATGCCGCGCTCCAGACGCTCGCGGTTCGCCGCATCACCCAAGAGGTGCGAGCGCGAATGTCCTCTCTGGTCGCCATCGCCGCAGAGCCAGCGCCGGTGCCCGTCGAAGACACGACGACGCCGGAGCTTCGCAAGAACGCGCTCATCGCGCTCCACGCGTGGCTCATCGATTGGCAGGAGTGCGCGAAGTCCGTCATCACGCGACGCGACCTGTTGATCCGTCTCGGCATCGGCAAACGTCGCGCCCGCAAGCAAGCGATCGTGACGCCGCCCGCGCCGCCAGTCGTCGCGGAACCGGTCGCTCGACCGCAACAACCGACCGCAACGATCGTCGCGATGCAGAACGGCGTCGGTGGACGCTGAGAATGGAACAAGGGCGTAGGAAATCCAAGAGCCTTTGCAGCGGCAAGATCCAGCATCGAGGTTCGATTCAGTTACGGAATCGTTTTTATACGAAAGCGATTGCCGAACTGCTCAAATTACCGAGCGCAATCGAGCGAGCCGACTAAGTTGGCGTCGCGAGGTTTGACATCGTCGGGAGCGCGTCAGATCATGAAGAAGTGATCTCCAGCCGGGCCATCCACGGACTCCTTGTTGGATTGGTGGTTGCTGCCGCGATGGCGTGTTCGGGGAGCGACGGCGCCTCCCCTCAAGACGGAGGGGTCGGCGATTCGGAATCGTCCGCCGACGCATCGAGTAACGACAAGGACGCCGGCGTCCCGAGCAACCTTCGGCTCTCGGCTTTGACGCTCTCGTCAGGGGTCTTCAGCCCGACGTTTGCTCCGACGACGCTCGCTTACACCGCGGCCGTCGCCAACGGGCTCGTGCCGGTCCCGTTCACCGTGACCGCGACCGCTGCGGACGCCACGGCGAGCCTCACCGTGAACGGCATCACGACGCTGTCGGGGAACGCTTCGGCGCCGATCGCGCTGTCGACCACGATGCCCACGCCGGTGGACATCACGGTACGCGCGTCCGATGGCACGACTGCCCACACGGCGGTGGTCGTGAACCCGACGTCGGAGCTCGTCTACGTCAAGGCCTCGAACACGACGTTGCACCCCAGCGAGCAGTTCGGCACCGACATGGCGCTCGACGGTGACACGCTCGCGGTCGCGGCCAACCTCGAGGGAAGCGGCGCGACAGGCATCAACGGCAACCAGGCTGATATCTCGACGACGGGCGCCGGCGCCGTCTACGTCTTCACCCGCACCGGCGGGACCTGGTCGCAGCAGGCATACGTCAAGGCCTCGAACACGCGCCAGAACGCGTTCTTCGGGAGCAGCGTCGCCCTCGCGGGAAACACGCTGGTGGTGGGGGCGGTAGGCGATTCGAGCAACGCTACCGGCGTCGACGGCAATCAGGCCGACACCTCGCTCTCCCACGCCGGCGCGGCGTACGTGTTCACGCGCACGGGAACGACGTGGGCCCAGCAGGCCTACGTCAAGGCTTCCAACCCGGGCGTCGGCGCGCGCTTCGGTGCCGAGCTCGTGCTCGCCGGCGACACGTTCGTGGTAGGCGCGATCGGTGAAGCGAGCAACGCCACCGGCATCAACGGAAACCAGAGCGACACTTCCGCTACGCTCGCCGGCGCGGCTTACGTCTTCACGCGGGCGGGAACGACGTGGTCTCAGCAGGCGTACCTCAAGGCGTCGAACACGCGCGGCATCGCGTTCTTCGGGGCCGTCGCTGCGCTGCAAGGCGACACACTCGTCGTGGGATCGTTCGGCGAAACGAGCAACGCCTCCGGGGTCAACGGAGACCAGAGCGACACCTCGGCGGTCTACGCGGGGGCCGCCTATGTTTTCACGCGCACCGGGACGACCTGGGCGCAGCAGGCCTATATCAAGCCGTCGAACACCCGCGCCAACGGCAGGTTTGGAATCGGCGTCGCACTTGACGGCAACACGCTCGCCGTGGGTGCGAACGGCGAGACGAGCAATGCTACTGGCGCGAACGGCAACCAGAGCGACACGTCGGTGATCAACGCCGGCGCGGCCTACGTCTTCACGCGAACCGGAACGACGTGGGCGCAGACGGCATACCTGAAGGCATCGAACCCGCGCCTCAACGCCGCCTTCGGAGCTGGGATGGCCCTCTCGGGCGACACGCTGGTCGTCGGGTCGAACGGCGAGACGAGCAACGCCACGGGCATCAACGGCAACCAGAGCGACACGTCGGTGACCAGCGCCGGCGCGGCCTACGTCTTCATGCGAACCGGAACGACGTGGGCGCAGACAGCCTATGTCAAGGCGCCGAACCCGCAGGTCAACGCAGGCTTCGGCATACACATCGCCCTATCGCAGGGCCTCCTCGCCATCTCGGCACCGGACGAATCGAGCAACGCCACGGGCATCAACGGTAACCCGGCCGACAACTCCATGCCCAACGCGGGCGCGGTGTACTTGCTGCGCTGATCGGCTTCGTGGGCGCCGACTGCGTGCGACCCCCAAATCAAAGCGCCAACGGAAACGAGGAGGAGAACCAGAGCGCGTAACCGCCCTCGAGTCCGGCGTCGCCGCCGCCCCATGCGCCGAGCCTACTGCGCACGTCGATGAAGCCATCGTGGGGGAGCGTCTCCGTGGCCCAGATCCACGCGACGTGTGCGCCCCACGCCATCCATGCGCCGCGATCCCGGAGCCACAGCGCGCCGAAAGCCACGTCGGCCGCGCCGGAGCTGACCGCGATGAGCACCAACTTTCGGATCGCACGATTTCGCTCGAGCCTCGAGGTTCGAGTTAGTTTGCGGAATCGCTCTTATACGAAGGCGATTGCCGAAATGCTCAAATCACCGAGCCAAATCGAGCGAGCCGACTAAGTTCGTCCGGTGGCGGGACGTGCACGGCCGACCACGGATCGTCGAGCTATACGTCTGCGCTCGGTGCATGCGCGAAGGGCAGCCTGAGCGCGGGCGGCAACAACGGGTACGCGTGGAACGTGGCTTCGGGACGCGCGCCAGCGCCTCGCGCGCCGCTCCGGGCTTGGTGAACGAGGCTTTCACTCGCCGCGCGGTCATCGGGCCACGCCAACATCTTGCTCGCGAGCGGCGAAAGCCTTCTGGTTCACGGTGGGCCGGTGCACGCAACGTGCGAAGGACGACCCGTTCAAAGCGCGAGCGCGGCTGCACCAGTCAGGAGTGGTCGGGCTCGTGTGCTTCAAGAACTTCTCGAGCCATAGCGTGAGTCGCTTGCCATCCGGCTCGACTATCTCGAGCGCCGCTACCTCGTTGGATAGGACGAACTCCCGTGATCAATAGGGCGAGATCTGCGGGCCGGCTCGGGATACTCGAGGCTCGTAGGTCCGTTTCGCCGGGCTGAACCAGATCTCCTCAAGACTTTTGGATTTGAGAAAGGGCGAAACTTGCACAGAATTAGTGAAAGCTCCTCGAGCTTGGAGAATTTCTGGGGATGCCCCGGAGCTTGTTGAAATCTTGAAGTAGCGGCGGCCCCTCGACCGGCCTGAGAATCAGGTTTGTCGAGAACACCGAGCCCCAAAAAGGCGAAGGAGCCGCCATGAAGAAGAGAGCCGGAATCGAGAAGCAGAATCAAGAAAAGCCGATCGCAATGACGATCGCGATGCAACAGTTGATGCTCCCCCTGTTGGTCGCGATGGACGCGACGAAGAAAGGGTTGCTCGCGTTCGTGCAGCAGATGGGCATGGTCGCTCTGTCCGAGTTGCTCGCGTTCGAGGCCGCGCAGATCGCGGGCCCGAAAGGCAAGCACAACGACGGTCGCACGCACCATCC
>JAYVYD010000071.1:0-10170 GCA_043784605.1 Myxococcales bacterium | reverse complement strand
GCGGAAACTAGTCGACTCGCCGCTCAGCGCAAGACATTTGACGCGAGTGACCGCGCAGCGTCTGACGATCTCGCGATTCTCGGGGGCTCCCTCGTTGCTCAGCTCCATCAGGATGACAATCACAGCGGCTGAGCTCCTCAGGAGCCGCGTGAAAATGGAAAACTAGCGGCCGAGAGATTTTCCGTCGCCGTCGGCATCGATCCAGATCGCTCCCGTGAGCGCGTACGGCGCGAGGGCCGCGTCGTCTGCAGAGTCGCGGGCCATCACGGGCGTCATCGGTTCGTGGCCCGAGACGTCGACGACGATCGCGTCGTCGCGATCGACGAACACTCTCAGCGTCACCTTCGCGACCGTCGCGCCGTTCACCGTCGTCATCACGAGTGGCTTCTCGGTGATCTCGGACGCGCTCTGATTCGTGGGACCCCGCGCGTGGCGTACGCGCGCGCGATCCAGCTTGATCCAAGGGGCGCACGTCACTTCGACGTTCACGTCCACGAACCCCGCCTTCGGCTTCGCGATGCCTCCGATCCCGACGCCGTTAGCGGTGACCTTCAAGAACGGTCCGTTCGTGAGCACCACGTCGCGTCGCTCTCGCACGCCCTTCATCAGGTCGAGAGTGCGCGATGCGTCCCATGCGCCGAGGTGCTCGTCGTCGGTGACTCGAACGTACGTGCGTGGGTAGCCCGGCTCTTGCGCGACGATGCCGTGGGTGTCCGTGTCCGCCGTGGCCGTGATGGCGTGGGACGTTCGCAAGAGCGCGAACCAATCTTGGATGACCACCTCGCGCGACTGCACGTTTCGGCCGTTCCAAACCTCGAGTGCGTCGAAGCCCGCATCGTAGCCGGCGTCCGTGCCCACGCCCTTGGCGCGATCGAAGCCGTACTGATCGAAGTACCCCGTCATGCCCGTGCGCGGGTGATTGATCTGCAGCACGGGCCTGGGCGTCTGCGCCCGGAGCGCCTCGAACAGATCGTGTGCCGTGCGATCGCGCACCAAGAGTGCTCCGCCTCGCGGCTTGCTCGCGTCGTAGGCGAGAGGCCATGCGTTCGCGTGGCCCCAAGGGTGGCGGCTCGCGTCGGTGGTGAGCTCGTCGCCGGAGATCGAGACGAGCCAGTCCGCGACGCGCAGATCGCGCACGATGGGCTGGAGATCCACGACCACGTTGTGCTCGCTAGCGACCGCGATCTCGACGCCCTCGGCCGCGTTGGAGATCACGCGATCGCGCGTGGCCGTCGGCGCGTCGACGCCGAGCATCGTGTGTTGGTGAAAGTCGGTCGCGACGTAGCCGCGCGTATCGACGACGCGCGTGAGCAGGCAGTGATCGGCGGAGCACGGCTCGGTCACCGCGTTCGGCGCGACGTCTTGCTCGAACTGCACGAGCGCGTACTCGGGGCCGCGCGAGAGCGTGATGCGGTATCGGCCGGGCGCGAGATCGACCGCCATCGCCTCGGCCACCGACGTGATCTGATTCTTCGCGGGACCCGCCGCGTGCGCGGGACCGAAGTCTGGCGTGCGTGTGCCGTTCAACCCCTCGAGCGTCGTCTTGCACGGAACCAAATGCCGATCTTGTCGACCGTCTTCATGGACCACCAGCTCGGTGCACTGGAGCTTGAGCTTGCCCGCGGGAGACACGGTGAGCTTGCCGCTCGTCACTTTGTCCTTCGCGACCTCGACCTGCAGCTTCGACGCGCCCGATCGACCGCCGCCCCCTGCGTACTCGAGCGTCCACTTCCCTGGCGGGAGATCCCCGACGAGCGCGTCAGCCTCGTGACTCGCGCGCAGATCCATCACGACGACGTCCGCGTCGTTCGAGACCTCCACGCGGCCACCCTCCGGCACCCTCACCGCGGCGCCGCTCGCATCCGAGAGTGTGAGTGACACTGTGCCCACCGCTTCGCCTGCTGCGCCCATCAACTCGGTAACGAGACCCGCAGTGTCCGCGCGCGGTCCCACCAGGAATATGCGTGCATATTGCATCGTTTTTCCCGGCTGAATCGCGACGGATCGACCTTGGATCGTGTCGCTCCACGCGGGCCCGCTGATCGCGTCGATGTCTCCGCCCGTGCTCGCGACTGCGTAGCTCGCGTATCGGCCGACGCCTCCAAGGAACGCGCCGCTGGAGATGCCCTTGAAGTTCTTGCCCCGGTCTGGAGAGAACTTCTCCACGCCGCCCCACTGCAGCGCGTCTCCGGGCGTGAGACCGCCAACGGGAGTCGGGCCCTCGTTGGTGAGCGTGGTGGTGAGCAGCACGGCTCGATCCGTCGCGGTGAGCACGTAGCGCGTAAGGACGGCGAGCTTGCTCTCGTACAGCTCGTGTCCCTTGGCGACGACCCACGCCGATCCGTCCGCGAGCGATCCGGTCTCGAGCGTCTCGTACACGCCTTGTCGCGGGAACGTGCCGAAGTACGTGAACATCTGCCCTAGCTCGTCTCGCCGCTCGATGGCGTCTGCGGCGTCGACGATGTTTCCGCCGCTCTCCGCGAAGCCCGCAGAGGATCCGATCTGGCCGATCACGAACGCGACCTCGTCGTTCTCGAGCAACACGTCTCCGGCTCGCCCGATCGCGTTGGGTCCGCCGAGCACGTCAGTCGCGGCCATCACCTTCACCCTCGCGCGCTTGACGCTCACACCCGCGTCCTTCGAAGGCGCGTCCTTGTCCTTGCCCATCAGGTGAAGCCCCTTGGCTGCTGCGCCAGGCACCACGGGGATCTGCGGAGTGAAGTCGTCTTCGTGCGGTGGACACGCGGCGGCCACGGCCACGATGGCGATCACGGTCCAGGTGTTTCTCATCGTCTGCCGAACGAGAGTAGGAACCGCGCGAGCGCCTGCGCCTTGGGCACGAGCGTGGCGACCTCGATGAGCTCGTCCTTCGTATGAAAGCCCGTGCCGCGCGGTCCGAGCCCGTCGATCGAAGCGATGCCCATCGAGCTCGACGTGCTCGCGTCGCTGCCGCCCCCGATGAGCCCCGCCTCGCCGTCGCCGAGCCCGCTCTCTTTGGCGCATTCGCCGTAGCTCTTCATGAGCGCCGCACTCGCCTGCGTTCGCTCGAGCGGGTGACGCGCGGCGCCGCCGGTGATCTCGATGCGTGTATTGTCCACGCACGCAGCGATCGCGGCTTTTTTCAGGGCGTCTACGAGATCTTCGCCGTCTTTGGTGGTCTCGAAGCGTAGATCGATGTCGCACGTCGCGCGGTCCGGCACTGTGTTCTTGCTCGTGCCTCCCTCGATGCGACCGACGTTCACCGTGACACCCCGCGCGTAGTCCGTGAGGAGCTGCGCGGCCTCGATGAAGCGCGCCAGCGACCAGATCGCGTTCGCGCCCTCTTTGTGATTGTTGCCCGCGTGCGCTGCCTTCCCGATCGCCAAGGCCTTCACGGCGCCTGTCCCTTTGCGACGCGTGATGATCGCATCGCCCTTGCGTCCGGCCTCGAACACGAGCGCCGCCTTTGCGTCCGCGATCGCGGATCGTATGACGCCCTGCCCCTCAGGCGAGCCCACCTCTTCGTCCGCCACGATCGCGAGGCGCAGTGGCGCGATCGACGCGAGGCCGACCGTCTCCGCGATCGCCCGCAACGCGAACGCTACGACAACGAGGCCTCCCTTCATGTCGAGCACTCCAGGACCACGCGCGAGGTCTCCGTCTCGCCGAAACCCTTCGAACGTGCCCGGCGGAAAGACGGTGTCGAGGTGTCCGACGAGAGCGATCGGATCGCGGCCCGCGCCTCCGTTCGACGCGAACACGAGGTGGTCGGCGAAGCGCGCGCTGGCCACAGCGTTGTGCGTCAGACCTTCAATCGCGAAGGTCTTCTGCGCGAGCACGCGTCCGACTTGACGGCCGCCCTCGACGTTCTCGGTATACGAGTTTATCGCGACGAGCTCAGCGATCTCCTCTTGCATCGATGCGCCACGCTGCGCGAGCCAGTTTGCGACCTCGTCTCGTCCACTCGACATGCGCACGTTCATGCCACGATCGGGCAAGCCCCGAAAGATGGAACGCCGCTACGGCTTGCTGGGCGGAGGCTGGGTGCGAGGCGTCCCGTTGTCCCACGCTTCATCTTGGAGGAGATGCCGGGGCGCTTGCGGGGGCACGCTGAGCCTCGCGTTCTGGCGACGCTCGCTCTCGGGGGCGTGATCGAGATTGGGTTTGTCGGGGTCGGCGAAACCGGTGAGGATCATTGGGGGGTTCTCGATCACGGTAGGGCGGGTCAGTCACGAACTCGTGACGACGGTGGGGATTCGCGGAGGCGCTCTCAGTGTGACTACCTACATGTAGTACGCGCGTCAATTCACATCCTCGAGGCGGCTTCTTTTTGCCGAGTTTCTCTCGTAGCGTGCCGCGCCATGGGCAAGCGCTTCAAGGCGGCGGTGATCGGCGGCAGCGGGTACGGCGGCGCCGAGCTGATCCGACGGCTGATTCATCATCCATTCGTCGAGCTCGTCCGCGTGGCGTCGGTCGACTTCATCGGCGAGCCCCTCAGCGCGGTTCATCCGAACCTCGAAGGTCGAACGGATCTGGTGTTCGAAGGGATCACACCGGCCGAGGCGGCCAAGGGGATGGACGTCGTACTGCTCGGCCTGCCTCACAAGGTGAGCGCGACGAAGATGCCGGAGCTCATGGCTTCAGGCGCACGCGTCGTCGATCTCTCCGGCGACTTTCGGCTCCGCGATCCGGCCGTCTACCAAAAGTACTACGGAGCTCCTCACCCCTGCCCTGACGAGCTCACCAAGGGCACGTTCGTCTATGGGCTGCCCGAGCTCAATCGTGAGGCGATCAAAGGCGCTCGGTACGTGGCGTCGCCCGGCTGCTTCGCGACGACCATCGAGCTTGCGCTGCTGCCGCTCGCGAAGGCCGGCTTGCTCACGGGTGGCGTCGAGATCGTCGCGATCACGGGCTCATCCGGCAGCGGAATCGCGCCGAGCGCCGGCACGCATCACCCCGTGCGCGCGTCGAACCTACGCACGTACAAGCCGCTCGATCACCAGCACATCCCCGAGATCGTCCTGACACTCGAGCACGCCGGGGCGAAGGACCTCGCGCTGCGCTTCGTCCCCGTGAGCGCGCCGCTCGCGCGCGGCATCTTTGCGACCAGCTTCGTGCACGTCCCCGAGAGCACCACGCCGGAGGAACTCAAGGCGCTCTACGCCGCGTTCTATTCAAAGGAGCCCTTCGTGCGCGTGCCCTCGAAGCGACTCCCGGAGGTCGTCGCGGTCAGCGGATCGAACTTCGCCGAGGTCGGACTCCAACCTGGAGACGTGAGAGACGGGCTCCGCGCTGTGGCGATCTTCTCTGCGACCGACAACCTCATCAAGGGCGGCGCGGGGCAAGGTATTCAATCGATGAACCTCATGCTCGGGCTCGACGAGACGCTCACCCTCGAAGACCCAGGTGGCTGGCCGTGACGCTCGAAGGCAAAGGCCCCGTCGTCATCAAGCTCGGCGGCGAGGTCGTCCACTCGGCCGAGGTCCTCGTGATCGCCGAGGACGTCGCAGAGCTCGTGAAATCAGGCCAATCGGTGATCGTGGTGCACGGCGGCGGGCCTCAGGCCACGGACCTTCAGAAGCGGCTCGGTCAGACGCCCAACATCGTCGCCGGGCGTCGCATCACGGACGCCGCCACACTCGAGGTCATCAAGATGGCGGTCGCTGGAAAGGTGAACGTCGACCTGTGCGCTCGCCTCCACGCTGCCGGCGCGAGGCCGGTAGGGCTGCACGGCGCGAGCAGCGGAGCGATCGGCGCCGTCAAGCGAGCCCCCAAGGTCGTGGCCGGTGCGGGCCCCGATCCTATCGACTTCGGCCACGTCGGAGACGTCACGGGCGTGAACCTCGAGCTCCTCGATCTTCTCTTGAGAGGAAATTTCGTTCCGGTGCTCGCGTGCCTCGGTTGCGACACTTACGGGGACGTCTTCAACATCAATGCGGACATCGTCGCCAACCAGGTCGCGCTCGCAACGCACGCGCGGGCGCTCTTGTTGGTAAGTGACGTGCCCGGTGTGATGAGAGACCTCGCAGACCCCACCTCGCGCATTCCGCGCATGACTCGCGCCGACGGAAAAAAGGCGATCGACGAGGGAGTGGTGAACAAGGGCATGATCCCGAAGCTCGAGGAGTCGTTCGCTGCCATCGCGTCGGGCGTCCCTTCGGTGCACATCGTCGGCAGGCTGAAGCGCGGTGATTTAGCCAGAGAAGTGCGCGAGCCCGGGAGCGTCGGAACGGTGCTCGTCCCGTGAAGAGGGTCGTCGTCGTCGACACGGGCATGGGCAATCTCGCGAGCGTCGAGCGCGCGCTCCTTGTCTCTGCCGCAGATGCGGGCGTCTCCATCACGCTCGCGCGCTCCGGCGATCCGGACGCGATCGGAAGCGCAGACGTCGTCGTGTTCCCGGGCCAGGGCGCGTTCCGTGATTGCTCCCGAGCGCTCGACGGCGGACTGCGCGAGGCGCTCGTCGCGTCCATCCGCGCGGGCAAGCCGTATCTCGGTCTATGTTTGGGTCTTCAGATTTTGTTCGTTTCGAGCGAAGAGGCGCCGGACCCGAAGAGCCTCGGTCTCGCGATCTTCGACGGCGTCGTGCGCAAGCTGCCGTCGCGTCCCGGCGTGAAGGTCCCTCACATGGGTTGGAACACCGTGGAGCCCGCGCGCGACAACACTTGGCTCCCCGCAGCCGAGCACTTCTACTTCGTGCACTCCTACGCAGTCGCCCCCGTCAGCGACGACTGCGTGCTCGGTCGGACGACGCACGGTGAGACCTTCGTCTCCGCGGTGAGCCGGGACAACGTCCTCGCCGTGCAGTTTCACCCTGAAAAAAGCCAGGGCGCGGGCCTGCGACTCCTCTCGCGGTTTTGGCGAACGTCATGGTGATCGTCCCCGCGATCGATCTGCTCGGCGGTAAGGCGGTGAGACTCCACAAGGGCAACTACGACGAGGTCACCGTCTATGACGACGATCCCGTCGCGCGCGCTCTCGCGTTTCGTGCGGCCGGTGCTTCGCGACTCCATGTCGTCGACCTCGAGGGCAGCCGTGCCGGCCATTGCGAGCAGCTCGAGCTCGTGCGCGCGATCGCCGAAGCGTTCGGACCGGGCGTGCAAGCCGGAGGTGGCGTGCGATCACGGCAGGCCGCGGAGAGCTACCTGCGCGCGGGCGCGGAGCGTGTGGTGCTCGGCACCTTCGCCGCGAGCGATCCCGAGCTCGTACGCGGGCTCTGCGCCGCACACCCCATGCAAGTCATCGTCGCCGTAGACGCCAAGGACGGCATGGTCGCGACGAGCGGGTGGACGTCGGTCTCCACCATCAGCGCGATCGATTTGGCGGCTAGTTTCACGGGGTCGCCGATTTTCGGTGTACTGTACACGGACATCTCGCGTGACGGCACGAAGACCGGTCCCAACGTGGAGGCCACGGCACGTCTCGCGCGTGAGACGCGGATGTCCGTGATCGCCTCGGGCGGCATCGGATCGCTCGATCACCTGCGCGAGCTCAAAAAGCACCCTGGCATCGACGCGGTGATCGTCGGCCGCGCGATCTACGATCGTGTCTTCAGTGTCGAGCAGGCGCTGGCGGTAGCTCTCGAATCGCCCTGAGCAGCGCCGACTTGCTCGGGTTACGAATGATCACGGACGGGCGCCCGCTCCTCTTCGCCAGGTCCTTCGCGATGAGCGCGCCGCCGTGGCTGTTGATACCCACCGAGATGATGACGACGTCCGCGCGATCCACGACGCCCGCCAAGACCGCGGCACCGCGACCTCCGACCTCGCCGTCGTGCACCTCGAGCGAATGCCCCGCGCTCGCCGCGGCCTCGACCAAGAAGTTACGCGAGCGCTCGATGCCACCCACTAGGCCAATTCGCATGAGACGAAGATGGCACTCGGCATAATTCTCGTCAAGCGACGGAGTGTCTTTTTTAGCAGAACTCTCTACGCCGGCCCCGCGGGCTAGGCTGGCCCCGCGGCCTCGCGGCCCGTCTCGTCCACGTACTCCGCGTAGCCTCCACCGTAGACGTGACGCGACGTGGGGGTGATCTCGAGGACGCGGTTGGTGAGCGCGCGCAAGAACTGACGATCGTGCGAGACGAACAGCATGGTGCCTTCGAACTTCGCGAGCGCCTGCATGAGCATCTCTTTGGTCCAGAGGTCCAAGTGATTCGTGGGCTCGTCGAGGACCAGGAAATTGGGCGGATCGAAGAGCATCGTCGCGAGCACGACGCGCGCCTTCTCGCCGCCGGAGAGGATCTTCACCTTCTTCTCGACGTCGTCTCCGGAGAAGCCGAACGCGCCGAGTAGCGTGCGTAGCGTGCCCTGCGTGGCGAGTGGAAAGCTGGTCTGCAGCGTCTCGAGCACGGACTTGTCCGCGTCCAGCACGTCCATCGCGTGCTGCGCGAAGTAGCCCAGCTTCACCGAGGCGCCGATCGTCACTTTTCCGTCGTCCGGCTCTGTTGCAGCAGCGATCAGCTTGAGCAGCGTGCTCTTGCCTGCGCCGTTCTTGCCCATCACGCACCACCGCTCGCCGCGACGAACGAGCCAGTCGAAGCCGTCGTAGATGACCTTGTTGCCGTACTTCTTGCTGACGTGATCCAGCTTGGCGACGTCCTCGCCCGAGCGCGGCGGTGCGCGGAAATCGAAGTCCACCACCTTGCGCGTGCGCGGCGGCTCCACGACCTCGATCTTCTCGAGCTTCTTCACACGCGACTGCACCTGGGCGGCGTGGCTCGCTCGCGCCTTGAAGCGGGCGATGAACGCGCGCTCCTTCTCGAGCATCGCCTCCTGCCGATCGAACTGGGCTTGCTGCTGCGCCGAGGCGAGCAGGCGCTGCTTGTCGTAAAAATCGTAGTTGCCCGAGTACGTGACCAGCTCGCCGCCGTCGATCTCGATGACCTTGCCAACGAGGCGGTTCATGAACTCGCGATCGTGGCTCGTCATCACCAGCGCGCCGGCGAAGTCTCGCAAGAAGCCCTCGAGCCAGAGGATAGCCTCGATGTCCAAGTGGTTGGTGGGCTCGTCCAGCAGCAAGACGTCCGGGCGCATGAGCAGGATGCGCGCGAGCGCGACCCTCATTTTCCAGCCTCCGGAGAGCTTCGCGACGTCTCCGGTGACCACCTCGGGATCGAACCCGAGCCCTGCCAAGATCTCTTGCGCCTTGCTCTCGAGCGCGTAGCCGCCGAGCTCGTCGAAGCGCGCCTGCACCTCTCCGAAGCGCGTGACGACGCGATCGAGCTCGTCCGCCTTGTCGGGGTCCGCCATCGCGTGCTCGAGCTCGTGCAGCTCGTGCGCGACGTCCGCGACCTCGCCTGCTCCCGCGATGGTCTCCTCGAGCACGCTGCGGCCACCCATGTCGCCCGTGTCTTGGCTGAAGTAGCCGATGGTGACGCCGCGATCGATCGACACCTGGCCGCCGTCCGGGTGCTCTTCTTTGACGATGAGCCGGAAGATGGTCGACTTGCCCGCACCGTTGGGTCCGACCAAGCCGATCTTCTCTCCCTTGAACACGCCCATTTGCGCGTCCATGAAGAGGACCTGCTTGCCATGCTGTTTGGTCACGCCGTCGAGTCGGATCACGCGGCGGCATATAGCACGCGAGAGTTGTAGTCTGCGCGCATGCCGACCTATTTGTTCGAGACCGAGGTGCACGCGCAGCTTCGGGCGCAGGCCCGCAAATTCGCCTCCGTTGCGATCGCGCCTCACGCGCACGCTTGGGAAGAGGCCGAAGAATTTCCTCGCGAGCTCTACCGTGACCTGGCGGGCGCTTCGCTGATGGGCATCGGCTATCCCGAGAGCGTCGGCGGCGGAGGCGGAGACGTCACGCACGTTCTCGTCGCCTCCGAGGAGCTAGTGCTCGCGGGCAAGAGCGTCGGCACGGTCGTGGGCCTCGGGAGTCACGGCATCGCGCTTCCTCCCATCGTGAAGATGGGCACGCCTCAGCAGGTCGACCGTTTCGTGAGACCCACGCTGCGGGGCGAGCTCATCGCCGCGCTCGCGATCACGGAGCCTGGCGGAGGCAGTGACGTCGCTTCTCTCAAGACGAAGGCCGTGCGAGAGGGTGAACACTATGTCGTCGACGGCAGCAAGACGTTCATCACCTCGGGCGTCCGCGCAGACTTCGTGACCTGCGCGGTGCGCACCGGCGGCGAAGGTCACGGCGGCATCTCGATGCTCGTGATCGAGCGCGGCACTCCCGGCTTTTTGG
>JAYVYD010000070.1:0-13351 GCA_043784605.1 Myxococcales bacterium | reverse complement strand
GTTGCGCAACGCAGCCGGCGACGACGATCACGAGGTCAGGCTTATTTCGCTTCAAGGGAACGAGGCGGCCCACCTCGCTGCGCAGCTTCTGCTCGGCCTTCTCGCGAACGCTGCAGGTGTTCAGCACGATCACGTCCGCCTCCGCGGAGGTCGGCACGCGAGCCCACCCGTGCGCGCGCAGCACTTCTTCCATGCGGTCGGAGTCGTGGACGTTCATCTGACAGCCGAACGTCTGGAGGAAGAAAGTGCCACTCACGGTGCGGCACGTAGCACGGCCCGGCTTTTCAAGCACGCGCCGGTACGAGAGTACGGACCGACACGCGGGCGCGGTGTTATCGTTTGCCTTCATGACTGCCGAATTCGAGAACCTCGTCGACATCTTCGATTACGCCATCAAGAGCTACGGCTCTCGCGAGCTCTTCGGGACCAAAAGAGCAGGCTCCTGGACGTGGAGCACGTACGACCAGTTCGGCAAGGACGTCGAGCGCGCGCGCGCCGGTCTCGCGGCGCTCGGGTTGTCACGCGGCGATCACGTAGCGATCATCAGCGACAACCGCGTCGAGTGGGCGGTCCTCGCGTACGGGTGCTTCGGTCTCGGTGCGGCGTTCGTCCCCATGTACGAGGCGCAGCACGAGAAGGACTGGGAGTTCATCGTGAACGACTGCGACGCCAAGGTGCTCGTCGTCGCGAACAAGGCGATCCTGGACAAGTGCAAGAAGCTCTTCGACGTGGTGCCTTCGCTGCAGAAGATCGTGTGCCTCGAGGAGGTGGCCGGCGAGGGCTCCAAGGTGACGACCTACAAGTCGCTCTTGGATTCCACGAATCGCGTCGGCGCGCAGAAGCCCAAGCGCGAAGACACCGCGTGCATCATCTACACGAGCGGCACCACGGGCAACCCGAAGGGCGTCGTGCTCTCGCACTACAACATCGCCTCCAACGTCAACGCAGTGCACTCGATCTTCCCCATGAACGAGGCGGATCGCTCGCTCTCGTTTTTGCCGTGGGCGCACGTGTTCGGCCAGGTCTGCGAGCTGCACTGCCTCTTCTCGCTCGGCGCGAGCATGGGTCTCTGCGAGAGCACCAACAAGATCATCGAGAACCTCGCGGAGGTTCGCCCCACAGTTCTCATGAGCGTGCCCCGGATCTTCAACAAGATCTATCAAGCGGTGCAGAAGCAAATCGCCGAGCAGCCGGCGCCCATTCAGTCGATGGTCAAGTCGGCGCTCGCCGCCGCAGCGAAGGAGAGAGACGGCACGCGACTCTCGATCAAGGAGCACGTCGTCCTCACGCTCGCGGACAAGCTCGTGTTCAGCAAGGTGCGCGCGCGCTTCGGCGGACGCCTGCGCTATGCGTTCAGCGGGGGCGCGGCGATCAGCCGTGACGTGGCCGAGTTCATCGACAGCCTCGGCGTCACGGTCTACGAGGGATATGGCCTCTCGGAGACGTCGCCCATCGCGACCACCAACTGCCCGGGCGAGCGCCGCATCGGCTCGGTCGGCCGCGCGATCCCCGGTGTTCGTATCGTGATCGATCCCAAGGTGACCACGTCGGTGCGCACCGACCGCGTCGAGGGAGAGATTCTCGTCTACGGCCCGAACGTGATGCAGGGCTACTTGAAGCGCCCCGAGGAGAACGCTGCCGTATTCGTCGGAGACGGAGGCTTCCGCACCGGTGACCAGGGTTACCTCGACCCGCACGGATACTTGTATATTACAGGCAGGATCAAAGAGCAGTACAAGCTCGAGAATGGCAAGTACGTCGTGCCGTCTCCGCTCGAGGAGAAGCTCAAGCTCTCGCCCTACATCCTCAACGCGTTCGTATTCGGCGATAACAAGCCGTGCAACGTGGCGCTGCTCGTCGCCAACGTGGAGGCCGTGAAGAAGTTCGCCGCGGAGGTCGGGATCACCGCGACGGGAGACGCTCTCTTGGAGCACGCGAAGGTCAAAGATCTCTTCAAGAAGGAGCTCGGCAAGTACGGGAGCGAGTTCAAGGGCTTCGAGGAGATCAGAGAGTTCGCGCTCATCACCGAGGACTTCACCACGGAGAACGAGATGCTGACGCCAAGCCTCAAGGTGAAGCGCCGCAAGGTCCTCGAGAAGTACGAGACGACGCTCATGGGCCTGTACACGAAGAAAAAGAGCCCGCAGGCGAGCGCTTCGGCGAACTGAGCGATCAATTCGGCCGGTCTGTAAACATGCAGGCAGCCGGGGGTCCGGACACGCGTCGTCCTGCACGCCCGGGGTGAATTGTAAGCATGCTTACAATCCGGGTCTTGGCCGTCGCGGCTTGCCGCCAGAAACGCTTCAGTAGTTCGTCTCGACCTTGTCCATGTTCGGGCTGACGGGCCACGCGATACCGCGAACGGCATGGTCGACGCAGGAGGCGACACCCGCGTTCGGCGGTGAGGTCGTCACCGTGACGCCGACGGGGTGCCCGTTCTGAACGGCGGCCACCACGTGAACGTGCATGCTGTCGGGCGCGCCGCAGCCGTTGATGAAGCTTGCATTCTGCATGGGTCGGGAGAGCTCATCGAGGGTGAGGTCGCGCTGACCGCCGCCCGCAAGGTCGACCTTCTGCTCGGCCTTTGCCCACGCGGCCTCGAAGCTCTGGCCCCCGCCACCGAAGCTACCGCCGCCGCCACCGCCGCCGGGCTTGTTCCGCTTCTGGCCCTTGATGCTGCCAGCGGGGTCCATGTTCGCGCCGGCTTTGTCGTCAGCGATCGCGATGTCGTCCTTCTTGCTGCCGACGGCTTTGATGACAAACACGGCGCCGACGGCGACCAACGCGACGACCACCACGATCCCGATGGTCGACTTCGCGGTACCTGCGGCTTTTTCTTGCTCGACGACGCGCGCGACTTCCTTCTTCTCTGCGACGATGTCGCGCTTCAGCGCGGCCTGCTCGGCGAATGGCGAAAACTCCTCCCACTCTTTGATGAGCCTGGACTGCCCGGAGATTTCGTCGCGGAGGCCGTTGTCGCTGACGAACTGGTTGCTCGCGATTTGCTGGAGGAGCTCGACCGCCGTGAAGGGGCCATGATCCATTTTGTCTTTGCTCACGACGTAGCGGGGGCGCGGATCCGCCTCGAGCCTCATCTTGAGCTGCGAGAGTCGTGTCGTCGGGTCGTTCCTGCTGCTCACCGGCTCGGTCGAGATGCGCTGGATGACCGGCGGCGAGATTCGATCGATCATGGGCATCGGTGCGGCCCGGGGGATCGGCGGAGACGCTTCGATCTCGCTGGGTGGCAACATCGACAGCCGGATGTCCACCTCGAACGAGGCGCCGTGATCGAGGAGTGCCGGGTCGATGTCCGGCGGATGAATGCTCTTCATCGGCGCGATGTGGTGCATCGCGCTGGCGAGCGCGCCGAGGTCGTCCGGTCGGTGCGCCGGGTCGCCGACGAGCGCCTTCGCCAACAACACCTCGAGTGCGTCGGGGAGGGTCGGGTCGACCTCACGCGGCCGCTGCATGCCCGGACCAATGTGCTTGTTCGTCACCATCTCGTAGAGCACCGCTCCGACGGAGAACACGCTCGCGCGTGAGTCCCCGGGGGCGAGGCTGCGCTGGAGCTCGGGGGCCATGCACGCGCGGTCGTGCGCGTGCGTTGGCAAGATCGCGAGACTCGGCTGGACCTTCGCCAGGCCGTCCGAACCGGGCGCGATACACGAAGGGTGGACGTAGAGCTTCTCCCCTCTGTCGTGCCGTTCCTTCAAGTCGAGGCACAGCGGCACGATGATCGCGATCGCCTCGTCGAGCGAGAACGTTCGGCCTTCTTTTCGACGTGCGTCGAGCAGGTTCCGTAGGGTGAGGGGTGCGGAGGCCTTCGGTTCGGAAGCGCGTTGCGCGACCGCGACGCTTGCTGCAGTCATGGTCCCGCAGAATACGGCAACGGGGTGCCTTTGCTCAACCGTCACCGGAGCAAAATCGCAATTGGGCGAGTGAACGGTAGAATTTTATTCTGGGCGCTACCAGGTGGAGATGTGTCGAAAGCTATTCGGCGCGCTCGCGGGCGCGCTCGGCGATGACGCTGCGGCCTCCGAACACCTGGCCGACGAACGCGGCGAGCGCCTTGTCCAGGTCGCCGATGCGAACGCTGACGAAGCTGTTGCGATCGCGAACGCGGATGCGGCCCGTGTCTTTGCGATCGATGCCGGCGTTCTCCGTGAGCATTCGTTGGAGATCGGTCGGCGCCGCGCCGTCGCGTTTGCCGACATTGACAAAGATCTGCACGAAGTCGGCACCCTCTTCGGGCTCGTGAGCGGCTTCATTTTTCGGCATTTCGCGCTTACGAAGCGTGATCGGCTCTGAGTCGGCGGGACCCTCCGTGTAACCGGGGAGCCCCGTATCGCTCGCCACCGCGGTGCGCTCTGGAGCCGGAGGCTCCCGCCTCCGCGGTGGACGCTGTCTCGGCGCAGCGGGGGCGACAGCCGCAGCATGAGCCGGGGCCGCAGCACGCGCGGGAGCCGCGGCACGCGCAGGGGCCGCGAACGGCTTGGGCACGTACTTTACGGTTTGCTCTGCTGTGGCAGTGGCAGTGGGGGCGGGCGCCTTCGCGCGACGTGCCTCGGCCGCGCTCGCTTGCGCGTCTGGCCTTGCGCCGAGGTGATCGCGGAGCAATCCGGCCACGACACGCTCGGCGCTTTCGTGCGTGAGCAGCCTGCGCGCGAGCGCCAAGTCCTCGGGGTGAGGCTCGCGAAGCGCGGACGCGTCGACGAACATCGTCACGAGGTCTGCTTCGGCGCGGGTCTTCACCTCCGCGTCGCTCGGCATCTGCCGCTCGACGGGCTTGATGCCATACGTGAGCTTGAGCAAGTAGAGCGCGCCGATGTCCTTCGGCCCGATGATGCTGATGGCCGTTCCCGTTCGCCCCGCGCGGCCCGTGCGGCCCGTGCGGTGCACGTATGCCTCTGCGGACTCGGGGAAGTCGGCGTTGATCACGTGCGTCAGGTGCGAGATGTCGATGCCGCGCGCGGCTACGTCGGTCGCGACCAAGAACCGCAAGCGGCCCTCGCGCGTCGCGCTCATCACGCGCTCGCGTTCGCGCTGCTCGAGATCTCCGTTGAGCCAGTCAGCGTCGTAGCCGTTCTTGTTGAGCAACGCCGAGACGCGCTCGGTCTCGTCTTTGGTGTTGCAGAAGAGGATCGCGCTCTCGGGGTCCTCGACCTCGAGCACTCGAAGCAGGCCCTGCCTTTTGTCGCCCTGCGCGAAGAACACCGAGTGGTTGATCTCGAGCGCGCCGATCTGATCGGACGAGAGCGTGATGAACTCCGGATCCTTCAGCTGACTCTGCGCCAAGCGCTCGATGTCCGGCGGGATCGTCGCGCTAAAAAACAGACCTTGGCGATCCTTGGGGAGCGTATCGGCGATCGCGTGCAGCTCCTTGGCGAAGCCCATCGAGAGCATCTCGTCGGCCTCGTCGAGGACGAACACGCGTATGTGCGTGGTGTCGAAGGTGCCGCGGCGAATGTGATCGAGCACGCGACCCGGCGTCCCCGCCACGATCTGCGCGCCACCCTGCAGCGCCTCGACTTGCGGGCCGATCGCGGCGCCTCCGTAGATCGCGACGACGTGCGTTCCGCGGTGTCGGGCGAGCGACTCGAGCTCGCGCATCACCTGCAGCGCGAGCTCGCGGGTCGGCGTCAGAATCAACGCTTGGACGTGCGGGATGTTCTTCTTCACGAGGCCGTCGAGCAGCGGCAGACCGAACGCGGCGGTCTTGCCTGTCCCGGTGCGCGCCTGCACGACGAGGCTCTTGCCGGCGATCGCGGGCTCGAAGACCGCAAGCTGCACGGGCGTCGGGTTCACGTAGCCGAGGTCGGTGATGGCGCGACGTATGTCAGCGGACAGTGGAAGTGCGTCGAAAGTCGGAAGGGCTGCTTGCTCGGACATCTGGAGCCAGGGCTTTAGCGCGAAAGCGACCAAAGGGGGAGAGTACGGACGACTTCCTCAGCGCGGAGCGATCTGCGCCTCGAGGGTCTCGCGCAGCGGCTTCACGTCTGTGACGCGTTGATCCAGCGCGACTTCATAGGCGTGGCGCAGACGCGCGAGCGACGCGTACGCCTGCGTCCCCTCGGGCGTCTGAGCGCAAGTCCGCTCGATCGCCGGGGCCTGGCTCCACTCGGGCATGAGCCCGTTGCTCCAAGCGCGATGGACGCCTTCGCCCTCGCGCTCTCGACCTGCCTTGCCGTTCGCGTCATCGAGCGCGGACTCGAGCGTGCGGATCCCTCGAACGCAGTCTTCCGGTGGGAGTTTGTTGCCCGCGTTCAGTCCGAAGCATTGTGTGATGATTTGCGTGGTGAGGCTGATGGTGAACGCGACCGCGACGATCGCCAACACGATCACGCCATAGCGACGCCCGAGTTTGCGGGCACGCGCGGAGCCGTGGCTCTCTTCCGCCATTAGGGCTTAGAGCTTCAACGTGTGGAGGTTCACTGGTGCTCCGAAGCGCTGCCGAAGCTCTCGATTTTCCAGACGCCGTGCTCTCGCACGAGCTGGAGCGTTCCCGATCCGTACGGCATCGCCGCTCGTTCGCCCGTCTCCTCGATCGCGGCGGTGGGGGTCGCTTGCTTGAGCGCGGCCTGCAACTGCTCGGTCTCGGGCTTCTCTTGTCCCTCCCAAGACGCCTTCAGCTTTTCGAGCGTCACGCCTTCCTTGTGTGCGTCGGGGACGAAGCGAAGCACGACATCGTAGCGCTTGCGCTCGAGCGCGCGCGTGAACGCGACGACCGTGTGCCGAGGCGTGTCTTGCTCGTAAAAGTCGACGGCTGACAAGTCAACCTTCCACTTGCCGTCCTCCAGGACGAGCGAGAGCTCTTGGCCGTTCGGGCTCGTTACCTTCGCCGTGACGACCGGAGGCGCTGTGGGACGCGACAGCGCGCGACCGAACTCGCGGACCTCGTTGGGGTCGTCCTTGACCATCCGCCGGAAAGCCTCGATGGAGACTCCGCGGCGGGCTTCGTCGGAGAGCAGCCTGTATGCGTCGTCCGAGCGACCCTCTTCGAGGGCGTGTGCGTACTCGTGCAGGGCGCTCGACGGATCCTGCGCGGTCGCCCCGCCGCACGCCCCGACTAGGACGAGCGAGACCATCATCAAGACCAAAGAAGCGCCGAGCCTCATCGCGACCTGATTATCATGTTTGAGGCGGCCGAGGGAACATGCTGCGCCAGCCCGAAGGCAAAAGCCGCGGACTTGAGCCGCTTGACGTGAGGAGCGAGCCCGGAGGGCAAACGCAATCACCGAACCTCGGGATCACTTGGGGCGAGTGGCCGAGTAGATCTCGAGCTGGCCGCCCGCGCGGTCGCTCGTCAGCAGGATGGTGCAGCCGTCGTTGCTGATGCTCGACGGGAAGTCGATTGCGCCCGTCGACAGCTCGGGGACCACCACGAGCGCACCGAACGGGTCGTTCTTCGTGGCGCGCGTCGCCCTCCACACGTCGTAGCTGCCCTTGGCCTGCGGGTCGGGGCGCGTGCTCGCGAAGTACATCGTGAGTTCGTCCGCGGTGAGGACAGGCACTGCGGAGGCCGAGCCCTTCAGGGAGAGCTCGGTCAGCCGGACGGGCATTTGGAAGTAGCCGCTGGCCCCGACGTCCGCGCGATAGATGTCGAAGTCACCGACGTTCGGCTTGCGGTCCGACGTAAAGTAAATGCGGGCCCCATCGCGGCTGACGAACGGTCCGAAGTCGTTGGTCGCCCCGCCGCCTCCGATGAAGGGCACCAGTGCACCGACGCCGAAGGTATCGGAGGTGCTGACGCGTTTCGCTTGGTAGATCTGAAACGTCCCCACTTTGCGGTCGAAGTAGAGCGACAGGCCGTCGTCCGTGAGCGTCGGAGCCGTCTCGTCATACGCGGTGTTCAGGAACGAGCCGGCATTCGCCGCCGCCAGGTAAGGCGAGGACGTCGTCGCGCGCGAGGTGATGAAGAGGTCAAACCCTCCGAACCCGACGCGGTTCGAGGAGAACATGGCGCCGAGACCATTGCCGAACGTGCGAAGAGACTCGTTCTGGCTTGCCGTGTTGATCTCGACGACCCCGATCGTCGGATCGAAGGGCTTGTTGGGGTCGCAGCTCATCACGGAAGCATCGGGAGGGAGCTGATCCTGCGACGCGTCCCTAGGCTGCGCGTCCTCACGGATCGAGGCGTCCGGGGTAACGGCCCCATCGACTACGTCGGGTGTCACGACGCCACCTTGCGCGAGCCCGCACCCAACCAAACCGCCAACGAGCCAGACCCACCGCATTCGCAGACCACGGTAGCCTTCGCGCTCCGCCATCGCAACCGCGCCTTACGCGGACTGCGTGCTATAGCGGGACCGTGTCTACTTCGCGTACTTCGGAGCCCGATATCGTTCCCATTTTGCCGCTGCGCAACAGCGTGGTCTTCCCCGCCAGCGTCGTGCCGATCAATGTCGGGCGCGCGCGGAGCGTTCGCTTGGTCGAAGACCTACTGGGTCTCGAGCGTCCGGTCTTGGGGATCATCAGCCAGAAAGACAGCGACATCGACGAGCCGGGCTGGGACGATCTCTATCAGGTCGGCACGCTCGCCCGCGTGGTGAAGGTGATCCGGCTGGGACCCCAGAATTACTCCGTGGTGCTTCACGGTCTCTCTCGCTTGGAGATCGCCGAGCGCACGAGCCTCGAGCCGTACATGAAGGGGCGCGTCGTGCGTGTCGGCGAGGACCTCGAGCGGGACCCGGAGCTCGACGCGCTGGGCAATGCGCTGCGCGAGTCGATGCGCGAGGCGCTCTTGCTGATGCCGAACCTCCCCAAAGAAACAGCCGGCATTCTCGACAACGTGCGCGAGAGCGGCGCGCTCGCCGATCTCATCGCGAGCAATCTCACGAGCGAACAAGCGAGCGTCGCGGACAAGCAAAAGGTGCTGGAGACGTTCGATCCGAAGGCGCGCGTGCGCGTCGTCGCGGCGATGGTCAAAAAGCATCTCGACGTCCTGCGCGTGCACAAGCAAGTGCGCGCGATGGTCGAAGGCGAGGGCAAGAACCAGCGCGAGGCGATCCTCCGCCAGCAGATGCGCACCATCAAAGACGAGCTCGGCGAGAGCAACGAGGACGACGAGGTCGAGGAGCTGCGCGACAGGCTGCGCAAAGCCGAGCTCCCCGAGGACGCGAACAAGATCGCCAAAAAGCAGCTCTCACGGCTCGCCGGAATGGCGCAGCAGAGCGCCGAGTACAACGTGACGCGCACCTACCTCGAGTGGCTCGCGGACCTCCCGTGGAGCAAGACGACGCAAGACAAGCTGGACCCCCAAGACGTCCGCCGCTGCCTCGACGAGGATCACTTCGGTCTCGAGAAGGTGAAGAAGCGCATCGTCGAGTACATCGCCGTCCGCAAGCTGCGCGCCGACAAAAAGGGACCGATCCTCTGCTTCATCGGACCGCCCGGAGTGGGAAAGACCTCGCTCGGTCGATCGATCGCGCGCTCGATGGGTCGTCGCTATCACCGCATCGCGCTCGGCGGCGTGCGTGACGAGGCAGAGATCCGCGGCCACCGTCGCACCTACGTGGGCGCTCTCCCGGGTCGCATCATTCAGGGTCTCAAGAAGGTCGGCGTGAAGAACCCCGTGCTCGTCCTCGACGAGGTCGACAAGATGGGCGTCGACGTGATGGGGGATCCCGGAGCCGCGCTGCTCGAGGTGCTCGATCCGGCGCAGAACAGCACGTTCCAAGATCACTACATCGACACGCATTTCGATCTCTCGCAGGTCACGTTCCTCGCGACCGCGAACAACCCGGAGACCATCCCCCATCCGCTCTGGGATCGCCTCGAGGTGATCGAGGTGCCCGGCTACACGCGCACGGAGAAGCTGAACATCGCCGTAGAGTTCTTGTGCCCAAAGCAGCTCTCGTCGCACGGGCTCACCGACGAGCGGCTCGAGTTCACCAAGGACGGCATCGTCGCGATCATCGAGCGCTACACGCGCGAAGCCGGCGTGCGCAACCTCGAGCGCGAGATCGGCGCCGTGTGCCGCGCGATCGCCGTGCGCTTGGCAGAGGGCGAGGACGTGCACGAGAAGGCGACGGCCGAGCTCGTCGAGAAGGTGCTTGGCGCACCGAGATACCAGCCCGATTTGTCCGAGCGCACGATGGCGCCCGGAATCGCGACGGGCCTCGCGTGGACGCCTTCTGGCGGAGACATTCTCTTCATCGAGGCCTCGAAGATGCCCGGCAAGGGCAGCATCACGGTCACCGGCAACCTCAAGAGTGTGATGCAAGAGTCGGCGGCAACGGCCGTGTCGTTCGTGCGAAGCCGAGCCGAGCAGCTGCACCTCGATCCGGACTTCATGAAGACGATCGATCTGCACATCCACTTCCCGAAGGGCGGCACACCCAAAGACGGCCCGTCTGCGGGCATCACGATCTTCACCGCGGTGTGCTCGTTGATGCTCGGCTGCGCGGTCAAGCGTGACATCGCGATGACGGGCGAGATCACGCTGCGTGGGATGGTGCTCCCGGTGGGCGGCATCAAAGAAAAGCTGCTCGCGGCTCACCGCGCCGGCATCACCACGATCCTCATGCCGTTCCGCAACGAGCGCGATCTCGAAGACTTACCCAAAGATGTGCGCGATGAGCTCACGATCCACCTGATCAAGCGCGTCGAAGAGATCTTGCCTCTCGCCCTCGAGCCGCCCGCGCCAGCGAGCACCAGCGTACCTCCGCCTGCAGACGTACCGCCGCCTTGATGTTCGAGAGCCGCGCGCCGTTGATCGCCGCGCTCGTCTCGGGGATGTTGCTCTTCGGGCTCGGCTTTCTGCCGCAGCTCGGGGGCCTGGGCTACGAGCACGCGGTCATCAGCGGAGTGATCTTGCCGAGCGCGTGCGCGATCGCCACCGCACTCGAGATCTCCGCAAAGGCGGGGGCTCCGTTCGACGGTGCGCGGCGAGGAGCGTGGAACGGCGTTCGTTTTGCGCTGCTCGGGATCGCGGTCGGGCTCGTGCACGGCCTCCGCGTCGGCATCTGTGATCTCTGGGGAGGTCTCCTCACGTTCGCGCTCACTGCCGGGTTCGGCTCGATCATGGGCGGCCTCTGGGGCTGGTTCGCAGGTGAGCGCGCGATGCATCGCAGACGGCGCCGATTCGCCGCGGTGACGATCGCGCTGCTCGGTCCGCTCGGCGGCGTCGCGATCTCTCTGTGGCGCTTCTACTCGTCGCCGATGGTCTTCGCGTACGACCCGTTCTTCGGCTTCTTCAACGGCACGCTTTACGACACGGTCACGGACGCAGGTACGCCGCTGCTGACGTATCGCTTGGGCTCGTTCGCCACTGTACTCGCGGTGCTCACGCTCGCCTCGGCCGCGCGGCGCACACCGGGCAACGGCGTTCGTTTGGAGCGAAAAGTTTCGAGGGTCGCGCTCGGCGCTGCGTTCGCGCTGGCCAGCGTCGCGATCACGCTCTCTGGCCCCGCGCTAGGTCACTGGGAGACGCCCGAGACCATCGCGCGCGAGCTCGGCGGGGCGCGCGCTGGCGAGAGATGCGACGTCGTGTTCCCGAAGACGCTCCGCGACGAAGAGTCCGCGCTGCTGGCCAAGGACTGCGACGAGGAGATCGAGAGCGCCGAGAGAGTGTTAGGGACACACGAAGACAATCGCATTCGAGCGTTCTTCTTCCGCGACTCCGCAGAAAAGAGGCGTTTGATGGGCGCCGCGGACACGTACATCGCGAAGCCGTGGCGCCGCGAGGTGTACCTGCAGCTCGGAAGCTATCCGCACCCGGTGCTCGGTCACGAGATCGCGCACGCGGTCGCCGGCAGCTTCGGGCGGGGCCCCTTCCACATCGCCGGAGAGGCCGGCGGCTGGTGGCCCAACCCTGGTCTCATCGAGGGCGTCGCCGTCGCGGCGTCACCCGACGAAGACGAGCTCACCGATCTGGAGTGGGCGGCCGCTATGAAGCGCAAAGACAAGCTCCCGCCCATGTCCCAAATCTTCTCAGTGGATTTTCTCGGGGGCTCGGCGAGCAAAAGCTACACGCTCGCGGGCGCGTTCGTGCGTTGGCTGCTCGACACGCGGGGGTCGGGGGTCCTCCGCGATTGGTATGCGGGAGGGTCGCTCGATGCTCTCGTCGGCAAGTCTTGGACGGCGATCGACGCTGAGTTCCGAGAGGCGCTCGACAAGGTCACGCTACCGCCCGCGGCTGTCGCGTACGTGGACTCGAAGTTCGAGCGACCGAGCGTGTGGGCGAGGCCGTGCCCGCACGTCGTGGACGCACTCAAGCACGGTGGCGACGTGTGCCGGGACTCACACGATCTGACGGGCGCGCGCGCGGCCTACGGCAAGGCGCTGGTGCGGGATGGCCACGACTGGGCCGTCTCGTTCTCGCTCGCCACGATGGAGTTGAAGGAAGGGGATGTCTCGCGAGGCAAGGCGATGCTCGAGTCGATCGCGACCGACGCCCCGCTCGCCTATGCGCACAAGGCGCGTGAGGCTCTCGCCGATCGCGCGTGGCAAGACGGACAGTTCGACGCGGCCGCCGCGATCTACGCAGACCTAGCGGAGCACACGCCAGACGAGGATCAGGCGCGAACGCTCCAAGTAAAATCGATCGCCGTGAAGAGCCCAGACGCGCGTGATGCCGTGAGGGCGCTGTTGGTCGGCGACTCCAATCGCGGGCCGGACGTTGCGCTCGCGTCGGCGCGCTTGGGTGCATGGGAGGAGCGCACGCGCGATCCGCTCGCGAGCTACCTGCTCGGCAAGAGCACCTCGCAGAGAAACGATCCGACCAACGCCGCGGTGTTCCTCGATCGCGCGCTCGCTCACCTAGACGCGCTGCCTCCGCGCGTAGGACGAGAGGCGATCCGCCAACGGGCCGTGGCGGCGTGTGCGCTCGGCGACGCGAAGGAGATCATCGAAGTGCGCCGCTTGCTCACCGCTCCGAGCAATCCGTTCACCTCGGGAGCCGGCGGCCGCCTCGAGGCGACGAGCAAGCTGATGGACCGCTGCCACGCGCACTGAGCCTGGCCCATGCGGTGAGGACCCACAACCAAGCGCCGCTGCCGGGACCTTCGCCGGCGTCGTTGCATCCGCCCTTCGAGCCCACCGCTGTGGGACCTGCATCCGCTACGGTCGTCGATGCGTCCATGCCTGCGTCGGGGACGTCGAGCGGGCCCAAGCAAGCGCCGCCGACGCAGTGTCCGAAGGTGCAGTCTGCATCCTTCTGGCACGTGTTCGCCGCAGACGCGCACGCGTCGTCCGAGACGCACTGCAGATCGCCCGCGGCCGTGGTGGGCTTGCAGCGAGCTCCTTTGCCGCAATCGCCGTCGCTGATGCACGAGCGTCCGCACGCGCGGCCTCCGGCGTAGTCGACGCACCGCGCGTCGTCGCCGGCCCCGTCGCACGCGCCGACCACTCG